>NZ_JAOCAT010000007.1:0-219415 GCF_029839485.1 Achromobacter sp. GD03932
GCAGTGCGAACTGCTGCTGCCCGCGGACGTGGGCGACTACACCGATTTCTATGCGGGCATCCATCACGCAAGCCACGTGGGCAAGCTGTTCCGCCCCAACAACCCGTTGATGCCGAACTACAAGCACGTGCCCATTGCCTACCATGGCCGCGCGTCCTCCATCTGCGCGTCCGACACGCCCGTGCGGCGGCCCCGCGGCCAGGTCAGGATCGCGGCCGGCGTCGATACGCCGGCCTTCCGACCCTCGGCGCAATTGGACTTCGAACTGGAACTGGCCATCTGGATCGGCCCCGGCAATGCCCTCGGGGAGCCGGTGCCGCTGGAGCTCGCCGCCGGCCACATCGCCGGCTACGGCCTGCTGAACGACTGGTCCGCGCGCGACATCCAGGCCTGGGAATACCAGCCGCTGGGGCCCTTCCAGGGCAAGAACTTCGCGTCCACGGTTTCGCCCTGGATCGTGACCAGCGAGGCGCTGGCCCCGTTCCGCCGCGCCGCGATGGCGCGCGGCGACGCCGATCCCGAACTGCTGCCCTACCTGCGCGACGCCAGGGATGCCGCCAGCGGCGGACTGGAGATCGCGCTGCAGGCGTGGCTATCCACGCCGCTCATGCGCGAACGCGCGCAGGCGCCGCGCCAGCTGTCGGCATCCGACGCCCGCCACCTGTACTGGACGCCCGCGCAGATGGTGGCGCAGCACACGCTGGGCGGCTGCAACCTGCGCCCCGGCGACCTGCTGGGCTCGGGCACCATCTCCACGCCCGACGACAGCGGCCACGGCAGCCTGCTCGAACTGACGCACGGCGGCACGCAACCCATTACCCTGCCCTCGGGCGAAACCCGGCTGTTCCTGGAGGCCGGAGACGAAGTCACCCTGACGGCCCATTGCAGCCGCGAGGGTTTCCAGCGCATCGGCTTCGGCGCAAGCCGCGCGCGCATCATCGATTGACGTTCAATACCAGGCATCCCGCTAGACCTGGAGACGGCCGGCAAGCCGGCGGCACACAAAGGAGGAATGACATGAAGAAGATCCTGGCAGCAAGCATGATGGTCCTGGCAAGCGCAGGCAGCGCCCCCGCGCTGGCGCAGGACTTTCCCAACCATCCGATCCGCCTGATCATCCCGTACTCCGCCGGCGGCGTCACCGACGTGGTCGGCCGCGCCCTGGCCGAGCAGTCCGGCAAGCGCCTCGGCCAGACCGTGGTGATCGAGAACAAGACTGGCGCCAACGGCACGCTGGGCGCGACCCAGATGCTCAACACCGCGCCCGACGGCTATACCGTCACCATGGTGCCCATCGGCATCTTCCGCATGCCGCACATCACCGGCACGCGCTACGACCCGGTCAAGGACCTGACCTACATCTCGATGATCGCCGGCTACAACTACTACGTCGCCGTCGCCTCGGACTCGCCCTGGAAGACGCTGGACGACCTGGTCGCCTACGCCAAGTCCAAGCCCGACACGATTTCCTACGGCACGCCGGGCGCCTACAGCAGCCAGCACATCGCCATGGTGCAGCTGGGCGAAGCCGCCCAGGCCAAATGGACCCACGTGCCCTACAAGGGCGACGCCGACGCGCTGACCGCCATGCTGGGCGGCCACATCCAGGTGCTGGTCGGCGCCAGCACCATCCTGCCCTACGTTGCCTCGGGCAAGGTCCGCATCCTCGCGTCGCTGGGCGACAAACGTTCCCCCGACCTGCCGGACGTCCCCACCCTGAAGGAAGCCGGCTATCCCGTGGTGCACACCTCGCCCTTCGGCATCGCCGGTCCCAAGGGCATGGACCCGGCCGTGATCGCCAAGCTCGACGGCGCCTTCCGCGACACGCTCAAGGACGAAGCCTTCCTGGCCCTGCTGCGCCAGTCCGGCGTATCGCCGCAGTACATGGATACAGCGAACTACACCAAGGCCGCCCACGCCAGCGCGGAAACCGAGCGTGAGGTGATCAAGAAGTTGGGGAATATCATGAACAAGTGAGGTCCGGACAAAACCAGCGTCCGTCCCTCCCCGCAGCGGTTCACGCGCCCGATACAATCACGGGCATGAATTCCGCAACGCAAAACACCGCCGCCGACGCCCACCCGGGCCACACCCCCATGATGCAGCAATACCTCCGCCTGAAAGCGGAGGCCGGTCCCTTGCTGCTGTTCTACCGCATGGGGGACTTCTATGAAATGTTCTACGAAGACGCGGAGCGCGGCGCGCGTCTGCTGAACCTGACGCTGACCAAGCGCGGCTCGTCCAACGGCACGCCGATCCCGATGGCCGGGCTGCCGGTGCATGCCATGGAGCAATACCTGGCGCGGCTGGTCGCCATGGGCGAGTCCATCGCCATCTGCGAGCAGATCGGCGACCCGGCGACGTCCAAGGGTCCGGTCGAGCGCCGCATCGTGCGCATCGTCACGCCCGGCACGCTGACGGACGATGCACTGCTGCCGGCCAAGGCGGACCGCGCACTGGCCGCCGTGTTCGTGGGCGGCACCGCGCGCGCGCCGCGCGCGGGGCTGGCCTGGCTGAACCTGGCCAGCGGCGAATTCCGCGTGACCGAATGTGCGCCGGCGCAGCTGGAATCCGAGCTGCACCGCATCGCGCCGGCCGAGATCGTCTGCGCCGACAGCGCCGAATTCGATTTCCCGTTCGAAGGCGCGCGGGCCCGCGTGCCCGATTGGCACTTCGAAGCGGACAGCGCGCGCGCGCACCTGCTGGCGCATTTCAAGACCGATACGCTGGCGGGCTTCGACATCGAAGACATGCCGGCCGGCATCTGCGCCGCGGGCGCGCTGCTGCGCTACGCCGCCCGCACCCAGTCGCAGGCCCTGGCCCACGTGCAGAGCCTGTCGGCGGAACGCCCCGGCCAGTACGTGCTGCTGGACCCGGTCACGCGCCGCAACCTGGAGCTGACGCAGACGCTGTCGGGCGAAGATTCGCCGACGCTGTTCTCGTTGCTGGACGGCTGCCGCACGCCCATGGGCAGCCGGCTGCTGCGCCGCTGGCTGCACCATCCGCTGCGCGAGAACGAACAGGCGCTGGCGCGCCAGCAAGCCATCTCGGCGCTGCTGGCGGGCCGCATGGACATGGAGCAAACCTTTGGCGCGGCCGGCTTTGGTTCGGCCGGCCTGCTGGAGTCCTTGCGCAGCGCATTGAACGCCTTCCCGGACATCGAACGCATCGCCGCCCGCCTGGCGCTGCGTTCGGTGCGCCCGCGCGAGCTGGCCAGCCTGCGCGACGCGCTGCAAGCCCTGCCGGCGCTGCGCGACCAGGTCGAGCCGATGGCGGATTCGCCGCGGCTGGGCGAACTGGTCTCGCACCTGTCGGTGGACCCGGCCCTGGCCGCCCTGCTGGTGCGCGCCATTGCCGCCGAACCTGCTGTCGCCATCCGCGACGGCGGCGTGCTGGCGGCGGGCTTCGACGCCGAACTGGACGAGCTGCGCGGCCTCGCGGCCGACGGCGGCGACTTCCTGGTGCAGCTGGAAGCCCGCGAGCGCGAACGCACCGGCATCAGCAACCTGCGCGTGGAGTTCAACCGCGTGCATGGCTTCTACATCGAAGTCACCAAGGGCCAGACCGCCAAGGTGCCGGAGGACTACCGCCGCCGCCAGACGCTGAAGAACGCCGAACGCTACATCACCCCTGAACTCAAGACCTGGGAAGACAAAGTGCTGTCCGCCCAGGACCGTTCGCTGGCCCGCGAGAAATGGCTGTTCGAGCAATTGCTGGACGTGCTGGCCGAGCACGTGCGGCCACTGTCGGATTGCGCGGCCGCCTTGGCCGAACTGGACGCGCTGGCCGCCCTGGCCGATCACGCGCGCCGCCACGACTGGATCGCGCCCGAACTGTCCGAACAGGCCGACATCGACATCGATGCCGGCCGCCACCCGGTGGTGGAACACGCCATCGAGCGCTTCACCCCCAACGGCTGCCGTCTGGAGCCGGCGCGCCGCATGCTGCTGATCACCGGCCCGAACATGGGCGGTAAATCGACCTACATGCGGCAGGTGGCGCTGATCGTGCTGCTGGCGCGCATCGGCAGCTTCGTGCCCGCGTCGCGTGCCCGCATCGGCAAGATCGACCGCATCTTCACCCGCATCGGCGCGGCCGACGACCTGGCGGGCGGCCGCTCGACCTTCATGATGGAAATGACCGAGGCGGCCGCCATTCTGTCGGCCAGCACGCCCAACAGCCTGGTGCTGATGGACGAGATCGGCCGCGGCACGTCCACCTATGACGGCCTGGCGCTGGCCTGGGCCATCGCCTGCCGCCTGCTGGCCCACAACCGCGCGCTGACGCTGTTCGCCACCCACTATTTCGAGCTGACCCGCCTGCCGGCGGAACAGCCGGCCTCGGCCAACGTGCACCTGGCCGCGGCCGAATCGGCCGGCGGCATCGTGTTCCTGCACGAAGTGCGCGAAGGCCCGGCCAGCCGCAGCTACGGGATCCAGGTGGCGCAGCGCGCGGGCGTGCCCGCCGCCGTGATCCGCCAGGCCTCGCGCGAGCTGGAGCGCCTGGAGGCCCAAGGCGCGCCCACGCCGCAGCTTGGCCTGTTCGCGGCCGCGGCTGACGCCGACGCCCAGGCCTATGCCGAAGCCGACCGTTCCGACGACCTCGACGCCCTGGACGCCCTGCGCGAGGAACTCGCCGCCATCGACCCCGACAGCCTGACCCCGCGCGAAGCGCTGGACGCCCTCTATCGCCTGAAGAAGCACCTGCAATGAACCTCGACCATCCCTTGGCCCTGCTGGGCAACCAGAGCCCCAACGACTTCATGCGCCGCTACTGGCAGCGCAAGCCCCTCTTGATCCGCCAGGCCATCCCCGGCTTCAAGCCGCCGGTCACGATCGCCGCCATCAAGAAACTGGCGCGCCGCGACGACGTGGAGTCGCGCCTGATCTGGCGCGAGAACGGCGAATGGCAGATGGAGAACGGCCCCTTCGCGCGCCTGCCCAAGGACAACGAAGGCGACTGGACCCTGCTGGTGCAAAGCGTGGACCTGCACAGCGATGCCGCATCCGAACTGATGCAGCTGTTCCGCTTCATCCCCGACGCGCGTCTGGACGACGTGATGATCAGCATCGCCAGCCATGGCGGCGGCGTGGGTCCGCACTTCGACAGCTACGACGTGTTCCTGCTGCAGGCCGCCGGCGAGCGCGAATGGCGCTATGGCCGGCAGAAGGACCTGTCGCTGGAACCGGGCCTGCCGCTGAAGATCCTGAGCCGTTTCGAACCCGAAGAGACGGCCGTGCTGGCGCCCGGCGACATGCTCTACCTGCCGCCGCAGGCGGCCCACGACGGCGTCGCGGTGGGCGACGGCTGCATGACCATCTCCATCGGTTTTCGCGCGCCCACGCAGGCAACGCTGGCGCGCGGGCTGCTCGAAGCGGCCGCGGACCAGGTCATGGCGCGCGTCGGCCTCCTGGGCGGCCCCTATGGCGAGCCCGCCCTGCCCGGTCCGAAGCTGTCGGCGGTCTATCGCGACCCCGGCCAGCCCGCGGTCGAGACGCCCGCCGCGCTGCCGGACGCGCTGGTGGCCGCCACGCTGGAAACCGTGGAAAAGCTGCGCTTCGACGACGCGCTCGCCTCGCGCTTCCTGGGCTGCTGGCTGACCGAGCCCAGCAATCTCAGCGTGTTCGACGCTCCCGAAGGCATGGACGTGGACCTGGAAGAAGACTGGCCTGCCGCGGGCCGGCTGGTGCTGGACCGGCGCAGCCGCATGCTCTATCGCGGCAAGCAGCTCTTCATCAATGGCGAGACTGCCATGGTGCCCGCGGACGCCGCCCTGCGCACGCTGGCGGACGCGCGCAGCCTGGATTGTTCGGATCCGTCCTGCGCCCGCCTGACCGACGAAGCACGCTCCTGCCTGGCGGATTGGCTGGATTCCGGCTGGATCCGCTACGTCGCGGCGTAGCATCCCGACACGGCCCCGTATCAGTCCTGTACAGAAGGAAATCAGGTCTGATACGCGGGACACATCAAGAAAGAGATAACACGAAGCTGAAAGGTTTGTTGCCGTTGGGATGCGACCTTTTTAAATTTCATACGCGTTGCGCCCGCGTGTTCCTGTAGCCTGACCTCTGGTTTCCCCTAATGGGGTTTCAAGAGTCGTCATCTACAGGAGTCTAAAAATGATGAGCAAAACCTTGATTATTGCCTCGGTGCTGGCCGTCGCGCTGAGCGCCTGCAACAAGAAGGAAGATGCCCCGGCGCCCGCGACCAACCCCGCTCCGGGCGCAAGCACGCCCGCCCCCTCCACGACGCCCCCGGCCACCTCGCCGGCTCCGGCGCCCACGCCCAACACCACGCCGGGTGGCGGTTCGACCACCCCGGGCGGCTCGACCACGCCCGCGTCCTAATAAAAACTCAGCGACGAACCCCCGCTCTGAGGACGCAAGAAAAAGCCCCGGCTTTGCAGCCGGGGCTTTTTTGCGCCCGGAGGGCATATGCGCAAGGTGCGGCAAACGCACGCCCTCGCGGCGCGAAGCTCGCCCTCCCTGCGGCACGCAAGAACCTCAAAGCGTGTCCGACAAAAAAAGAGGCCCCCGCAGGGGCCTCTCTTGTGCGGGCCTGCGCGTGAGCGCAGAACCGTCTGGTCTTACATCTTGTCCTTCAGCACGCTCAGCAGACGCTGGGCGGTGGCGCTATTGTCGCGCGCGCCATTGGCATCCAGCACGGTCACCACGGTCTGGTCGCCGCTGGCGGCCAGGTGGATACGGTACTGAGGCGCCTCGGCCTTCTTGTCGCCCGAGAACATGCGGCTGAAGAAGCCCGGCTGCTCGATCTTTTCGCCCGTGTCGGTGTCGACATAGCGGACGAAGTAGTCGCCAGCGGAGCGGTCGCGGTCGTCCACGGCGAAGCCGCCGCCATCCAGCGCCACGCCGACACGGCGCCAGGCGCGGTCGTACGATTCGGCAACGAGCAGCGAGGCGCCCTGGGCGCGGACGTCCTGCTGCACGGCGGGTTTCTGCGGCGCGGCCTCGGCCTGCTGCACCAGCTTGCGGGCGTTGTCGACGTCGGAGCCCAGATAGACCATCATGCGCGCCAGCATGGCGGCGTTCAGGCCCGGGTCTTCCTTGCCGTTCTGCCATTGCACCTGCATGCCGTCGGCGCCGACGCGCTTCTCAAGCATCTGGCGATGGCTGACGTAGACCTCGGTGTGGCCGTTCACGCGTTCGACGCGCGTACGGAATTTCTCGCGCTCGCCGCTGTCCCAGGCCGACTCCAGCACCGCGCCCAACGCTTGGCGCAGCCAGCTTTCCGGGATCTTGGCGCGGTTTTCCGCCCAGTCGGTTTCGATCAGGCCTGCGCTCGGGTTGTTGCTTGCCACGGTGAAACCGCTTTCGGTCCAGAAGTCCACCAGACGCGGGAACACGTCTTCGGGAGCACGGTCCACGACCAGCCAGCGCAGGTCGCCGTCACGCTCGACACGCATGTCCTGGCGGCCGGGGAGCACGTTGCTGGTCTTGGGCTGGGAAGCTTGCGCCTGGCCCTGTTGCTGGAACTGCGAATAAGTGGTGGAGCCCGAAGCCGGCGCGCGATAGCGCGGATCGCTGTTGGCCTGGGTCAGGTCGGGGGGAATGCTGAGCGGCTCCCCACGCTGGGTGACGGCGCTCTTGTAGTTGACGGACTCTTCATTGCCCAGGAATTGATTGACCTCACTGCAACCGGCCAACAACACCAGAGACATCAATGCCGACAAACCGGCATGACGCTTGTTCATACGTATCCTCACGATATTTAGAGCAGGCCCGTTTCCTGGAGCGCGGCGCGCACGGTCGCGTGGTGCTGCGCCCCCAGTTCAACCAGCGGCAGCCGGTAGCCCAGTGCGCTGCGGCCCATTTCGGCCAACGCCCACTTGACGGGGATGGGGTTGGCTTCCACGAACAAAGCCTTGTTCAGACGCGCCAGGTACGCGTTAAGTTCACGCACCTTCGGCACATTGCCGGCCAGGGCGGCGGCACAGAGCTCACGCATGAGCTTGGGCGCCACGTTGGCCGTAACGGAAATATTGCCGCGCGCGCCCAGCAGGATCAGGGCGGCGGCGGTGGGGTCATCGCCGCTGAAGACCTGGAAGCTGGCCGGCGCTTCGCGCAGCAGCAGGCCGCCGCGGGCGATATCGCCCGTGGCGTCCTTGATGCCGATGATGCCCGGCACCTGCGCCAGGCGCAGGACCGTTTCGTTGCTCATGTCGGCAACGGTACGGCCCGGCACGTTGTACAGGATGGTGGGCAGATCGACGGCTTCCGCGATGGTGCGGAAGTGACGGTACAAACCTTCTTGCGAGGGCTTGTTGTAATAGGGAACGACCGACAGGCCAGCCTGCGCGCCCACGGCCTTGGCGTGGCGCGTCAGGTGGATGGCTTCGTCGGTGGAGTTGGCGCCCACGCCGGCGATGACCGGAATGCGGCCCGCAGCGTGTTCGACCGCAACGCGGATCAGCTCCGCATGTTCTTCCATGGAGACCGTGGGCGACTCCCCGGTGGTGCCGACCACCACCAGTGCGTCGGTTCCTTCCTGGATATGCCAGTCAATCAGCGACCGGTAGGCCGCGTAGTCCAGACTGCCGTCGGGCTGCATGGGAGTGACCAGAGCCACCATGCTGCCTTGGAAATTAACGCCTGCGGCGGTTGCAGGGGATGCCATAAATGTAGGGCTCCAAAACCCCGTGGCGGGATGCCCCAGGGCCAGAATCAAAGAAACCGTTAAGTTTAACGGATATTGGCTGAAATCCTACAGAAACCACTGGACGATGGTCGTCCCCAGGGAGAGTACCGGCCGCATCAATAGCCAGAGCACATCCGTCACCAGCAAGATGACGACGATCACCAGGCCATACGGCTCTATTTTCGAGTATTGCCAGGCCAGGCGGTTGGGCAGCAGGCTGAAGAGGATGCGTCCCCCGTCCAACGGCAGGATGGGCAGCAGGTTCAAGGCCATCAGCACCAGGTTGACGTTCACGCCGGCCACGGCCATTTCGAACCAGAACGACTCCTGCAGGCCGGACTCCAGGAAGATGCGCAGCGAAAACGCCCACAGGACGGCCATGAACAGGTTGGCGGCGGGTCCCGCCAGCGCCACCCACAGCATGTCCTGCTTGGGCCGGCGCAAGCGGCCGAAATCCACCGGCACGGGCTTGGCCCAGCCGAACAGCATGCCCGGACTGCCCAAAAGCTTGGAGGCCAGCAGGATCGCCACCGGCACCAGCAGCGTGCCGACCGGATCGATGTGCCGCGCGGGATTCAGGCTGACGCGTCCAGCCTGATAGGCCGTGGGGTCGCCGAACATCCGCGCGACGTAGCCGTGCGCGGCTTCGTGCAAGGTGATGGCGAAGATGACCGGTATCGCGTAGACCGCAATGGTTTGGATGATGTCATTCATGGCGAACCGGATTGTAGATGAGCCGCGCGCCGGCGCATGCCGGCGTGCAGGTCGGCGCGGCGGGCGCGCTCAGGCAAGACCGAGGGTGGCAGGATCGCCGCGTCCGACGCGCACAACCACCGGGTCGTCGCCGGTGAGGTCGATCACGGTGGTGGGCGATTGCGGGCAAGCGCCCGCGTCGATGATGGCCGCCAGGGAGTGCTCATAGCGTTCGCGGATTTCTTCCGCGTCGTTCAACGCTTCGGTCTCGTCCTTGGGGATGAGCGTGGTGGACAGCAAGGGCGCCCCCACCTGCTCCAGCAGGCCCAGCATGACGGGATGGTCCGGCACCCGGATGCCGATGGTCTTGCGCGACGGATGCGAAACGCGGCGCGGCACTTCCTTGGTGGCTTCCAGGATGAAGGTCCAGGGTCCCGGCGTCGCGGCTTTCAGCAGGCGGTACTGGCGGTTGTCGACGCGCGCGAAGTGGCCGATTTCGGCCAGGTCGCGGCACAGCAGCGTGAGATGATGGCGTTCGTCCAGGCCACGCAACCGCCGCAGTCCGTCGGCGGCGTTCTTGTCGTCCAGCCGCGCGACCACGGCATAGCTCGAATCGGTAGGCACCGCGACCAGCCCGCCATCGGCCAGCCATTGGGCCGCCTGCTTCAGCAGGCGCGGTTGCGGATTCGCGGGATGAATATCGAAATACAAGGCCATGGGTTTATCCTAACACTCTTGAAGGCCGCTCAGTACAGAGCGGCGATGCAAAATGGCGGGAACGCCGACCCGCCCGGAGAAACAGTATGCGCCTTGATGACTCGCGCGAAAGCGACAATGTGGAAGACCGCCGCGCAGGCGGCCCACGCATCGGCGGCCGCGGCACCATCGGCATAGGCACGATCGTGCTGGCCCTGGTCGCCATGTATTTCGGCGTGGATCCCAGCGTGGTCCTGCAAATGGCCGAAGGCCCGCCCGTGCAGCAACAGCAGGGCCCCGCCACCCGTCCGCCCGCCAACGACAAACAGGCAGTGTTCGTCTCGAAGGTGCTGGGCGAAACCGAAGACACCTGGAGCGCCATTTTCCAGAAGGACCTGAACCGCCAATATGTGGCGCCCAAGCTGGTGCTGTTCCGCGGCGCCACGCCCACGGCCTGCGGCACCGGACAGTCGGCCATGGGGCCGTTCTACTGCCCGGGCGACAGCAAGGTGTACATCGACCTGGCGTTCTTCGACGAATTGCAGAACCGCTTCAAGGCGCCGGGCGATTTCGCCCAGGCCTATGTCATCGCGCATGAGGTCGGCCATCACGTCCAGCATCTGCTGGGCATCTCGGACCAGGTGGACAATCTGCGCCGCCGCAATCCTGCGCAGGCCAATGCCCTGTCGGTGCGCATGGAACTGCAGGCCGACTGCTTCGCCGGCCTGTGGGCGCAGCGCGCCAACGCGGCGCGCAACATCCTGGAAAGCGGCGACGTGGAAGAAGCCCTGACCGCCGCCACCGCGATCGGCGACGACCGCCTGCAAAAGCAGAGCCAGGGCTATGTGGTGCCCGACTCCTTCACCCACGGCTCGTCGGCCCAGCGCGTACGCTGGTTCAAGCGCGGGCTGGAGAGCGGCAGCATCAAGCAGTGCGACACGTTCGGCGCCAGCTCGCTATAGCCGCGTGAACAAGCCCCGATGCGCCGCTGGTTGCGCTGTACATCCATACAGCACAACGGGCGGCGCAGTCTTCATCTTGTAAGATTACGCCCCCTCGCAGTGTTGCGCGTGCGCCCGCCGCCGCGCGGCGTTTGCCAGGCGCGCTGCCCGGCGCGCGCATTTCCAAGACCCTAGATCAGTTCCATGGCCAACAAGTTCGAACCGTTAATCACCGTTGATGAGGTGCAAGAGATTCTTGCCGAACCCAAGGAAACCGTAAAACCGATCGCCTGGGTCCCCAAGCCCGCCGCCAGCAATCTCCAATGGATGGAATTCGCCTGTGCCTGCCGGGTCAAGGGTGAAGTGCGCGAAGACGTGATCTTCCGCGCCACCTATCGCGGCGCGCGCACGGCAGTGCATGGCCAGGCCACCATTTTCCTGGCCGAGGCGTTCTGCGCCAGCCTCTTCGTGGGTCCGCACCGCGTGTTCGGCGTGGACACCGACGACTCCTTCCATACCAGCCTGGTGGGCGAAGGCCGGCCACAGTACCGCAAGCCGCTTGCGGACCGCAGCCATGAACACATCTGGGTGGACGATGGCGAAGGCTACGCCGAGCCCATCGTGCCTGCCCTGCAGAATATCGGCGCGCTGATGCAATACTTCCTGCCGCGGGCGAACCTGACGCTCACCGGCGGATTCGCGCATCCCCTCAAAGGCCGCCAAATCGAACTGATCCTATGAGCACTTTCCTGGAAGCCTCCGGCTGGACCGTCCTGCCGGCGGGCGAGCACGCCATCCGCGCCATATCGCCCATGACCCTGGGCCTGGACGGGCAGCATGCGGCCTTCTTCATCGCGCATCCCGACGAGTCCACGTTCTACCTCACCGACGCCTGTGAGACCGCGATGCACGCGTCCAGCTATGGCATCGACCTGGCGGCCAAGCGCATCGACATCCTGAATGAAACGCCGGGCGTCAGCCTTGCGCACTTCGACCGCGACGGCGCCATCGTCGCCAGCGGCCCCAACGAACAGCTGCAGGAAGCGCTGTGGGACGCGGTCAAGCTGGCGATGGCCCTGTCGTTCCAGTGCGCCAAGTGGATGCCGAAGTTCAGCCAGCTGCGCTTCCGCGCGCAGGTCGGACGGGCATTGACGGCGGGCGTGGGCGTGAACCGCATGGTCAAGGGCGCGCGCGCCAAGGGCAGCAGCGGCCACACGGCCGATTTCGCCTTCGCCGTGCGCGCCGCCAGCAGCACCGCGCTGACGTACATCGAACCGATCGCCCTGAAGGCCGGCAAGAAAATGGACTGGACGCAGGTCTACCAGACCCACGGCAAGATGTCGGACGTGAAGATGGCGGACGCGCGCAACTCGCGCATGGTCATCCTGGAGGACGGCGCCTCGGCCGAGGAATTCAAGAAAGCCGTGACCATCCTGGAACAGTCCGCGACCGTGCAGACGCTGGCCAAGACGCGCGATTGGCGGGAAGTCTTTTCCGGCTAGGACGGCGTCAGGCTGGCAGGTTGGTCAGGCCGTCGACGATTTCGCGGCCGTGCAGGATCGCTGCATGCACCGCTTCGCGCGGACTGTAGACAAAGCCGCCCTCGGCAAAACGCGGAACCGGATATTCGTCGCCGCCTTCGAGCACGGCGCCTGCCTGGACCACCATCACCGACGCTATGAATACGGGGCCGCTGGATTGCGCCTGAACCTCGGCGTCGGCGCCCCGGGACACTTTGGCCGTCAGCCGGTATCCCTTGTAGATCAAGTTGTTCTGATGCACTTCGGATGCCCTCTTTCTGCGACCCAGCATACCCCGCTTGTCCATGACAGTTCGGATATGTTTTGTAACGTGGGCAGAAAATAGAAACACTGTTGCAGCGCAAGAATTGTGTCCCCGTTTTTTGAGGACACTGCGCGCGAAGCACCTGCGCACCGCATGGCCAGGGTTGGCGCGGCTTGCGGCGCGACGCGGGATGCTGTCGCAACCCGCCGCCGCACAGGTTCACGGGGATTTCCCTAGATCTGTTGCATATGCACACCTTGTTGCGGCTTCAAGCCGCAACATGGCGGTCCTGCTGCGCAGTCGCCGCGGCCGGCTGCTCACCGGCCGGTCCAAAGAAAGCGGGAAACTGCTTTTCGCCCTTTTTCGTGACGCTCAGCGCACGTGAATCCAGATCCTTGCTGATCCACCCCCGGCACGTCAGCGCCTCCAACAGCGCCGCCCCCAAGGCGCCGCCCAGATGCGAGCGGCGCTCGCTCCAGTCCAGGCAGGAACAGGCGAAGCGCCGCCGGCGTTGGCGCGCCTGCGACACGTCCACGCCTATCTGCGCCAGCGCCGCCTCGCCCAACGGCGTCAGCAGGTAATCGCGCCCGTCCGCCGTAAGCCATTGGCGCGACAGCATGGCGTCATGGATGCGCACGGCCAGCGTGCCCGCCATGTGGTCATAACAGGTGCGCGCCTCCCGCAGCGCCGACGGCGTGCTGGGTTTGAACGGCACGCGTTCCGCGCCAGCCACCACCAGCAAGGCCTCCAGCGCGTGTCCGACCTCGCTGTTGGCCAGGCGGTAGTAACGGTGCTTGCCCTGCACGGCCATTTCCACCAGCCCTTGTTCCCGCAGGCGCAGGAAATGGCTGCTGGCGGTGGAGGCGCCGATGTCGGCGGCAGCCGCCAGTTCGGTCGCGGTGCGCGCGCGGCCGTCCAGCAGCACGCACAGCATGCGGGCGCGGGCCGGATCGGCGATGGCGCCAGCCACGGCGGAAAGATTGATGTCGGCAAACTCGGATTCCATGATTCGTCACAGACCAAAGTGTTGTGTGCAGAGTCAAGCATACTGCGACTCAACACAACAAGACAGCAGCCGGCCTGCCCGGACACCCATGCCCGCATCCCGGAAATTCTTCGGCTGGACAGTGCTTTACGCCACCTTCGTGCTGGCGATCTTCGGCTGGGGCGTCGGCTTCTACGGCCCGCCCGTCTTCCTGCATGCCGTGGCGCAGCGTACCGGCTGGGGCGTGGCCCTGGTATCCGGCGCCGTCACGCTGCACTTTCTTTGCGGCACCGTGGTGGTCGCCAACCTGCCGCGTCTGTACCAGCGCTGCGGCGTGCCGGCAGTCACGCTGGGCGGCGCCGTGCTGCTGGCGTTCGGCGTGGGCGGCTGGGCCACGGCCGCGCAGCCCTGGCAGCTCTACGCAGCTGCGCTGTTCTCGGGCATGGGCTGGGTGACGTTGGGAGCCGCCGCCGTCAATGCGTTGATCTCACCCTGGTTCGTGCGCCGCCGCCCCGCCGCGCTGGGCATGGCCTACAACGGCGCCAGCGTCGGCGGCATCGTCTTTTCGCCCTTGTGGGTTTACCTGATCGGCCAGGCGGGATTTGACCAGGCGGCCTTGTGGGTGGGCGCGGCGATGGTGGCGGTGATCGCCGTGCTGTCGCGCCAGGTGTTTGCCCTGACACCGCAACAGCTCGGCCAAGAGCCGGATGGCGCTTGCACTGCGACGCAGGCGCCGGCGGCTGCGGCAGGCATCGCCCCGCCCGCGCCGGTGGCGGACCTGTGGCGCAACCGCGCCTTTCTCACCTTGGCTGCCGGCATGGCGCTGGGCCTGTTCGCCCAGATCGGTCTGATCGCGCATCTGCTGTCCCTGCTGGCGCCGCTGCTGGGTGCGCAGACTGCCGGCCTGGCAATGGGCCTGGCCACGGCCGCGGCCTTAGGCGGGCGCACGCTCGTCGGTTGGCTGATGCCTGCCGGCACGGACCGGCGCAAAGTCGCCTGCCTGGCCTACGCCATCCAGATCGCCGGTTCGTTGATTCTGATGTTGGCCGCCGAGCACGCCTGGGCCATCTGGCTGGGCGTTCTGCTGTTCGGCTCAGGCATAGGGAACGCGACCTCGCTGCCGCCGTTGATCGCGCAGACAGAGTTCGCCCGCGAAGACGCACAACGTGTGGTCCCGCTGATCGTCGCCATGTCGCAAGGCGCCTACGCCTTCGCGCCCGCGTCGTTCGGCATGCTGCGGGCATGGTCCGAACAGGCCGGACAGCCGCTGCTCTGGTTCCTGGCGGCGGCGGCCTGCCTGCAGGCTGCCGCCATCGCCAGTTTCGCGTGGGGGCGGATTACTCCAGCCCGCCGCGGCGGGCAACCAGCCCGGCCATGACCGCATCGCCGTTTTCCGCCGCCAGGCCTTCGGCCACGCCGCGCCTGTCGGCAAGCGTGCGGTTTTGACTGACCTTCCATTTGCCTTCGATGCGCGCGATGGGGATCTCCACGCCGACGATGGCACGCATCTGGGCGGTGATGAAATCCGCAGGCGCGTCGGCCACGCGCCAAGGCTGCGCGCGCGCCCTTTCCTGGCTGTCGGTCAGCGCATCCAACTGGACCCGCAGCCAGGCCGGATCATCCTGGATCACCGGCACGCCCCAGGCGTGCACGGCAACGAAGTTCCAGGTGGGCACGACCTTGTGCGTCTCGGCCTTGGTCGGATACCAGGACGGCGTGACGTAAGCCTGCGGCCCATGGAAGACGACCAGGCATTCGCGGCCTGCAGCCAGGTCGGCAAGCTGCGGATTGGCGCGAGCCACGTGCAGGCGCAATACGCCATGCGGCCCCTCGGGATAGAGCAAACAGGGAATGTGGTTCGCCATCAGCCCCCCATCCCCGCTGGTCGTGAGCACGCCCAGGGGGTGGGCGCGGATGAATTCGTGCTGGACTTCGGGCGAGTCTTCGCGAAAGGCGGACGGCAGATACATGGCGGGTTCGGCGGTAGCGGCTGAAAACCACAACATACCGCCATCGTGGCTCCATTTCCAGGACCAGCCAAGGCTATTTTCATGGAGCCAGAAGCATCAGACCGGCAAGGGCTTTTCCAGCAGGACGGTAGTGAAGCCGCTGTCCCATTCCTCGTCAGGATAGGTATCGATCTCGGCGTAGCCGTGCTTGCCATAGAACTGGCGGCTGCGCATGTTGAAAGAATCCGTCTCCAGCCGCGCGCGTGCGAATCCCGCGCCCTGGATCGCCGCTTCCATCCATGCCAGCAAGGCGCCGCCAACGCCCTGCCCTTGCCTTGCGGGATGCACGTGCAAGGCCCAGATGAAGTCGTTCTCCCAATCCGCCATGCCTGCCAGCACGCCGTCGATTTCGCACACCATGAAAAGACTGCCCCTGGCGCTCACATACTGGGCCGTCTTGCCGCTGGCGCGGAACTGCTGGTCCCTTTCCGCCGTCATTTCCGGCATCCATGTGCTTTCGTAGGTGCGCATCAGCAGGTCTTCGAGCATGACTGCGTCCTCAGGGCGGGCCCGCCTGATCATGAATTTCTGTTGTTGGTCCGTCATGCGCGGCAGTGTAGCAATGCCCGCCGCGGCCGCCGGGCAAAGATGCGCGCGCTTATCGTCGCACGCGCTCGTATGCCTGGTTCATGCGATCCCGCGCCCCGGTTTCGTTGGCGTAGGCGCGATCATAGTTGTCCAGGCAATCCTGGGTGGGATTCGGCCACTTGATCGCGGCGATCGCGGCGGTGAGCTCGTCGCGGGCCCGTTGCCAGTCCTTGACGGCGGCATACCATTGCTTGGCAGTGTCCATAGTTGTCTCCCTATGTTCACTCGTCCATCGTAGTCCCGCGGCGGCTTTCCGCGGCAGCTATTACGGCTTACCCGCTATGGAGCCTTCGACGCCCCCTCGATCCTTTGTTTCAGTTTTCCCAAAATGGAATTCTGCTTTGCAACGAAACGGGGTGTCCATCCGAGCCAAAGCGGGAAATCCGGCGCGAAACGGGGCAATAATTGGGCCGCCCGCGGCGCGCGCACGGTCTTTCCATCTGCAGCCCGGGCGCCATTTTCAGGAAGAGAAGAATATGAAGATCCGTCTCGCTCTGGCCGCCTGCTGTGCAGTGATCGGCCTTGCCGGCTGCACCAACCTGCCCAAGCCGCAGAACTATTCCACGTCCCTGGGTGAAAACCAAAGCCGGCTGAAACAGGATCCCGACTGGAGCGCCGGCATGGTCTGGGTTCGCCCCGGCCCGCCCATCGGCAGCCAGTACCCGAAAAAAATCATCCTGGAGCCGGTGCAATACATCCAGGGCGACCGGCCGGACGAGCTGGACCTGAAGGCCGACAGCGCCATGCGCGAGCGTGTGCTTGCCTACCTGAATGAAGCGATACGGCGCGAGTTCGAGCAAGCCGGCTATCAATTGCTGACCCGGCCTGCGCCGCACGCGCTGCGCCTGAGCGCGGCCATCACCGGCACCTTCCGCAACGAGCGCGACCCCAGGATTACCGAGTACATCCCCATCGGTTTCGTGATCGGCCAGACCGTCAAGGCGGCCGGTTACCGCGATCAGTCCGCGCGCCTGCTGCTCGAAGCCGCGCTGCGCGACGCCAACACCAACGAACTTCTGATCACCTCGCTGGGCACCGTCACGGGCGGCAATCTGCCCGCCGACCGCAAGCCCACCGTGGACGACGTGCGCAGCGCCATCGACGATTGGGCGCACCACGCGCGCGAACAGTTCGACCGCATCTGGCTTGAGGACAGGCCCGAAGCTGGCTAGACCGCGCATCAGCACAGGAAGGAGTGTCCTATCAGCTATCAGTGTTGATGGGCCCTGATCCATCAGGGCGGAACAGAACGGGCTAAAGCGGGTCGAATCCATCGCATTTTTCACCTGAAAATCACGATGTGATGAATATTGACGTCAACCCTCACTTACCCAGTGCCACGGCTAATGCTACTGTTCCGCCTGTGCAAGGAGTACATGCAATGGATCAGAAAACCAAGCCCTGGGCTTTTCCCAAGCCGCATCCGGAAAACACCCCGCGGGGCGAACGCAACAAACAGGAGTTCGACGCTCCTGCCCAAGACCCGAAACCCGCGCCCAAGCCACGCGCGAAGAAGGAGACGCCGGCCGCCAGCCGGGCTCGCACATGAGCCCGGCCGGGCGCCCCGACCCGCTCCTCGAATAAGCTTATCCCGCCTGCCCATGGCCCTGCGCCCGCATTCGCGATCGACGGCGCTCGTATCGCGGAATCCAGTATGGCCATGATCGCCGATCCGTCGCTGCGAGGCAGCGGCAAGATTACCGGAGTGTTCTTCGACCCAGCAGGGGAAATCGCGGCCGTGGCCTCCGAGTTTCCCCTGCTCGCGCACCCTCGCGCCCGCGCGGCCTATGGCGGCCAAACGCTGCGCTATCGCGTGGCGCTGTACCGCCGCGGCAGCCACATCCCGTTCGCGGCGTTCGACGAGCTGCGCCATCCCGTCAACCACGTCGCGTTCCATCCCGACCAATCGGTGGTCGCGATCGGCACCGGCCGTTATGACGGCGGCTATCTGTTCGAAGGCGACCTGCAGGTCTGGGACTGGCGCAGCGGACTCTCCCGCCGGTTCTTCCACGACATCCCCGAAGTTGCGCATTGCGCCTTCGACCCCGCGGGCGACGGGATCGAGGCGTGGGTGCGGCCCTGGGACGAGGAATGGGAAGGCCTGCCCGAGGATCCGCCCGACGCCGCGTTCAGTACGCTGTATATCGTGCGCGCGCCCTACGGCGAAGCAACCTGGTCCGATGCCGGACCGCGCGAACTGGAACTGTCGAGCGACGCCATCGCGCCGGCAGCAGATTCCCCCGCGCCTGCACCTGAATCCCGCCTCGCGCAATGGCTTGGGCTGCCGCAACTGGCGAGCCACAACGCCATCCACGATCTTGCGTGGCTGGACGCCAAGCGCATCGCGGTGGCGCATGGCGGCTGCCTGCTGGAAATCCACGGCGTCGAAGACGGCTTGATCGCCGCATACTCCGGCGCCGGCCATGGCGCCGAGATCATCCGGGCGGCAGGCATCCATGTACACGTCGTGGAGCCCTCGACGCGGCCCGACATGAAGTGGCGCCAGGATTCCCGGCTGTATACGCTGACGGACAAAGGACTGGACCTCGTCGGCGAATACGACGGCGAATACACGTTCTCGGCCTCGTCACAAGGCGTAATGCTGGGCCGCAGAAACCGCATCCCCGCTACCAGAGGCGCACGCGACCTGCTGCGCGACCTGGGCTCGGGCGCCGAACTGCGCGTGGACCTGGGCCATTACGACTGCTTCAATCACTACATCCGCATCAGCGGCGCGCCGTCGCCGTTCTGTGTGCAGGGCACGCCTGCAAGCTCCCATGAGGCCAAACGCCTGTGCATGGTCATGCCCGACGGCCAGATCAAACCGCTCTGGCCGGTGCTCAAGGCCAATGGCAAGCCCGACAGCCACGCCATGGAGCTCAGCGGCTGCTATGTCGAAGACGCGCAAGGCGCGGGCCTGGTCATCAGCGGGCGGCACTACTCTCCCGCCGTCAGCGCCGCCTGCGCCGGCTTCATCTATCGCAAGCCGCTGGACCGTGACCGCGAACGCTGGCGGCATCCCACCACCGCCTCGGCCAGCGCGGTCGTCTTCATGCCCGGCCCCGGGCTGGTCGCCGCCGCGTTCCTGGACGGCGGGCTGCTATTGCTGGATGCCGCTTCGGGTGAAATCCAATTGCGCGCCCGGATGCGGCTGGAAGGCCTGCCTACGCTGGTCTTCGCCCTCGATGCCCACGAGGAAAAGCTGGCTCTGGGAACGGCCGATGGCCGGATCGCCATCATCACGGTCGGCGAACTGCTGGCGCGCGGCGCGGCGCAGGAATGGGTGGAAATCGGCTAAGCGTAATCCCCTAGGCCGGCGGCGCTAGACTGCCGCTATCCTCGCGGACGTGTATCTCCGCGACTCCCCATGACCCCTCGTCTGGATCTGTATACCCTGCAGGTGTTCCTGGCCGTGCTGGAAGAAGGCAGCATCGCCGCCGCCGCCGCGCGCGAACATATCGCGCCATCGGCGCTATCGAAGCGCCTGTCCGAACTCGAACGCGTGCTGGACGTGCCGCTGTTCCAGCGCCATGCGCGCGGCGTGGAACCGACCAGCGCCGCACGCGCATTGGCGCGGCGCGCACGCGCGCTACTGCATCAAACCCAGGACCTGGCCGCCGAAATCCGCGATTACTCCGCCGGCCTGCGCGGCCGGGTGCGCGTCGCGGCCAACCTGTCTTCGATCGCGCAGTTCCTGCCGATGGAACTGCGCCGCTTCCTGACCCAGCACCCCAACGTGCAGATCGACCTGGAAGAATCCGTCAGCGCCGGCGTCACCCGCGCGGTGATCGACAACGCCGCCGACATCGGCGTCTATACCCAATCCGACGACGAAAACGGACTGGACATATTTCCCTACCACCGCGACGTCATGGCGCTGGTGGCGCCATCGGGGCACCCCTTGTCGCGACGCCGGCGGGTCTCTTTCGCCGATACGCTGGATTACGACCACGTCGGAATGCACCGGGGCAGCGCCGCGAACTATCTGTTCACGCGCGAAGCCGCTTCCATGAACCGTTCCCTGCGGCTGCGCTTCCAGGTCACCTCCTACGACGCGCTGGTGTCCATGGTGCGCGCGGACCTGGGAGTCGGCATCGTGCCCACCGAGGCCCTGTCCGCCTATGTGTGCGACGAGCTCTGCATCATTCCGCTTACCGACGCCTGGGCGCAGCGCCAACTGAAGTTGTGCGTGCGCAGCAATGAATCGCTATCGGGTGCCGCCAGGCTGCTGCTGGATCATCTGATCGCCGAAGCCGCAAAGCAGCAATAGGACGCGCGGGCCGACCCGGGCGCGACGCCTGGATCCCGAGCCATCGCGTTTCGCGATCCCCCGCCGAAGATTCACGATTTGTCCTGCCTGGGTCCATCGCAGAAGATGGAGGCCGACCACCCATATCCCGGACATCGCCGCGCAAAGCCCTCGCGGGCGCAGGATCCGGATGCCAGGAGACGACCAGCCATGAGCCTTCCAGACCGAGTCGAAATCGTGGAAGTGGGCATGCGCGACGGATTGCAGATCGAATCCGAGTTCGTGCCCACCGACACCAAAATCCAGATCCTGAACGCGCTGATCGACGCAGGCGTGCGGCACTTCGAAGCCACCTCCTTCGTTTCGCCCCGCGCCGTGCCGCAGATGCGCGACGCGCAGGAAGTCCTGCAGGGCGTGCGCAAACGTCCGGGCGTAGTGCTGGGCGCACTGGCGCCCAACCGCAAGGGCGTCGAACGCGCGCTGCAGTCGCAGGCCGACGAGATCGTCGTGTTCCTGTCCGCCACGGAAAGCCACAACACCAAGAACCTGAACCGCCCTGTCGAACAGTCGCTGCGCGACATCGAGGACATCGCGCAGCTGCTGAAAGAACACCCCATCAAGCGCAAGGGCGCCATTGCCGTCGCTTTCGGCTGCCCCTTCGAAGGCGACGTGGACCTGGGCCGCATCCGGACCATCTTCGACCACTTCGCGCGCCAGGGCTTCGATGCCGTGACCTTGGGCGACACCACCGGCATGGCCACGCCCCGGCTGGTGCGTCACACGGTCGAGACGCTGCGGGCCGATCATCCCGGCATCAAGATCTCGCTGCACTTCCACAACACGCGCGGCATCGGCCTGGTGAATGTGGTGGAAGGCCTGCGCGCCGGCGTGACGTCCTACGAATCCTCGCTGGCGGGGTTGGGCGGCTGCCCGTTCGCGCCGGGCGCCACCGGCAACATCTGCACCGAAGACCTGGTCTACCTGCTGGACGAGATGGGCGTGGACAGCGGCATCGACCTGGGCGCGCTGATCAAGGTGGCCCAACGGCTGGAAGGCATCGTCGGCCGCGGCCTGCCCGGCCAGTTGATGAAGGCGGGGCCGCGCCTGCGCCTGCATGACTACGCCGTGGCCGCCGGCGCGATCGGCTGAGCCAAAACGGGATCTTCGGGATAGCCAGAACGATAACCACGCACCAATACGCCATGCCACTTACCGGAATCCGCATCCTGGACCTGACACGCATCATCTCCGGGCCGTACTGCACATCCATACTGGCCGACATGGGCGCCGAAGTGATCAAGATCGAGGCGCCCGGCGAGGGCGACCCGATCCGCCGCCAAGGCGTGATCCGGGACGGCCTGAGCTGGTATTTCGCCAACTACAACCGCAACAAGCGGTCGGTGACGCTGGACCTGTACAGCGCCGAAGGCAAGGACATCCTGCGCCAGCTGATACCCCACTGCGACGTCGTGATCGAGAACTACCGGCCCGGCATCATGGACAAGATGGGCTTCGGCGACGAGGCGCTGAAAGCGTTGCGGCCGGACATCATCCATTGCAGCATCAACGGCTTCGGCGCGTCCGGCCCCTATCGCGACCGCCCCGCGTTCGACTTCATCGCCCAGGCCATGAGCGGCTTCATGAGCCTGAACGGCGGCGAAGACGATCCGCCCATGCGCGCGGGGCCCCCCATCAGCGACCTGGCCGCAGGCCTGAACGGCGCGCTCGGCGTGGTGGCTGCGCTGCTGCGCCGCGAACGCACCGGCCGCGGCGACTCCATCAGCGTCAGCCTGCTGTCCAGCATGATCGGGCTGCTGAGCTTCCAGGCGTCGAACTACTTCGCCAGCGGCGAGCTACCTCCCCGCACCGGCAACGACCACGGCATCGTCGCGCCCTATGGGCTGTTCGAGACCGCCGACGGCCAGGTCGCGATCGCGCCGTCCAACGATGCCATGTACGAAAAGCTCCTGGACGCGCTGGAGCTGCCCGAACTGCGCGCGCATCCGGAATTCCAGGCCAACGCCGACCGCATGCTGAACCGCGCATCCATCAAGTCCGCCATCGAAGCCCGCACCCGCCAGAAGGACAGCCACTACTGGATCGAACGCCTGAACCGGTACGGTGTGCCCTGCGGACAGGTGCTGAACCTGCAGGACGTGTTCGACGACCCCCAGGTCGCGGACCAGCAGATGGCCATGGACGTTGCGCATCCCGATGGCCAGCAGGTGCGCATGCTGGGCTTTCCGATCAAGTTCGCCGAAGCGCCCTGCCAGGTCCGCAGCCCCGCGCCCGAGCTGGGCGCGGACACCGAATCGGTCCTGGAGGAACTGGGCCTGTCGCGCGACCGGATCCGGGAACTCCGCGCGAAAGGAACCGTCTAGCCAACCAGGGGCCTGAACCCGCCCGCCGCAACCGAACCCGCAGTACGCGTCAGCAGCATCCGCAGCAACCGACGTCTGGCGATCACGACCGGACGCGCCCACCAAGGAATGGAGACCACAATCATGCTACGTGCCCTAATGTTCTCGGCCTGCGCGCTCGCCGCCTGCGCCCCCGCCGCCGCGCAGCAATACCCGAACCAGCCCATCCGGGTCATCGTGCCGTTCACCCCCGGCGGCGGCACCGACTTCCTGTCGCGCACCGTCGCCGCCAAGCTGTCCGATTCGGTCAAGTGGAACGTCGTCGCCGAGAACCGGCCGGGCGCCGGCGGCACCATAGGCATCACCACCGCCGCGCGCGCCAAGCCCGATGGCTACGAGATCGTCATGGGCCAGGTCGACAACCTGGCCGTGGCGCCTTCGCTCTACACGAAGCTGGCCTATGACCCGGTCAAGGACTTCGAACCCATCGGCATCGTCGGCGAAGCGCCGCTGGTGGTCGTCGCCAACAAGAACGGCCCGTACAAGTCCCTCAAGGACCTGATCGCCGCCGCCAAGAAGGCGCCCGGCACGATCAACTACGGATCGCCTGGAGCCGGCACCATCACGCACCTGGCCGCCGAACTGCTGCAGCTGCAGGCGGGCATCAAACTCGTGCACGTGCCCTACAAGGGATCGGGTCCGGCCATGGCCGACCTGCTGGGCGGGCAGGTCCCGGTCATCTTCACGTCCATCCCCTCGGCCGCGCCGCAGATCAAGGCCGGCAGCGCCGTGCCGCTGGCCGTGACCTCGCTCAAGCGCAGCCCGGCCATGCCTGACGTGCCCACCATCGCGGAATCCGGCTATCCCGACTTCGACGTGCGCGTCTGGTATGGGCTCCTTGCTCCCGCCAACACGCCCAAGCCCATCATCCAGACGCTGAACACGGAACTGAACAAGATCCTCGCGCTGAAAGACGTCCAGGATGCGCTGGCCGCGCAAGGCGCGACCGCCATGCCGACCACCCCTACCCAGTTCTCGCAGACCATCGCAGCGGACTACAAGAAGTGGCGGTCGGTCATCCAGTCCGCCAACGTGAAGCTCGAATAGCATCCGATCCAGGCCTTGCGGCTGCCATAAGTACCTCTGACCGCCGCTGAATTTCAACGCACGCGCGGCTTTGAATACAGCCTAGACCAAACGCATGCATCGTCTCATACGTATGCACGACACTCCCCTCGGAAGCGTCGCGCATACGCTTGGATGATGGACCGCAGCAGCATTGACAGGGAAAGAGCCAGTCGAGACGATGACCTCAGCGCCACAGGTTTCACCATGGCGCAAGTGAAGGAGGCTCATCATGTCAATCTCATGCAGACGACTGGAGGATGTGATTGCGGTCTCGGCAGCAGGAGACCAGTACCGGATCGAGCGACATATCATTCAAGAACCCGCGACGGACGACAGTCCCGATCCGCACATAGTGCTGCAATGCCGCCTGTCCACCGGCGGCGCCGTGATCTGGGAGGGGAAAGACGTGTACAGGCTGAAGTCAGGCGAAATCCTCAGGCCAGTAAATCGGCGGAAGAAGAAGAGTCCATTTGAAGGGTAGCGAAGAAAAGCCCGCGGCTTGCGCCTGCGGGCTTTTGTTTGGGCTACGCCGCCAATGCGGCTTCCGTTTCAGCTTCGAAGATGTTGGTCCAAAAATCGTCCCACGCGGCCTTGCTTCTTTCATAGCCTATCCGGATTTCCTGCTCGCATTCCGGCGATTTTCTGATTTCCTCGTCTATGGCTGCGCGCAAGCTCAATCGATGCTGGATATCGACTTCACCGATGAGCATCTCCCAAGAACGCCAGTTGCCGAGAGGGTTTACGAGCCGCACGCTCTGCATGACTGAAGCCGGCAAGGGTGCCGCCGCGCCGACAGCGCCGAAATCCACTTGGTCATCAACACATTTCTACCTGGGTCAAGTAAAAAAATGGTCTGCCCTTTTAGAATGAACGGGCCCTGAAACATGGTCGAGGCGCGCTAGGTTTTCTCCCATGCCTGCACCACAGCGCGCTGCCTTGCCGCGCACTCCCCATATAGCGCCGCCAGGAAGATATAGCTGCGCGCAAGATCGTCCCAGCTATCGCTCGTCACCTCGGGCACTTGCGGACACTGCTGCGCCAGGTTGGCCGGCAGAATTGGCCAGGCGACCGGCTTCGTTGATGTGCCGCAGCCGCTCAGCGTCAATGCGGCAGCCAGCAGGCAAAGGGCTCTGGACTTCGACACGGGTGTACCTCTCGATGATCTTGGGGCTGGCGCCGCGCAACGCGGTAAGCGCGCCTTCCAGGGATTCGGATATTTCACCCAACCGCGTCGTCTGGCGCTGGAACTCGGTGAGCTCGGCCAGCGTGTAGTCGGCATTTGCCCGGTCGACTCCGGCGCGGTACTGAACGGCGCCATACCAGCGCACGCACAGGAAGGCGGCGGCCACCAGGACGGCGCCGATCAGATACGGCGCCAACGCGCGCAGCGATGCGTTCATGCGCGTCCCTTCCAGCCGCGCGGGATCTGGAAGTGCGGGCCATCCTTGAGCGTCTTCCAGTCGCCGCCCCATTCCACCGGAACGCCGAGCTCGGCCGCGCAGGCCTTGACCACCTGCGCCAGGCCGGCGAAGGCCTGCCAGTTGCTCCAGGGAATCACTCCATCAATCAGCGGCGCCAGGTCAACGGCATGGCTCAGCCCGTCCTCCTGCGCCAAGTGGTAGCTGGCCATCGTCTGGCTGGCGCCACGGGCGACGTACTCGCGTTGCCGCTCAAGGGTACGAACGCCTTCCACCACAGTGAAGTCGACCGTCGTGCGTTGAATCGCCAGTTGGACGATCTCGGCCAGGTCGGGATGCACCCCGACCAGGCGGTCCAGGCTGCGTTGGGATAGTTGGAAAGTACTCACGGATGAAGTCTCCGCATGAATGAAACGATGCGCCTCATGCCCCTCTGCCGCGCACTCGGTCGATCACGGCCTGCCACAACGCGCCGATGGGAACGGTCTGCACAACCTCCCATCCTCGGGAGACAATGGCCATGCCGAACATGCCGGTCAGAAAACCGGCCAGGCCTTCTGGAATCTCCAGCAGCAGCGACAGATAGGGAGCCGCGTAGTACGCCACCAACGAGCCGCTGGCAGCCATGCTCAGCCGGGCTGGCCATGATCCTTGCAGATAGCGCATGGAAACCGCTGCGCCCAGAACGCCGGCGAGCTTTGCGGCAAGGGCGTCGAAATCTTGGATGTTCAATTTCGCCCCTCATAGACAAAGAAAAGCCGCCTTGTTCGGGGTTTCAGTCATGCTAGTTTCCTATGGCGATGAAATAGAATTCCGGCGCCTGGCCCGCTTCGTAGCTGGTGCAGCCCAGTACCTGAAGCGTCGAATTGTTGAACGAGGCGACGCTGATGCTGTCCATCACATTCGGACTGTTTTGGATTTGCGGTATCGCCACCCAGGCGGCCGTCGGAAACGTCAGCGGAAACGAAACAGCGGCAGATCCGTAGTGATAGTTTCCGGCCGCAGTGTTCATATTCACAGTGCCGCGCCCCCACTGAAGAATGACACCGCCAAGCCAGGAAGGCAGCGCCAGGTATCCATTGATACCGAGCGACATCGCCACGCCAAACCTGAGCTTTTTCGGCGTCACGATGGTGGCATCGTCGGCGCCGGCGTTCGTCTGCGACTGCGTGGCAACCTTGGCGACGCCGAGCACGCCTTCTGTGGCCTGCATCACCTTTCTCGCAATAGCCTGGAATACCTTCAACGGCGTCATCGCTTTTTTGTCATCCGTGCCGGTCTCCGCCTCCGCCGTGGACGCAATCCCCGCGGGTAGAGCAATCCAATTCGCACCGCCGCCATCCGGATTCGAGGTGTTGTTTTCGGCAAGATTCAACCAGTAACCGCCACCAGATGATTGCTTCAGCATTGCGCCCTGTGGATACCCGCCAATGGCTGTGCTGAACGCGGCGTCGTAGGGATAGGCGCCCCCAGCCTGTTGCCAGCGCGCGGCAGCACTGAGAAAGTTGAGGATGCCATTGAAGTCGGCGCCATAAGGTGGAACGCCTCCCGCGGCCAACGGCGTCATCGTCAACGGCGGAAATCCATCAGTAAACGACGCCGCCCCCGGCGTCACGCCGATCTGCGACGCAACCGGAATAGTGTTCTTCGTCCCGCTTTCCGCAAACGGGACGGCCGATTTGATAGGTGCATTGCTAGCTTGCATTGATAAGCCCCGAAGAAGTGAAAAGTACGCCCGAGCCGAACGGCTGCATCAGCGCTTCGTTGAATCCGAACGTAGTAGAAAGATCGACCTGCAGGATGTTCGCCAGAACCGCGGCCGGCTTGGGTATCGCGCCTGATTGAGTCAGGATGGCGATTTCATGCGGCGCCAGCGCGAACTCGAACACGTAGCGGAATTCCATCCTCCCTGTGTCCGACACGTAGCAACGCCCGCGCCCCGCGAACAGGTTCGACAGCAGCCGGTTCAAACTGGGCGAAGTGCAATCCGAGATGTTGGCCAGCGCCTTGACCAGGATGAGCGTGCGATACGCGTCGTCGGCGAGCCGATACGTCTGCGTGGCCTGCTCGCCTGTATAGAACGGCGCCTGGTTGAAAGGCTGCCAGTCCAGCGCCTCGTCAAATCCCAGATAGGTGACGTCTCCCGGCACCGTCAGCATCCGGCCGACGTCGACGATCCTGCCCCAGATGTCCAGCCCGAAACCCTGCGCGGTCTCGACGTTCCAGACGAAGTCATGGAAAGCGTCGAAATCGGCGTCGGGGTTGATGTAGTCATCCATGTTGTTGATCAACTGGACGAGCGTGGGGCTGTTGGCGTACTGGCTGATGAGGGTCCGGGCCGCCAGCCCCGGCTTAGGCACGACGCTCATATCAATGTCACCGCAATATCGCTGGCCGTGATCGTGGGCCGGCGGTTGATCGGTACGGCCAGGCTGGCGCCCGACGGCGTGTCGGAGCCCAGCAGCAAGGACAGGATGGAGACCACCGGGCTCAGCACCGAAATGGGTGCGTAGAAGCGGCTGGCATAAATGGTCGATCCGATCCGCGCGCGCTGCCCGCCATCTCCGCCGTTGAAGGCGTCCATGATCGCCTGCTTGGTCAAAGCCACAATGTCCGACGGCAGCGCGGGGTTGTCCGCGAGCTGCACCGCGAAGCGCACGGGCAGCGCTGCCGGGGTTTCCCAGGTCACGACATACGACGGGTAGGGATAGGCATATCCCTCCTTGTCCTCCACGGCATAGGAGGTGTTGCCGTTGTAGTCGGAGCCATTGCTCTTCTTGCGCCAGATGGCATCTGCGATGTCCGCCGCCTCGCCGCCCGTCACCGCGACCCAGATGGAGTGCGGACGCAGGACGACGCCGCCGACCGTCTTCGGTACGGAGAGATCGTTCTCCGTCACGTAGGCGTCGATGACGCCCTCCACGTTCGCCACGTTGGCGTAGATCGCCGGGATCGAGCCGCGGGCGTTCAGCGCCACCGACTGCCGCCGGCGCTCCTCGAACTCGGCCCGGCTTTCCACATGGCTGCCCACCGTTGCGGCATCGGCGTTCGATACCGAGTCCCAACCGGGAATGGCCTGATATATCTGGTTCAGTGCGCCTGGCGCGCAATCCACCGGCCCATCGACCGAGCAAGCGAATGGCAGGTCGACGCTTCCGCTGGCCGGTATCGTTCCCGCCTGGGTGCACAGATACAGATTGCCATCCACCGCCTGGGCGCGCGCGCCCACGGGTATCGTCACGCCCGCCAGGCCCGTGCAGGTTGCGATGACAGCGGTAGGCGTACCCGGCTTGCGGTCCAGGAAGTAGATCCGCCCGATGGCGTCCTGCATCCGCCCTTGCGCATAGGCCGGGTCGACCTGGTTCACGTAGGTCGCGAACTCGTTGTTCTTGTCGCCGATGATGGCGGTGGTACTGGAGGCCAGCTGGCCCTGGGGCGTTTCCAGCGCGGGATTCAGCCCGCCACCGAAGGCCGCGTCCATATCGGACAGGACGCCGGCGAGGATGGCGGATTCGTTGGGCAGCACCAGCCCTTCCGGCGTGAACTGCACGCGCGGCACTTTCGAGTTGTTCGGCATGGTTTCCTCAGAAGCTGACGGTTTGCGTCGTTCCATCTTGCAGGGTGATTGCGACGTAGCCCGCCAGGGCGCGGTCGGTATAGGAGGTCAGCATGCAGACCGCGTCGGCCACGTCCGGGACTGTCAGCGCGGCTCGCCGGACGTGCTCCCGCACCAGCGCCAGCGGCGGTTGATGGCCCAGGAATTCTTCCCAGTACGGAACGCCTGGGGCGGTGTTGTAGAACAGCTCCCCCTTGAACAGCTTGATGGCGCTGGCGACGTCTTGCGCCACGGCGTAGGGCTTGGTCGCCAGCGCGATGTTTCCCGCGGCATCAAGCACCAGGTCCCAAGCCGTCCGGTCTAGCAGCAACGTGTTCAATTGGGCGCTCCTGTGTTTGCCGGCCCGCTTTGCACGCCGGAATGCGTGTGGGTGCTGCCCACGTCCTTGCCGTTGTTGCGCAGCGTACCCAGCGTGTGCATGTCGCCCTGCCAGGTAGACGTGCCGCCGAAGGATCCGCCGCCTTGCTGCACCGTCCCGTTCAGCACGATCCGGGGCGAATTCAATGCGCACTGCGCGCTGGCGTTCAGTTCGATATTGGGCGCGGCCACCGTCACCTTGGAGGGCGACACGACGTTGATGCCGTCCGCCGTGAACTGCACGTACTGCACCGGGGTTCCATTCAACAGACCGCCGAAATACAGCCCGTCCGCCATGTCGTGGGAACGCCAGGAACCGGGGTTGTTCTGCGCCTTCGAGGTCTTCACCAGAGAGATGTCCCGATTCGCGAAAGCCGCCATCCCGATATCCCCGACCTTCGGGTCCAGGATGACGGCGTCCGCTCCGCCCTGAAGGCGAAAGTAGGGAAGACGATGCAGGACCCCATGCGGCACGGCATTGCCGGCGCCATCGAGCTGGTTGACGAGCGGCTGCACATCGACGAAACCCACCGGAGACAGTCCGCCTGCATTCGTCACCGACACCACCTTGACCAGCGTCGCCGTACTGACTCGATTCAGGGCCTGGCTGATCAGGAACTGCAAGGCCCCGAACTCGCTGTCGCCCTGGCCGGCTTGCGCCAGCCCTGCGTATCCGTATTGCTTAGCCATTGAGATTCCTTTTGCATACGGCCATCGACTGCCAGACGCCGCCAGGCACCTCTGCCTCCAGCTTGTGGGACAGACTCACAATGATCCACTCGCCATGCGCGGGTTCGACGGTGCTGATGACCTGCACTCTTTTTCCCAAGCCGAGGTGCGGGTTGTAGAGCGTCGTCAGTTGCAGTCCCTTGCTCGTAAACGCCGGATATCCGATCAACCCCGTTTCCGGCGCCACGAGAATCGGATCGCCCTTTCGGTATCCGCCCTCCGGCCAGACTGACAGGATGCCGCGGTCTATCGTGAAATTGACCCGGGCGGCCTTCGCGCAACTGCGTAGTTGGTCCATGTCGGTTCCGGAAAAATAGGGGTCGGCCAACACATAGTCCTCCCCACTTTTTTCGCCCTTGTATCCCATTGATTTGGCGATATCGCACATGATTTCCTGCGCCTTTTTCGCGCCGGGAAACGACCTGGCGGATGCGGGCTTTACCTGCTTGGCCCCAGCCACCTCGGTCTTGACTGTGAATACGCCCCCCGCGGCCGCTTTGCCCTCTGCCCCCATTCCGTAACCACCCCAGGCCTCGACGATGTCTCCTTCGTAGACCACGCAGGGAACACCCGAGTCTCCCGCTGCGTCGATCCGGACAAGATTCTTTCCCCGGCGCTCCGTCATGACGGGTCCTATCGTCGTCAGTTTGTTCATCAGGTCTTGATTCAGTCCGTGGATCTGCAGGGTCATTGGACTGTTTTCGAATACGGTATGGAGAGGAATATCCACCGTCATCCTGTAGCCGCTGAGCGTCACATCCGGCCCCTGCTCATCGCCGAACTCCCCCTTGCCCAGGCTGATGGTCACGTTCAGCCGGCGTTTGATGAAGCTCATGGTTCCAAAGGCTCCAGGTATGCCAGGACGAAACGCGAACCGAGATGCTGATGCTGCGGGTCGACGTGGCCCTGAGTGTCCACAAAAGCCAGATCGCCGACGAAGCCCAGGTAAGCTGACCGCACCAGCCGTACCCGGTCATGGCAAAGCACCGTGGTCACGATGGGCGCATTGTCGAGTTCAAGATCCAGATAAAGCCCGGTCGACTTCTGGTAGACGGCGATCTGGCAGTTCTGCCCGGACAGCACGACGCTGAGCGTTTGCGCCGGCACGGGTCTTAGGGGAATTCTCTTCATTGGATGGGCTCCAGATCCGCCACCTTGTTCTGGTCGCGCCGGGGATAGGCATCAATCTCGAACGCCTGCACCTGGCCATTGCTCACTTCATACGCGCCGCTGGGGTCCTGCGTGGCCGGCGATAGCTGGACGGCCGTCTGCCGGACTTCCTGCAGTGTCAGATCGACGATCAGGAGGCTGGAGCCGTTCTTGTCTGCGCGGGTGTACGAGTACTTCACCAGGTTGGCCGACGGATAGACGATCTCGGGCGTCACCACTGAGTACAGTTCCGTGCTGCCGACAATGCGCTCCAGCACGGACAACATGATGTTGCGCGACGCCGGATCACCGCCATGCGCCAGCTTGATGGTCGCCTCGAATGGCGCATCGACCTTGTTGAAGGACGAGAATCCGCCCTGCTCCGAGGGATAGCTGGATATCTGGCTGCCCTGATTGAAAGCAATGCTGAGGAACGTCTCGAAGACCAGCATCTGCCGCCCATCGACGCCATACAGCCCCCAGCGAGGAGGACCGAAGATCCTATCGGTCAGCGCCGCAAGTTCGAAGCTTGCCGGTTCGAAGACCGAAGGAAGCGTCGCCGCGCGGAAGACCGCGGGGACGCCCGGACCGCTCGGGACATCGGGAAAAGGAATAAACGGCATCAGAACATCCCCGTATTGCCTTGTTGGACGAGATTCTGGGAGCGCCCCACACGTCCCAAATCGCGGGCGACTCCCTCGCCATCCGTCGCTTGCGTCATAACCGTAATGGGGCCGTGGATATGAGTTTCGGACGTATTGCTGGTGGTTGCCGTGCTGCTCGGGATGGCGGCAGCGCTGGCTTGGGCTGCCGCGACCGTCGTAGCCGCAGCCGCGGCGCCTCGTTCCTGATCTTCGAGGAAAAGCGTCCCATAGATTGCCCCGGCAGCGGCGGCGAGCTTGCGCTCTTCGCTTGAGCTGGCCCCTTCGGACTTGTTCAATCCAAAGTGGCGGTACACGGCCACGCTGGCCTGGGCCGGGGTGGTGGCGGCGGCCAGATGTACTCCCGCCCTACGCCTGGTGCTCTCCAACTCGCTGGCGACGAAATCCAGCTGTTGTTCAACCGTGGACTCGCGCAGGTCCATGCCATATATGCGCTTGAACTCGGCCTGGCGTCGCGGATTCCATAGTCCGATGCCGGCGGAAGCGCCATCAGCGCCCACGGCCCTGGGGTCCAGGTTGCTTTGGGCCTGCAGGTTGGCCACCAGCCCCACGGCCGCCTCCCGGGTGTAGCCCCTCTTGGACTCGAAGTACCTGACCGCATCGAGAACCTCCTTGCGCTTCAGCGCGGGGTTTCTCATCGCGGCCAGGTCTTCTTGCTCGCCCCCATTCAGATCTTTGCTAAACAAGAACAGCGCAGCGCCAGCCGCCGCACGCCCAGCCAACTTCAACGCCGCAGGACCCAAGCCTCTCAACGCACCCAGTCCACGCGCCGCACCGGCGCCACCAAGTGTTCCGAGAGCCGTAGCCACGGCCCCCAAGGCAGATGCCAGGCTCAGCAGCGAATTCGCCCAGGACAGAATCTTGAGCGTCCCCAACGCCAGCAGGACGTTTTGCCATCCTCCCACCGCCTGCGCCGCCGAATCGACTGCATCGACGAACTTCACGATGGCCTGCGCCGCTGCGTCGACCCACTCGACGATCTCGTCGCGGTTCTCAAGCAGATAATCGCCCCAGCCCTGGGCTAGCGAGATAAGCCGCTCGAACGCCGGCATGAGCGCCAGCAGCACCTTGACGCTCACCGATTCAAAGGTATCGCGCAGGTCCAGGTAGCGGTCACGCAGCTGCGCGGCCGCTTGCGCATCGTTGCCGGAGATGGCTGCACGTTTCTCCTGGACCTGAAGCATCCGTTCGAGCTCGTCGGGCCCGCGCTTGAACAGATTGAACAGGCCCTCGCCGATGCCCATGTCCTGGGCGGCCAGCGCGGCCTGAGCCCTGTCCTTCTGGTAAAGATCGGCAATGATCCTCGACCTGGCCAGCAGGTAGGTGTTCCCATCCTTGAGGTCGCCGACATTGCCGCCGTTGCGGAAGAACGCGGGTAGCGAGTCCGCGGCGGATCCGCGGTTGAATCTGGCTACCTCGCCCGAGGATTCCCTCAATTGGGCGGAAATGGCTTCCGCGGTTCCGCCAGCCCGCTCGGCCGCCATCTGCCAGGCAGACAGCCGCTCCGTGCTCATGCCCAGGTTCTCGGCCATTTGCCCCAGGCCGGCCGCGCCGGTGATGGTATCCGCCGCGAAACGCTTCGGATCGAAACCCGCAGTGACGAGCAAGGCATCGGTGATGGTGGCCATGCAATTACCTCGGTTCAGCTAGGACGCGCCTGTTGTGTGCGTCCACCGCAATCACCTCAAGCAGGTTGTACAGGTCTTCGGCGCCGTAGACCGTCTGCAGGTCGTGCAGCAGGCCCGGGTGCCGGGAAATCACCACGCCAATAATCCGGGGAATATTGGCGTAGCGAATCAGGCGCGTGCCGCCGTTGTGGACTTGGAGCCCGAAGTTGATGGGACGGCGGCCGTAAAAAAATCCAGGTGCAAGCCCAGGACTTTCTTGCGCAGCGCGAACAGGGTCGCCACCTCCTCGACATCGCCGGACATGAGCTCGCGCGTCACACTTGGGCTGGGCTGGATCTGCACGCAATCCATCATCTTGTCCAGCAAGGGCTTGGCGCTGTCGAAAGGCAGCTTGGCGAGAGCCTTCATGCCCATGGCGGCCACGCCGGCCAGCCCTGCCTCGGCGATGTTTTCCGGAATTTCCACCCCGGCGTTCATCAACGAAAACAGCGCCCGGCCGGCCCATTCCTCGGCGTCGTAGGCAGAAAGCTCCGTCAGGATGAACACCTTGCCCTTGTCGCGCCCTTCCGCGTCGATGGTCAGGGTTATCTGCTTTCTGGCCATGTCACACCAGCGCCGGAGAGACGTTCTGCCAGGTGATCTGGAACGCCATGGGTTGGAGCATCGCCTTGGCATCCGGCGCCGGCGGAATCTGCGTCAGCACGCCGCGGGTCAGCGTGTACTTGCGGTCGATCGACGGGATGTTGAGGGTGCCGTTTGCATAGAACACTTCCCGGGCCGTTTCGCTGGCCGCCATCCAGATCTCGAAGATGCGCATGGACGGGGAGTCGGGCTGGATCATGATTGTCTGCACGCAGGGGACCGGCACGTAGCCGGCCGACATGCGGCCGTCCACGCCCATGGTTACCTGCGCAGGCTTGGCAGCGTCGAAGGTGAAGGCGCTGTCGGAAGCGTAGCCCTCGATTTTCTGCGGCACCGGAAAAACGCCGCCCACCGTAAGCATCAGAACCGAGTTGGCACTGGTCAAAGTCGCCATGTTGAATCCTTAAAGAATGGCCAGCGAGGCCAGGGTGATCTGCTGGACGGAACCGCCGTCCAGGTACCAGAACGTCATGGGCGGGGTGCCGCGGGCCTCTCGCACCTGCGGCGTCGCGTCCTTGATCTGCAGATACCAGCCGCGGGTCTGGAGCGTGTCGGAGATATCCACGCCGGCCTGGCTGTTGATCTGCGCCTTCTGCTGGCTCGACAGCGTCACGCCGGCGCGGATGGCGCCGAAGTTGACCGCGGCGTTGATCGGGTCCAGGCAGGCAGCATCGATCAGCGTGTAGCCGTCGATGTTGTAGGGAATGGCGTTCACCTGGGTCAGCAAGCTCATCAGCGCCTGCTGGAACGCCGCGTTCAGCCAGATCTGGTTGACGTAGGTGTCGACCCATTTCCAGTTGCCGCTGATCTGGCCCGGGTAGAGGAAGCGGAAGCGGTCGTTGCTGGTGGCGTAGTCGCCATAGAAGTTGTAGCCGTTGTCGATCAGCGTCTGAGCGGTCGTGGCGTCGGTCACCGAGAACGCCAGGCCCGACTGGCCTTTGAACGCCAGCGTGGCGCGGCCGTTGGTGCGTTCGAAGTCCAGCGACGCCACCGCGCCCAGGACAAAGGCTGCATGCAGGCTGTCCTTGTAGACAGGCACGGAACCCGAGTACTCGTTGGCGCTTACGACAGCAGCCCAGTTGGACGTATTGCCCTGCTGCGTGGCGGTGACATCGGTGTCCCAGCCGACGTAGGCGTAGCGGTCGCCCTGGGCATTGGTCCACGCCGAAAACGCCACCTTGCCGGCCGTATCGGGCTCGAAGGTCGTCATGAACGCCGCCCAGTTCTGGGTCAGGTCGGTAATCCGGCCCATGTCCACCGCCGGGACGCCGGCCGCGGCCCCATGCGACACCAGGGCGCCTGCGGCCTGCGTCAGCTTCAAGCCCGATGCGAGGGTGCCGCTGCCATAGGAGACCGTGCTGGCGGCGCCGTCGGTGGCCGAGGTGATCACGAAAGCGGCGCGCTGCGCGTCATAAGCGCAGGTCGCGCCCATGGCGGTGAACGCCGCTTCGATGATCGAGGCGGCGTTCGAGAAGCTCGTTGCCGTCGACAGGTCGATGCTGGAGGACGTCTTGGCCACGCCATCCACGCTGACCGTCAGGATGCCGGACAGCGCCTGCAGCTGGGCCAGCGTCACGGCGGCCATCGAGCCGCCACGCAAATAGGCGGAAACCGCTGCCGCCGGATATTGGGCATACAGCAGATTGCCCGGCTTGCGGGTCGAGTTGTCGAAGCCGTTGAAGTAGACGTCGGCCAGGGCGGCTTCGGTCGAGGTGGGACCGAAGAAGCGCTGGACGTCGCGCGCAGTCGCGAAGCTCTGGACGGTGCCGATGGGGACGGCAGTATCGTGGGTCAGGATCAGGCCGTTCAAATCGAGCGCCGATCCGCCGGCGGCGATCACGCCAGGCACGACCTGGACGATTTCACTGGCGGGAATGGACATAGGATTAAGCTCCCGTAGGGTAGGTGGTGTCGGCCTCGATGAGGCCCACGTGAAGGTGGTCCGCAAACTGCTGCGGCACGCTGATGGAAGGGTTGAACTGCAGGACGGCGTCGAACGACCACCGCTCGAAGGTCTGGCTTTCTCCGCTCTCGAAGGGCAATTGCTTGAGCTCGCCCGCGTATAGCGGTTGAGTTCTTCCCAGCTTTCCCAGGAACTCGCACCCGTACTGGCTGCGCAAGGCAATCGACAACGTGAGCGCCAGGTCCAGGGCCCGCGCCCCGTAGCCATCCACCCGGGCAGACCAGTGCGTGGCCTGGGTCATGATTCGTTTCCCCGCCGCAGGCGACGGATCGGCATAGGTCATCACCGGCACGGAAAGGCCCTGCGCCGCCAGCGGAGTAATGGCGACGCACTCGCGCGGTGGCGCGGGAACCCAGCCAGGCAAACCGCGGACAACGTCGCAGTCGACCAAGGTCTTGAAGAATGCGGCGAGGTCCTCTACCAGCTGGTTTTCAGTGATGCTGATCTGAACGCTCATGGAGTTGGATTCCTGCTGAAGAAGACAGGCGCCGAAACATCGCGCCCAAATGCAAAAGCCCCGGCACGTGGCCGGGGCTGTATTTCGGGGTTGCATTTGTCAGGGGCGCAATGCCCCGGACCAATTGTGATCGATTGCGTGACCGATGGGGCGAGGTCTTGTGACGGAATCGTCACACGCTGTGCAAAGAAGTTCGCCCCCTGCCCCGCCCATAAAAACCGAAGCCATGCGCCGAAAACAAAAAGCCCCGGCACGTGGCCAGGGCTGCATTTGCTTGGGGCGCAATGCCCCGGACAAATTGTGACCGATTGCGTGACCTATGGGGCGGGGTCTTGTGACGGAACCGTCACACGCCATGCATAGGTACGTCCGTGCCCGCCTTGCTGGGGCTCTTGAATCAGCACGCTGCCGGTATCCTGCAGCGCATCCATGGCGCGCTGGATGCCTCTTTGCAGGCGTGTCTTTTCAGGAGCAGACAGACACCGGCCGCGTGACACATGACGGACCAGCTCCATCAAACGGAATGAGCGGCCGGGATAGCAGGCCATCAGATCCATCACCTCGTGCGCGTACTTCACGCCAGCCTCCTTTCCACCAGGCCGCGAAAAAGGCCCAGGTACAACTTGTATTCGGTTTCGGTCAGGGCCACGCCGGTCGTATCGGCAATCCAGTCCAGCGCCTTCGCGCGGCGCGCCCTGCCGTCCAGCTGGCCGAACATCACGTTCTTCTGCGGATATTCGGCAATGATGATCATGCGCTCATGCCAAGGCAGCGCGGCGTGCATCGCCTCGACCTCCATGGCGTGGTGATGGTTGATGGGCCGGTAGTCCTCCTCTTCGGAGAGATACACCTCCATGTTTCCCACCGTAGCGCCGGACCAGGTCCATCGGGCCCAGTTCCAGATCAGATCGTCACCCGTCAATTTACTCATCAGCCACCTCGCATTGTTTACCTGTCTTGCCGTTGGAACCGTTCTTCAGACGGCCCTCCGTATCCTGGCTTTCGCCCTTGGCGCGCTTGAGCATGTCGGCGATGCCCTTGCTCGGGTGGTCGCCGCGCGCGATGCGCGCCTCCCACTTTTCGATCCAGCTCCGGGGCGGACATCCACGGTCCCTCAGAACCTTCTGCGCGCCCATTTTCTTGAGCGCCGCCTCGGCCTCGGCGCGCGTGGCCAGCGTCTGGCCGGGCGCGGGCAGCGCTGGGCGAGGCAGCGGGATATCCGCCCACACGCCCTTCGCCAGTTCCTCGTTCAGCGTCTTCTCCCAGCGCGCCTTGATGGCCCCGTAGGTGCAGCCCAGCAGATCCACCGTGCTCACGCCCACCGCAGCCCAGTACACCGCCGGATGCGACCAGGCGCCGCGCTCGCCGCGCCTGCGCGCGGACAGGCCGCGCACGGCCTCGTGATACGCCACTTCAGGGACCATCCACGGGCAACATAGTTTGATGAACTGCGGCAGCGTCGGCGGCCATTCCTGAGTCAGGCAGGCGACCAGGCCGCGGCGCACCTGCACCTCGTCCAGGCCCGCCAGCTTCTGGTTCCATGAATCCTTCAACTCGCGGGCGGTCAGGCCCTGCCATTGCTGCGCGAACTTGGCGCCATACATCAGCAGCATTTCGTTCACCACCAGCGCACCCATGGCGGCGGAAGGGATGTCAGCGGGTGGCATCGATCGTCCCCATGAACCGCTCGCGCGGCCGGCGGTCGGCGGCCAGCACTTCCCGCAGCTCCTCGGTCCAGTCGGCCAGGCGTTGCGCTCTGCCTGTTGGCTGGCCGGCCGTAGCAGGTGTGCGCGGAGGGAAGAGGCCCTGATACCCGCCCGCGATGCTGTTCGCGATCACGGCGCCTGGCTGATGCCCTGCGGCCAGATAGGCGGCAAGCTGTTGCAGCTGGCGCCTGGCGCCCTCCTGCGTCACCGGCTTTTTGCGGGCCTTGCGGTCGGCAATCCAGCTGACCCAGTCCTCGCGGTCCAGCCAGTCCGGCAGTTCGATCACGGAAGCATCGAATCCGCTTCCCCGCTTGCGGGAGGCGTGTTCTTTTGATTCCTGGTTCTTGGTTCCTGGTTCTTGGTTAGCTTCCGATCCGGCTACTGGCGGGCCAGCGCCGGGTTGCTCGTCGAAACCCATGGAAAACCCGCTGGGTTGTTCCGGATTGCGCTCTCCCAGCCTGGGCCGGCCGCCTCGCCTGCCGTTGGCCTTGGCGGTCTCGGCCTTGACGTGATACGCGGCAATCTCCACGTCGGCCCGCTTGTTGTGCCAGTGGCCGTCGCGCAAGACAAAGAACTCGGCCAGCACCTGCGCGGCCGCCTCTCTTTCTTCTTCGCTACGGGCCCCCACCCACCGGAATACCTGCTGCAGGTTGTCCACGATGGGCTGCTCTTCGGCGTAGTACCGGCGCAGCAGGCGGCTGTAGATGGCATCCTCAAGCAGGCTCAGATGCGCCGTGGCCTGCGCGTAGTCACCGATGTTGTGGCTGTAGTAGTTCATGCGTGTTTTTGCATCCCCGACAGTCTTACCTCGCTATCATTTTTAAATCTTAGAATGCTAAGATTCTAAATGCAAGCCAACTAAGATTGTTTTTGTTTAGCATCCTAAGATGACCTTTCAGAAGCGAATCACACAGGCGTTCAACGAGGAAGCGGCCCGCCGAGCGGACGCGGCCGAACCACGCCTTACCAAGACAGACCTATGGAAGGCAGCCGGCGCCTCTTCCGGCGCGGCGACGCATTGGTTCAATGGGTCCAACGGCATGGACATGGCGACCTGCATCAAGGTCGCCCCGCTGCTGCGCGTGAACGCGCAATGGCTGTATGACGGCACCGCCCCGAAACTGCCTGCGCGCGATGGAGCCCTGGCCGCAGCGGTGCTGGCGCCCCCTCCGTGGCCCTTCCCGGGCATCCCGGAAGAACAGGTGCGGGCATTGCCCCCGGATCAGCTGAACAAATTGCAGGGAGCGATTGCGTTGGCGATCGCGCAGTTGAAGCTGGGGATCGACGTCGCCCCTGCCGCCGCCGCACCGCAAATGCCGACGGTCCTGCGCAGCGACTCGCTGGTGGACACCTATTTGTCCCGCGACGAGTTCCCCATGCGCGTCGATGGCCTGCCCGCAGCGCCCTGGGAAGGCGGCAAGACCACGCGCCAGACAGAACGTGAAGGCCGGGTCCGGATCAGCACCCAGACAGGCGTGGTCGCCAATGTAGGCGTGGGCGAACCGCCCGCTGCCAACGACAGATTCGAGAAGGTCCCGGAACTGGCCGACGTGCGCCTGGCGGCGGGCGACCCCATCGAAAACCATGCTGAAGAGCAGACCGGCATGATCCAGTTCCGCAAGTCTTTCCTCAGATCGGTAGGCGCGGACAACGGCCGGGGCCGCGTGGTGTATGCGAAGGGCGACAGCATGGAGCCCATCATTCGGGACGGCGCTGCCTTGCTGGTGGTCCCCAACGAAAGCCTGACGCTGCAGGACATCGCCGCCGGCGGCGTCTATGCCATCAACTACGACGGCAAGATGATCGTGAAGACGGTGGCCAGGGAACGGCTTACCGGACAATGGGTGGCCCGGTCGTTCAATTCCTTGCACGATGACATACCGCTGGAGAACGGGGCATCGGTGCGGGTGTTGGGGCGGGTTGTGTGGGCCGGTGCAAGGTTGCGGGATGATGAGGCGGGGCGGTGGCGGGTTGAGTGATGGCCCCTCGGAGCCTCGCTCAGCACATCGCGATGTAGCCCGCCCAAACCATCACGCCGGGGTGAGGGCAAGCGGCGCGCAATACCGCACGCGGTAGCGGTCGACGCGAGACGCTATCGCAACGCCCTCGCAGCGGTACGAAGGAGCGACGACCTCGTCATGCCAGGCTTCGCGAACCGCACGCACGCCGCAGTGATGCGCAACCGCAATGCCGCGACTTCCCGCGGCGACTGCCAGGGAAAGCGCGGCGTCGAAATGCTGCACCGAGCGCGCCACCACCTGCGTCGTGCGCTCGTCGTCAGCCACATCCAGCGCGAGCGCGCCATGGCAGCCTACCGTGGACAGCTTCAGGCCCTGGCGCGCAGCTATGGTGGCGAAGGCAGTCAGCCGGAACAGCAACGCTTCCCGCAGCAGCACATCCGCCGGCGCCGCGCCTGACCGGCGCGGATCCAAGCCGTCCGGATAATCCAGGCTAATGCCCAGCATGGCCTGCACGCCACGCATCGCTCGCATGCAGGCTTCGAGGACCGCGGGGTCGGTGTCGACGAGATAGATGACATCGAAACTCGGAAATACCTTCGCCAACCCGGCGGTCGCGTCACCGGCCGTATCCCCGGCAGCGAGAATGGCCGGGTCGATATGGCAGGCGGCTTGCGCCTCGCGTGTCATCAAGACGCACCGCCGGCATTTTCCTGATTCGCGGGCGTCATGCCATACGAAGGCACGTAGTCATCCGGCGCGCCCGGCGGTATGGGCGCGTGCGTCTTGAGCGAGTCCTGGAAGGCATTGATCATGCGGCGGATGGGTCCGCGCACCCAGCCTTGCGTGCTGTTGACGTCGGTCTCTTCCTTCGGATCCTGCACCAGGTTGAACACGTAGGGCGTCTCCAGGTGATTGGGGCCGGCGTTGGGTTCGACCTCCCAAACAAAGTGCATCTTCCAGTCGCGCCATTTGGCGGCGCGCAGCTCGGTCTTGATGTAGTAGACGAAGCCCTCGCGCGCCGATTTTTCCTGCTTGCCCAGCAGAAAGCCGGATTGGTCAACGCCGTCGATGGGTCGGTCCGAGGGGACTTCCAGGCCGGCGATGCGGGCCAGGGTGGGAAACAGGTCCACGACGTGCACAATCTCATTGGTCTGGCGGCCGGCTGGCACCTGGCCGGGCCAGCGCACGATCAGTGGCACGCGCAGCGAGCCCTCCATCGAGGTATGGTACGTTCCTGTCCACATGCCGGCGCTTCCGCGCCAAGGGCGCCGGTACTCCGGGCCGTTGTCGCTAGCGAAGATGAACACGGTGTCATCCTCTATGCCGCCATCCCGCACGGCGTCGAGAATCTGCCCGACGCGGGCGTCCATCTCCACCAGCGAATCGGCGAAATCGCCCTTCCCGGTACGGCCTTCGAAGCCGCGGTGAGGAATGGTCGGGAAGTGCAGCTGGGTCAGCGGCACGTAAAGGAAGAAGGGGGTATTGCCGGCGTGGCGGCCGATGAACTCGCAGCTGCGTCGAGTCAGTTCCTCGTCGATGCGGCGGCGCATTTCCAAGTCGTATAGTTCGCGCTTTTCGGCGCGCTGGCCCTTGCGCCCTTCCATGACGTACGGCACTTCGACCTCTTCAGGATCAAAGCCCACGGCGTCTAGAAACATGCTTTCGTTGGTCGTGCGGGGAATGCCGTACCACTCGTCGAAGCCCTTGTCCTTGGGATAGCGTCCCTCCTTGTCGCCAAGATGCCACTTGCCATACATGGCAGTGGCGTATCCTTGCGCCGAGAAGGCCTCCGCCAGCGTGCGTTCCCAGGGAATGAGGCCTTGGGGAAGCCCCGCGGGCACCGACTGCATGGCGCCCGTGCGCACCGGATGGCGACCGGTCATCAAAGCCGAGCGCGTGGGCACGCAGTCGCTTTCAACGTTGAAGTTGAGCAGTTGGGTGCCTTGCGCGGCCAGGGCGTCTATGCGCGGCGTCGGCGCGCCGCGGATGGCGCCGCCGCCGTAGCAGCCCAACTCTCCCCAGCCGAGATTGTCGGCCAGAATCAGGACCACATTGGGCTGTTGTTTCGCTTGCGGCATGTACTGTCTCCGGATCAGTCGAGCTTGATATGCAGTTGGGTGACCAGACTTCCATAGTCGGCCACTTCTTTGTGGATGAAGCCATCGAACGTGGCGCCGTCCATGGGGTTGGGAGTGACGCCAATCTCCATCAGCTTGGCCTGGATGGCCGGCTGGCGAACGATGTCGCCGATTGCGTCAGAGAGGCGCTTCACGATGGCGGGCGGCGTGCCGCGCGGCGTCACTACGCCCACCCACTGGGAACGGGTGATATCGGAGTAGCCAAGCTCCTTGAGCGTCGGCACCTCGGGCGTGGCGGGATTGCGCTCTGCGGTGGTGATCGCGACGATGCGCACGGCGTGGTTGCGCGCCTGCGCCAGCAGCGGCGCGAATCCCAGCACGGCGGCGGGCGTGTTGCCCGCCACCAGGTCAGTGACGGCCTGGCCGCCCCCCTTGTAGGGCACGTGGATCATCTGCACGCCGGCCAGGTGCGCCAGCCATTCGCCAATGATGTGCTGCGAGGTACCCAGGCCAGATGTACCGAAGGCGACGGTGTCGGGCTTGTCCTTGGCTGCCGAGATCAACTGCGCCAGGCTGCGGTATTCGGACCGGGCGGAGACGGCCACGGCCATGGGCTGTTCACCGACCAGGGCCACGCCCATCATGTCGCGGTCCAGCCGCCAACCCATCTTGCGCGTGGCACTGAGGACGGCCGCCGTGTCGGAAGCAATCGCCAGGGTGTAGCCATTGGCCGGCGAGCGCGCCGCGGCTTGCATGCCGATGGCGCCGGACGCGCCGGGCTGGTTTTCCACCACCACGCTTTGACCCAGGGCCTTGCCGAGTTCGACGCCGATCAGCCGGGCGACGGTGTCGTTGGTGCCGCCGGCGGCCTGAGGCACGATGACCTTGATGGCCTGGTCCTCGGGCCACGCCGCGTGGACGGCGCCGGCGCCATCCAATCCCGTGCCGAGCAGGATGGCGGCGAGCAAAGTGCGCCTGGCGGCGCGCGAGCGTGAATTCATGACGTTCCCCGTGTGTTGGTCGGTTTCTTGAACCTGTGGGGAAAAGTGTAGTGAGCTGCGTTAAAAGTTAAAATTCAATAATTCCTCTTATGTGATAGGTATTGGTTTTCACATGGGACGACTTGGGGCCCTTGCTTCGGCCTCCTCCACGCTTCCATGGCGCACTCCTGATGACCCAACGCTCGCGCGCAGCCCTCTCGCACTTGAAATTCCGCCACCTCGCCCTGATCGAGTATCTGCTGCAGGACGGTACCCTGCGCAAGGCGGCGCGGCGCCTGAGCATCAGCCAGCCGGCTGCCACCGCCATGCTTAACGACGTCGAGACCTTGTTGGGAGTGAAGTTGTTCACGCGTGACCGCCAGGGCGTGGCGCCGACGCCGCAGACCCTGGCGCTGGCCCCGCGTTTGCGCGTCCTGCTGAACGACTTTGACGAGCTGGGCGCGATGCTGGACCGGCTCGACACCGGCGAGAACGAGGTGCTGCGGGTGGGAGTCGTGCCGCAGGCGTTCACGGTGCTTCTGCCCCCTGCCGTCGAGCGTTTCCGCCAGGCGGGCGGCTGCTATCTGCGTACCAGCGAGGGCAGCGCGCAGGACCTGCTGGAGCGCCTGCTCGCGGGGGATCTGGACTGCGTGTTGGGCCGTCTGCCGCCGGACATGGCCGCGCAGGGGCGCGACGCGGCGTCGCTATCCTTCATCAACCTCTACGAGGACGACGTGTGCGTAGTCTGCGGGCCGGATCATCCGGCGACCCGCTTGAAGAAACCCGGGTATGCCAGCCTGGCGCAGTGCGACTGGGTATTGCAGCGCCCCAGTTCAAGCGTTCGGCGCGCGCTTACCGAGGCGTTCCTGCGCCAGGGCCTGGTATTGCCGCATCCCGTGGTGGAGACGCCCACCTATATCCAGGCCCTGGACATCGTGGCATCGGCGAAGCTGCTGACGGCCGCGCCCAGGCGAACCGCTATGGCGTATGCGGACACGGGCCGCGCGCGGGTGCTGGATCTGGCGCTGCGCGTTGCGCCGATGCAGGTCTGCCTAATCGTGCGCAAGAGCGCGGAACAGCACCCCCAGATCGTGCGCTTCCGCGCGGCCTTCGAAGAGGCGGCCACGCGAACGACAAGGGAGGCGGTGGATCGGGCATGAACAGGACTTTTGCCATGACGGCAATCGCACCGGCCGATATCAGGTACCCGCAGCGCGGGCTTACCGTGGTCGGTCACGACGATAGGCTCGCACCTGGCTTCGACCTGCCGAAACAGTTCAAGCGCCCGCGCTTTGAACTCGGATTTCGACACTTGCTGGCGGTGCATAACGCCCTGCTGCGCCTGCACCAGGTGCCTTGAAAATAAAGGTGTCAGACTACAACTCGCTCGCTAAATTGTAGTCAGACACCGTTTTTCTCTAATTTAGATCGGTACTAAAAAACTGGGTTAGGGTCACGTTCTGACCAAGGCGGACGGACTGAACACAGAGCGCGATATGGGTAACAGAGCATGCAATTGCAGCAAGAAGCACTACCTCGTCGCACGCTCTCGACGCATGCTAGCCATTGATTGCGGAGGCCAGCTGAACACGATTCCGCCCATTGGCCTTCGCCTCGTACAAGGCTACAGCTGCACTTTTGTAAGCTCGATCCATCCCGGCATCCGGGGCCAGTACTAACACTGCGCCAATGCTAGCCGTGACAGATACCTGCCCACTGAGATGGTTGACAACAGATTTGCCTAAGGCAATACGAAATCGTTCAAGCGCACCTCGCATTCCCGCCTCGTCAACATCCTGCATCAAAATACAAAATTCCTCGCCCCCGAACCTGGCGACAAAGTCGTCTCCACGGAAAAAGTCTTTCATCATTTTTCCGACGAATGCCAGAACGACATCTCCCGCATCATGGCCGTGTGAATCGTTGATCTGCTTAAAATGATCGATATCGACCACGGCGAATCCAAATCCGAATCCAGGCCCAACAGCACGACGGCGCCCTTTTGCCCGGCTGGCTTGGAAGTGCTCAGTGAATGCCCTCCGATTCATGATCTGCGTGAGAGGGTCGGTTTGGGAAAGATAGGTCAGCTCTTCCACTTGCAGATGCACTCGGACTAACGCCGCAATCCAAATCGCCAAGGCTTCGAGCTTGCGACGATCGGCATGAGTAAACGCATTCCGACCTATACGGCCGACGTTGATCGTTCCATAGCAGTGCGGACCACAACGCAATGGAGCGTCAAGGCAAGAGCCTAGGCCCTTAGACGCAAGGATTAGACAATCCAAATCGGCTGACGCAGCAAGGTCATCGCAAATTTCCGCTTGTGCTCGACTGAAGACGCGGCCGACCATAGTTCCGCCAATCGGAACAGTCATATCTAAGTCGATAGCTCGATTGCCATCGAGCGCCACCACGCGAAGTTGAGAATTGTCTTTCGGCAAAGTGATAGATGCACGATCCGCCTCGAACATCTCTTTGAACCACTTTGCCACGACAACAAGGATCTCTTGAAGAGATTCTGTTTTGCCTAGATCATCAATAAACTCGACTGGCAATTGAAGTGACAAGTGCTTTTTCTTAGGTGCCATCAAATTTCCCGCCACTTCATGTTCCCAGTCGCTTCCATTTCTTGGAACTCCGAAGTTCAATGCGCGGGGGAAGACTCGCCTCATTGGTCACCCCCCTTTTTTCCGAGTCAAGATTACCCTTGCACGATCTATGCACAAAGAAAAATCTACTCAGTGTGGCGAAACTAACGCAATGCTTCCCTCCTCATGTAACACATCGTGTGTCCGCTAGCATGCCGACTCTTCCCTGTGCGTGTCTCAAGCCCACTACATCTGAAGCTATCTTGACCATGCATCAACCGTAGCGCGATGCCTGGCGGCACACCCGGCATATTGCAGGGTCAGTGCCGTATAGCTGCGCGCAAGCTCGTCCCAGCTATCACTCGTCACCTGGTAATCCCCCCGCAAAAGCGATGAGGTCAGAAGCAGAATTTTCTCGTTGAGGAGTTCTACCGCATGAAGAAATCGGGATTTACGGATAGCCGGATCATTGAAGCCATCAAGCGCGTGGAGGCTGGTCTTGCCGTTCCTGAGCTGTGCCGAGAGCAGGGCATCAGCTCGGCTACGGTCTACAAGTGGCGTTCCAAGCATGGCGGCATGGATGTATCGCTGATGGCGCGCATGACGGAGCTGGAGGCCGAGAACGCCCGGCTGCGCAAAATGTACGTCGAGGAGAAGCTCAAGGCCGAGGTCGTGACGGAGGCGCTAGAAAAAAAGTGCTGAGGCCGTCTCGCCGCCGCGAGATGGCCCTACGCGCCGTGCAGAATCGCGGCGCATCTATCCGGATGGCCTGCGAGGCGTTCAGGGTCAGCCAGACTTGTATCGGTACGTCGCCAAGGCGGACGCTGAGAACGAGGAGATCTCCAACTGGCTGCTGCGTCTGACCGACAACCACCGCAACTGGGGCTTTGGTCTGTGCTTCCTGTATCTGCGCAATGTACGAGGCTTTGGCTGGAACCATAAGCGTGTGTACCGGATCTATCGCGAACTCGAACTGAACCTGCGGATCAAGCCGTGCAAACGGCTGATTCGGCAAACGCCTGAGCCACTGACCGTGCCGACCAACGTGAACCAGGTATGGTCGATGGACTTCATGCATGACCAGCTTGCCGATGGGCGCAGCATCCGGGTGTTCAACGTGATCGACGATTTCAATCGCGAGGCACTGGGCATTGAGGTTGACTTCTCGCTGCCGTCCGAGCGCGTGATCCGCACGCTAAAGCAGATCATCGGCTGGAGGGCCCTTAACCATTCGGTGCGATAACGGACCCGAATACTTGAGCGCGGCAATTGTCGAGTGGGCCGGGGCATAGGGCATAAAGCTCGAATATATCCAGCCGGGCAAGCCACAACAGAACGCCTACGTCGAACGGTTCAACAGGACCGTGCGCTACGAATGGCTGTCCCAATATCACTGGGACAATCTGGACCACGTACAGCGCGTCGCCACGCAGTGGATGTGGTCCTACAATCACGAGCGCCCAAATATGGCTCTGGGTGGATTTACCCCAAAACAGCGGTCGGCCATGGCCGCGTAGCGTTCCTACTTCTGGCAATCGCTAAAAATGGGGGGGATTACCAACACCGCTTGCGCAAAAACAGAGAGGAGCACTATTCCGACTTGTGCAGCAAAACCAATGCGCCCCCATTGTCAACGGCGGCTTTCGCCGAAACGTCTGATAGCGTCACGACGAACGCCCCTCCCGCCTTGGAGGTCAACGTACTGAACACATGCGGCGCTTGATCAATGAAGACCGCAAGGGCGGAAAACGTGAAGTCTTTATCCGTGTCATTCCTGACCTTGATGGTGAACTTCAAGTCCTGGGCGCCGATCGGAGAATTTTTTTGAGCGGCAACAATCTTGGCCTTGATTTTCTGAGGAACGCCGACCGACAGTAGCCCCTCCTCATTGGATCCCAAGTTGATGTGCGAATCCGACGCGAGCTTTCCGTCCCTGTCTTTGTCGAGAAAAATCGGCAATGAGAATCGTGCGAATGAATTGAACCCCTTCCGGTAACACTCCGCGTACTTGGCATCGGAAAAAATGCCTGGAACGGCTTGCTGCACGTCCAGCAAGACCTCCGAGGGCTGGCGCGAATCCTCAAGACTTTCGCAGGCTGGAACCTCCACCAGTAGATTGCCTGCGAGTTGCTTGGTCGGAGAGGTAAGCAGGTCGGATAGGCTGACCTCAGTCTCAACCGTTGTTTTGCAGCCAGCGATCAAAGCCGTGGCAAAGGCTAACAAGGCGGCATTTTTTACTCTCGACATTTTTTCTCCATATGCGATGTCGACGCCCACTTGTGCGTGCAATTGGGGGCAAGCCTTCTCACTTTAACAATCTCCAACGATCTGTATCCGAATCGCTGCAGGTCAGTTGCCCGCCTCGAGCGGGCTTTTTTTGGCAATAGCCGGTCACATGGAGCCGAACCGCTAGGACGCCTCAGCGGCAGACGTTATCGGGTTCAGGATTTCGAGAACTGTTCGTGCCATTGGGACGCTTCTTATGCGCCTTAGTGGACGCGCCTTTGGCGCTCGCTTCGAACAGTTCGGAGACGGCAAGCTTCGCTCAATCGCCTACGGCGACTGAATCGCCCTCGCGCCGTGAAACAGTTCGGCCGTCCGCTGCACGAAACGCAGCGGCATCAACATCGAAAGCAGATGCACTATGCCGTGTCCGGAATTCCTAGGTACAGGCGGGAAAAACGTGGCCGCTAGTGCGCAGCGAGTAGGATGTGAGGAGACCCGACAGGAGATGTGCCAAGGCGCCGGTACGCGCGCACGGGGAAATCGCCCTACTGGCAATCGCGTTCCAATTCGGCATTGAACACGGCTATGCCATAGCGAATCTGGACCGCAAAGCGCGAGACGGAAAGTCGGCAATCCCGGAATCAATGATCGTCTTCATCAACCGGGACGGACAGTCCTACGCCGCGCCCTGCCGCCACCCCGAGTTCTTGCCCCCAAAGAGTAGGCGGCACAAAAGAAAATAGCCGCTTTAAGCGGCTATTTTCCAAGGAAATTTTGGGGTGGCTGATGGGGCTCGAACCCACGACAACCGGAATCACAATCCGGGACTCTACCAACTGAGCTACAGCCACCTCTGATACTGCTTTTCTTCCTTGCCGCGCTGCTTTCGAAAGCTGCTCAACAACGAAGAGGCCGAATTCTAGCACGTTTTTTTAATCCGTGTGAAACCAGCCCCGCCGCCCCTCTTGCCAGCGCGGGCCACCTTGCTATCCTTCGCCATTGATCATCTACGGAGGCCGCGCTTACGCCATCGCCATGGACCGCATACACGCAATCTTGATCGATTATTGGCCCCATCTGGTATTTGCCATCAGCATCGTGGCCGGGACGGGCGCGGCGGTGCATGCCGCGATGACCAAACAGGACGTGCGGGCGGCCATAGGCTGGGTGGGGGTGGCGCTGTTTTCGCCGCTGTTCGGCGCGCTGTTCTATTTCGTGGCGGGCATCAACCGGATCCGCAAGACGCGGCTGTCGCAACAACGCGACGAGGCGATGGTGGTGGATGCGGAGCAGGTCGAGACCGCGCCGGTGGATGTGGCGCCGATCTCGGGCCAGCAGTTCGCGTCGCTGAAGGTGCTGGGCGACCGCGTCAGCCGTTTCCGCCTGCTGGGCGGCAACGCGGTGCGGCCGCTGGCGGGTGGCGACGAGGCCTATCCGGCGATGCTGCAGGCGATCCGCGAAGCGCGCCACGCGGTGGCGATGCAGAGTTATATCTTCGACAACGACGCGATCGGGCGGGAGATGGCGCAGGCGCTGATCGAGGCGCGCGAGCGCGGGGTCGAGGTGCGGGTGCTGATCGACGCCATCGGATCCAAGTATTCGCGCCCGCCCATCGTGCGCATGCTGTCGCGCGGCGGGGTGCCGGTGGCGCGCTTCATGACCAATCCGCTGGGCGTGCTGCGCATGCCCTATGCCAATCTGCGCAGCCACCGCAAGGTGCTGGTGGTGGACGGACGTCTGGGCTTTACCGGCGGCATGAACGTGCGCGCGGCCTTCGTCAGCGCGCTGGCGGGCGATGGCACCAACCGCGATACGCACTTCCGGGTGGAAGGACCGATCGTGACGCAGCTGATGTCGGTGTTTGCGCACGACTGGAACTTCACGACGCACGAGTCTTTGCCGGCCAGACCCTGGTTCGATCCCGAGGCCTTGCCGCCGACGGGCGACGTGCCGATGCGTTGCGTGCCGTCCGGTCCGGACCGCGCGCTGGGCAGCACGCACAATATGCTGCTGGGCGCGCTGGCGGTGGCGCAACGCCATGTGCGCATCCAGTCGCCCTACTTCCTGCCCGACCAGACGCTGATCGGCGCGCTGGCCACGGCCGCGCGGCGCGGCGTGGTGGTGGACATCGTGATTCCGGGCAAGAACAACCTGCGGCTGGTGGACTACGCGATGACGGCCCAGCTGGATCAGGTGGTGCGCACGGGCTGCCGGGTCTGGCGCTCGCATGGCGCGTTCGACCACTCCAAGCTGATGACGGTGGACGACGCCTGGGCCTATGTGGGTTCGTCCAACCTGGATCCGCGCAGCCTGCGGCTGAACTTCGAACTGGACACCGAGATCTACGATCCCGGCGTGGCGCGCTGGATCGGCGCGCGGGTCGACGGCCTGATCGCGCAGGGCCAGCGCGAGACGCTGGAGAACCTGCTGCGCGCGCCGTTCGCCAAGCGCCTGCGCAACAAGGTGATCTGGCTGGCTACGCCTTACTTGTAGCCCCCCAAGAAGCTCAACCGTCGGAAGCCGGCGCGGGCGCGGCGCGCACCGCGAAGACCGCGTTGGCCTTGAGCATGACGCGGCCTTCAACCTGCAGCAGGCAGGTGGCGTAGATCAGCCGGCGGCCTTGCTTGTCGATGCGGACATGGGCTTCGAGCCAATCCCCGGGCTTGACCGGGTTCAAATATTCCACCGACATCTGCACCGTGACTACCGAGGCCTGCGCCTGCTCGGCGATGGTGTGGCCCAGCGCGCTGTCGGCCAGCGTGGCCAGCAGGCCGCCATGGGCGATGGCGTGCATGTTGGTGTGCGCCTGCCCTACGCGCAGCGCCAGGACGCAATCGGCGTCGCGCTTGTAGAGCGCGCCGAGCTCCGCCAAGTGCTCCATGAAGGGGCTGCTGGGGCGCCATGGCGCGAAACCGGAAGGAATGGAGTCTGTCATGCTCAAGCCTGGTTTTTTCACGCGGAATACCTCAAGTATCGCAAAGAAGACCGCGGCCGGCACCGCTACCCGAAAACCTGTGATCGCGGCGCGGACGATCCGCAAGTCAGAGTAAGATTTACGCCATAACAAACCCCTACATGGCAGGAGCAGTGGAAGATGGCGAAAGTCGGCATGGTTGGTATCGGCCTCATGGGCCATGGCATTGCAAGCAATCTGGTCAAGCATGGTCATGCGCTGACCGTGCTGGAACATCCGGGCAACCAGCCCCTGGACGCGTTGAAGGCAGCGGGCGCGACCAGCGTGACCGATGGCGCCACGCTGGCGGCCCAGTCTGACGTGATCATCCTCTGCGTTACCGGCAGCCCGCAGGTCGAAGCCGTGTTGCTGTCCGAGGGCGGCGTGCTGGCGGGCCTGCGTCCGGGCACGGTCATCATCGATTGCTCGACGGCGATCCCCTCTTCCACCGTCAAGGTGGCGCAGGCCGTGACGGAATCCGGCGGCCGCTTCCTCGATGCGCCGATGACGCGCACCCCCAAGGAAGCCGCCGAAGGCCGGCTCAACCTGCTGGTGGGCGGCGACGCCGCGCTGTTCGAGGAATGCAAGCCGCTGCTGGCCTGCTTCGCCGAAAACATCACGCACGCCGGCCCCATCGGCGCCGGCCATCGCATGAAGCTGCTGCACAACTACGTGTCGCTGGGCGTGGTCGCGCTGCTGTCGGAGGCCGCGGCCTGCGCGCTGCGCGCGGATATTGACCCGGCGGTGTTTGCCGAAGTGTTGGCCAAGGGCGGCGGCGGCGGCGTGGCGCTGGAACGCATCAAGCCCTACCTGCTGGAGCAGGACCCGTCCTCGCTGCGGTTCTTCATGTCGAATGCGCAGAAGGATCTTTCCTACTACAACACCATGGCCGCGGAAACGGGCGCGGTGCGGGAAATCGGCGCGGCCGTGCAGCACACGTTCGATCAGGCCGTCACGCAAGGCGGCGGCGACCGCTACGTGCCGGAACTGGTGTCCTTGCTGAAGGACCGCTAGGACGGCCTCAGAGGCCATCGCGTCCGGCGTCACGGACGCGATGGCAGACGCTGCGGGCAGCATCGGCCTGCAGTCCGCGGGGCTCAACGCCCCGCCACCGCCACCCCGCGCGGCAAGCCCCGCGCCGGCAGGCGCAGGGAAATCAAGGCGGCCGCCAGCAGCAGCGTCCCCGACGAGCCAAAGGCCACCCAATGCGTGCCGAAGGTTTCGTAGGCCCAGCCGCCCAGCCATGAGCTGATCATGCCGCCGACCTGATGGCCCAGGTAGACCAGTCCGTAGAGCACGCCCACCAGCCGCACGCCGTAGACGTCCGCAAGAATGGCCGACGACAAGGCGATGCTGCCGGCCCACGCGATGCCGCCCAGGGTAGCCGCGGCGTACAGCTCCCAATGCGCCCCCACCATGACCAGCGCGAAGAAACCCAGCCCGCGCACCAGGTAGATCGCGGCCAGGATGGCGCGCCGTTCGACCAGGTCGGACATACGCCCCAGGACCAGGGTGCTGAAGATGGCGACCAGGCCGATCAGGCCTATGCCCAGCGAACTGGTGGTGGCGTCAAAGCCATGGTCCATCAGCATGGGCACGCCATGCGTGCCCAGAAGGTTCATGCTGAAACCACAGGCGAACAGGCCCAGCGCCACCTGCCAGAACGGCAGCGAGTTCAGCGCCGCGCGCACATTGGGCGCCGGCTGCTTCGCCGCGGTTTTGGCCGGCCCGGCCTTGTCGATGATCTGGTGCGGTAGCAGATCGGTGTGCTCGGGCGCTTCATCGCGCATGACGAAGAGCGCCATCGGCACGGTCAGCAGCGCGAACAGCGCGGCGAAGCCCAGCAGGGTTTCCCGCCAGCCCACGGCGGAGATCGCAAAGGTCAGTGTCGGCGTCATCAGCGCGATGCCGGCCATGGAGCCAGTGGACAGGAAGAACAGCGCCATGCCGCGCTGGCGCGTGAACCAGCGGCTGATCACCGGCGTCAACGCCACCGGGCTGGTGAAGCCCAGGCCGATGGACAGCGCCACGCCGAAGGACAGCAGGAACTCGATGGGCCCGCGCGCGTAGACCGTCCAGATGATCGACAACACGACGATGGCGGTGCCGGTAAGCAGCACGAAGCGGGTGCCGCGCGTTCCGACCAGATACCCCGCCAGCGGCATGGCCAGCCCGTAGCAGAGCATGCCGAGCGCGACGATGCTGGAGAGCGTGCTGCGCGTAAAGCCCAGGGTGTCCGCGATGGGCAGGAAGAACGGCCCAACCCCCATGCGCAGGCCGACCGTCAACAGGGTGAGTACCGTGGCGGCGCCTACGATGTTCCAGCCAAAATACCAGCCGCCCGACTCTTGCTTCTCCACTTGCGCTTCTCCTCGATATCTTCTTGTGGCCGCTATGCGCGCCCAGGTTCGCCGTCGCCGCCCAAAAGGCGCGGCGGGAGCGAGAAGAACGAGGCGTGTACCGGCTTGTCGTTACCAGCGGCCTGACGACGCCGGACGCGTCATATTACTCCTGGCTATATGCCTGCTCCGCCCGGAATCCCGGAATCTGTTCGGTGAGCGGTCACCGAAGCGCTGTATAGTGCTCGCCATTTCGTAGCGCCCGAAGCAGACCGTGAAGTCCAAGACCTCGATGTTCGCCCTGTCCCGCCAGGAAATCGCGCTGGTGCTGGTCACCATGCTGTGGGGCAGCACCTTCCTCATCATCCACATTGCCATGCAGCACAGCGGACCGCTGTTCTTCGTGGGCGTGCGTTTCACGATCGCCGGCCTGATGGCGCTGCTGATGTTCCGCAAGCACATGGCGGCGATCACCCGCCAGGAGGTAGGCGCCGGCATCGCCATCGGCTGCGCCCTGTTCCTGGGCTATTTCCTGCAGACCTACGGCTTGCAGACCATTACCAGTAGCCAGTCCGCCTTCATCACGGCGATGTACGTACCCATCGTGCCGCTGCTGCAATGGGCCGTGCTGAAGAAGCCGCCGGGCCTGATGAGCTGGGTGGGCGTGGCGCTGGCCTTCGCGGGCCTGATCCTGCTGGCGGGTCCGCAAGCGGGCGCGCTGAATTTCAGCGTGGGCGAAGCGGCGACGCTGGCCGGGGCCGCGGCGATTGCCGCGGAGATCATCCTGATCGGCCACTATGCCAAGAAGGTCGACAGCCGCCGCGTCACCTTCGTGCAGCTCTTGGCGGCCGGCCTGGTGTCGTTCGCACTGATGCCGGCGATGGGCGAAGCTGTGCCGGAATTCTCGTGGCTGTGGGCCGGCGCGGCGATCGGCCTGGGACTGGCCAGCGCCATCATCCAGCTGACCATGAACTGGGCGCAAAAATCCGTATCGCCCACCCGCGCCACCGTGATCTATGCGGGCGAGCCCGTATGGGGCGGCATAGTCGGACGCCTGGCCGGCGACCGGCTGCCGGCGCTGGCGCTGGTGGGCGCCGGCCTGATCGTGGCGGGCGTGCTGGCGAGCGAGGCCAAGTTCACCCGCAGGAAAAAGCCGCAAGCGCAGGGCGCCGATTAGCGGGCCAGGCGCGCGATCAGGCCTGCCTGCGCGGGGTGCAGCCGTTGCAGTTCGGCGGCGTCGGCCAGCTCGAACTCGCTGAACTCGAAGCCCGGCGCCACCGTGCAGCCGGCCAGCGCATAGCTGGCCTGGTCGGCGAGCTCTGCCGCGAACCAACTGCCAGCCGGCACGACCGCCTGGAATGCGGCATCAGGATCCTTCAGCGCGTCGCCCAGCCGCAAGCAGCGGTAGGCGCCATCCGGCGTCAGCACATGGACAAGCAGCGCGTCGCCCGCATGGAAATGCCAGAGTTCGTCGGATCGGATGCGATGCCAGGTCGACCAGGCGCCGTCGCACAACAGGTAGTAAATGGCGGTGCTGGCCGAGCGGCGCGCGCCGTCGCCGCGCGTCACGGCATCGGCGGCGCGATAGGTTTCGCGGTAGTAGCCGCCTTCGGGGTGCGGCAACAGGTCCAGGCGGCGGATGAGGTCGGCGGATGCGGTCATGGCGGGACGGGCGCGTGGAGGATGGCGCCAGTCTAGAGCAAAGCCGCGCGTCCTAGGCCGCCTGTTCCAGAAACGCCTGCAGGGCCGGCACGGTATTCAGCACGTGCTGGCGCATGGCCGCTTCGCAGCGCGCCGGGTCGCGCGTCTGCAGCGCGGCGATCAGTTCCTGGTGCGATTCGCGCACGCGCAGGACGCGGCCGGGCTGGGCTACCCACAGGCGCATGTAGGGTTCGACGACGGAATGCAGCTCCGAGATCTGGCGCAGCAGGCGCGGCTGCTGGCAGAAGCTGCACAGGTACTCGTGGAATTCGCGATGCGCGGTGATCCAGTCCAGATGTTCGCCCGGCCCCTGCTCCAGCTGTTCCAGCAGCAGCGACAGGCGGCGGATGTGTTCGGCGCCCATGTGCTGCACCGCGTTGCGCATGGCCAGGCCTTCCAGTACGGAACGCATTTCGAACACTTCCAGCATTTCCTGCTGGTTCAAGCCGCGCACCACCGCGCCGCGGTTGGCGCGGATCTCGACCAACCCCTCGGAAGCCAGCCGGCGCAGCGCGCCGCGTACCGGCATGCGGCTGGTGCCGATTTCGGCCGCGACCACCTCGGGCACCAGGCGCTGGCCGGGCGCATAGCGGCCCAGGCGGATTTCGCGCTGCAGGTGCAGGTAGGCCTCGTCTTCGGCGCTGATGGCTGTCTTCTGGAATTGCAGCATTGGAGTCCCGGGGGGCTAGGGCCGATGGATAGGCCCACGAAAGCCGCCATGATAGATAACCGCAAAAATAACACAAATTGGATCCAGTGATCCATGGATGCAAATCCTAATAGTCCTGCACCGCCCGCTTGCGTCTAATCCCTGCACGCACTCCATAACGCGATCAAGGGGAATTCATGAAGTTTCGTTTCATCCGGGCGCTGGCAGGCGCCGCCGCCGTGGCCTTTGCCGCCCAAGCGGGCGCCCAGGCAACCGACTGGCCGCAGCATCCGGTGCGCATCGTCGTGCCGTTCCAGGCCGGTTCCGCCACCGATCTGATTTCGCGCCAGCTGGGCGCCGCGCTGTCGACGGAACTGGGCCAGCCCTTTGTCGTCGAGGCCCGTCCGGGCGCCGCCGCGGCCATCGGCAGCGCCTCGGTGGCACGCTCGGCCCCCGACGGCTACACGCTGCTGATGGGCGGCCCTGCCGCCATCGTCACCAACCGCTTTCTGCAAAAACGCCTGGCCTACGACCCCGACGCCTTCGCGCTGGTGTCGATGGTGGCGTACACCCCCAACATCCTCCTGGCCAACCCGTCGCAGCCGTTCAAGACCCTGCCGGAAATGGTGGCCTACGCCCGTGCCAACCCGGGCAAGCTGACCTACGCCTCGTTCGGCACCGGCACGACCTCCCACATGGCGGGCGAAATGCTCAAGTCCGTGGCCGGCATCGACATCCTGCACGTGCCGTACAAGGGCGCGGGCGAAGCCATTCCCGCCCTGCTCAGCGGCCAGGTCTCGATGTACTTCGACACCATCATGACGGGCCTGCCCCAGGCCAAGAGCGGCGCGCTGCTGGCGCTGGGCATGTCCAATGCCAAGCGCTCGGCGCTGGCGCCCGAGATCCCCACGATTGCGGAACAGGGCTACGCCGGCTACGACATCGCGCCGTGGTACGGTCTGGTCGCCCCCGAAGGCACGCCCGCCCCGGTGCTCGACAAGCTCAACCGCGCCGTCAACAAAGTACTTGCCGATCCGGCGCTGCGCAGTAAGCTCGCGGAAGCCGGCGCAGAGCCCCGCGGCGGCAGCCGCGAGGAATTCGCCGCCTTCATCAAGGCCGAAATCCCGCGCACCAAGCAGCTGATCGATCAGGCCGGCATCACGCCGCAGTAATTTTCACTACGAGTTTCCCGTTTCCATGTCCTTACCCTTCGATTGGTCTTTCCCCTACGCCTCCCGGAAGATGCCGGTCCTGGCCGCCAACGCGGTCGCCACCAGCCAGCCGCTGGCGGCCCAAGCCGGGCTGCGCATGCTGCTGGCCGGCGGCAACGCCGTGGACAGCGCCATCGCCACCGCCATCGCGCTGACGGTGGTCGAACCCGTCATGAACGGCATCGGCGGCGACATGTTCGCGCTGGTCTGGCATGACGGCCAGCTGCACGGCCTGAACTCCAGCGGCTGCGCGCCCGCCGCGTGGACGCCGGAGTACTTCGCCGGCCGCGACGCCATGCCCGGCACCGGCTGGGGCACGGTGACCGTGCCGGGCCAGGTCGCGGGCTGGAAGGCGCTGTCGGAACGGTTCGGCAAGCTGCCCTTCGCGCAGCTGTTCGAACCCGCCATCGCCTATGCCGAGGAAGGGTTCGCGGTATCGCCCACCATCGCCCGCCAATGGGCCACGCAGGCGCCCAAGCTGGCGCAGGAGCCAGGCTTTGCCGCCGCCTTCCTGCCAGAGGGCCGTGCACCCCAGGCCGGCGAATGGTGGCGCTTTCCCGCGCAAGGCAAGACGCTGCGCGCCATCGCCGAAAGCGGCGGCGATAGCTTCTACCGTGGCGAGCTCGCCCGCAGGATCGCCGACTTCGCCCGTCAGACCGGCGGCGCGCTCAGCGCCGAGGATCTTGCCGAGCACCGCCCCGAATGGGTCACGCCGATCTCGCAATCGTTCCGCGGCTACGAACTGCACGAGATCCCGCCCAGCGGCCAGGGCATCTCGGCGCTGATGGCGCTGGGCATGCTGGAACAGTTCGACCTGGAAAGCATGGGCCGCGACAGCGCGGACTATTACCACGTCAGCATCGAAGCGATGAAGCTGGCGTTCGCGGACCTGCACCACCACGTCGCCGATCCGCGCCACATGCGCACCAGCGCCGCCGCCCTGCTGGACCGCAGCTACCTGGCCGAGCGCGCGCGCCAGATTTCCATGGCCCGCGCCAGCGTGCCGGTCGCGGGCACGCCCGCCACCGGCGGCACCGTTTACCTGACGGCGGCCGACGCCAGCGGCACCATGGTGTCCTTCATCCAGTCCAACTACCACGGCTTCGGTTCCGGCGTGGTGGTGCCCGACACCGGCATCAGCCTGCACAACCGCGGCCTGAACTTCGTGTTGACGCCCGGCCACGCCAATCAGGTCGCGCCGCGCAAGAAGCCGATGCACACCATCATTCCGGCATTCGTCACGCGCGGCGGCCAGCCGCTGATGTCCTTCGGCGTGATGGGCGGATCGATGCAGGCCCAGGGCCATCTGCAGATGGTCACGCGCCTGGCGGCGTTCGGCCAGAACCCGCAGGCCATGAGCGACGCGCCGCGCTTCCGCGTGGAAAAAGGCCCGGTGGTCAACGTGGAATCGCACCTGCCGGCGGACGTGGTCGACGCGCTGCGCGCGCGCGGCCACAATGTCGCGGTGGCGCCTCCCGACAGCCTGGAATTTGGTTCGGCGCAACTGATCTGCCGCCTGCCGCAAGGCGGCTACGTAGCCGCGTCGGATTCGCGCCGCGACGGCCAGGCCGTGGGCTTCTGACCCGCTCCGGCCAGGCGCCACGCCTGGCCGGGTTCGACGCTTCAAGCATCGCCGCCGCTTCGGGCGGCGATGCGCTTTTGGCCGCCTGGAACACGTCGGACGACGCCATGTTCAGGCCCGCTAGGCGCGTTGCGGCAGCATCAACGCATACTGCCCTACGGCGGAACAGACGCAGCCGCTGCTGCAAATCGCACCTGACGCACCAACGCGGCTTCTTCAGCCATGATCCAGCACTGTGCCGAAAACGCCAGCGTGATCGCCGAGGCTTGCACGCCCTAGGCCTTTCGAGAAAATTCTCATTCTTTTGCACCTCCCCACCAACCAAGATTGCGGGATCCACAGCAACGCGCCAGCCTCCTCGGCAAACGCCGGTACAACGCCAAGCCCGCGAAGGCGGCATGTATCGGACGCCTCGGCTGCAAGCACGCGAGATCCCCATGAAATTCCGCGTTACCCCACTCGTGGCAAGCCTGCTCGCCGCTACGCTGCCCGCCCTCCCCGGAATCAGCCGGGCCGCGGAGCACAGCCAGATCAGGCTGCATGATCCGGACGGCAAGGGCCATATCATTCTGGCGCCCGGCAGTCTCATCCCCCATACCGGCAACGATCCCGCCATCGATGTCTCCGGCGCGGGCAACATCGTCGAAGGCGACCAGGTCACGATCAGCGCCGAGCCGGCCTCACAATCCGCCAGCGTGCGGGCCAGCGCGGGCGGTCGCGTGACGCTCACAAACAGCACGGTCACGGCCAGGAACAACCCACAGGGGCAAGGCTCCCACGCACTGCATGCCCAGGGAACGGGCAGCATCATCGATGCCAGCGACACCAACCTGTCCTTGAACGCCAGCTACTCTCATGGCGCCTACGCGCAGGATGGCGGCAAGATCGTGCTGAGGGTCGGGGCCGTTTCGACCGGGGGCGGCAACGCCTCTGCCCTGCATGCCAACGGGCCGGGCAGCACGATCGAGGCAGGCAGGCTGACAATCGCCACCAGCGGCGATCTCGCTTCCGGAGCCGTGGCGGAACGAGGCGGCTCCATCACGCTGGTGAACACCCAGATCAAGGCCACGGGGGATACCGCCCACGGTGTGCAAACGCGGGAACGCGACGGGTTTGTTTCGGTGCGCGACACCGACATCAGTGCGGCGAACGGCTCGGGCGCCTATCTCGAAGGAGGAAGACTCGAGATGCACGGCGGCACGCTGACCTCGGCCAAGCCGGCCGTTCGACTGACGTCGACATACCAGGGACAGGCAGCGACCGCCAGCATCCGCAACGCCAGGCTGACTACCACGGGCGACTTTCAATATGCAATCGACCTCAGAGCCCCCGGCACCGCGATAGATCTCGAAGACACGACTGTCTTGGCTACCGGTTCGGAGGGCCGCGGCATACAGCTCGTCGGTAAGAACACGGCCTTTTCCGCCAATCGCTTTGCCATCGCCGCCAGCCACGTCGGCATTGACAGCCGGGCCGGCAAAGTCACGCTGAACCAAGGAACGGTCGCAACCCGCATAGCCCACGGCCATGCCTTGTATGTCTCGCGCGAACTCGGCGACTCCGCCACCCTGGAGGCAAACGCAGTCCGGATCGAAACATCGGGCGCCGGGGCCATAGGCGCGCTGGCCCAACGGGCCGGCGCGCAAATCCATTTGCAAGATTCATCGGTGATCACCCATGGCGCAGGCGCCCAGGGCTTGGCCGCCATGGAAGGCGGCGGCAGGCTGTCCGCGCGGAACTCCACGATAACCACCACGGGCGCCAGCGCCGACGGACTGCTTCTGCGCAACGGAGGCGATGCCCTGCTGGACAACACGCAGTTCGACATCACGGGACTCGGAGCATCTGGTATGCGGAGCACGGGCTCCGATCCCGGCATGACCAACAGCGTGATTCTGAAGAACGGCTCACGCATCACCACACGGAACGGCGCCGCCCTGCGGATAGCCGGCGGCAATCATATGTTGACGCTGGAGAACGCCACGGTCACTGCAAGCGCGGGCGGTCAGGAAAACACGGGAATCCTGCTGCATTCAAGTGCGCTCCCCGTCATCGACCTGGGCGGAGGGAGCCCGACTATGGTGGAAGCCCGACAGATTCGGCTCTCCGCAGCCCGCTCGGTGCTGACGGGCGACATCATGATCAATAGCGGCGCCGCAGACGTCTCCCTGCGAGACGGGTCCGTCCTGACCGGCGCGGTCATCCAGCGCGACAAAGGCCGCGTCAACAGCCTGACGCTGGACAAATCCAGCGCCTGGCATGTGCGCAACGACTCCATGCTGCGCGAACTGAACAACGACGGGACAGTGCTGTTCGCAACGCCAGCGCAGAGCGGAGAATTCAAGACCCTGACGGTCAACAACTACTCGGGCGGCGGAACGTTGGTGCTCAAGACCCGGCTGGGCGACGACGCCTCTCCGACCGACCGTCTCGTGATCGACGGCGGCGCCGCATCGGGCGGCACGGCGCTGCGTATCCTCAACGCGGGCGGCGCGGGCGGCCAGACGCAACGGGGCATACGCGTCGTGGCGACCATCAATGGCGCCGTCACGACCCAGGACGCCTTCCGCCTGGATGCCGGCTCCAGCGGCTATCGCGCCAGCTCGGCCACCCTTGCGCTGAACGGCTATGACTACAGCCTGGTCCGTGGCGGTAACGGCGGCGCAGCCTCCGACTGGTACTTGAAATCGGACGGCGGGCCCCAGCCGCCTGTGATTCCGCCTGTGGTCCCACCAGTGATTCCGCCCGTGGTCCCGCCTGATCCTCCTCCCAAGCCGCCGGTCACGCCGCCCGAGGTCGTGTTGCCGCCTCCCCCGCCCGAGGTCGTATTGCCGCCTCCCCCGCCCGACGCCAGGAACGTGTCGCCGGAAAGCGGCGCCTATGCCGGAAATCTGCTCGCCAGCATGCGATTGTTCGTCCACGGCCTGCACGACCGGGCTTCCGACGAAGCCGGCGAACAGCAGGACACGGGGGAGCGCCGGTTGTGGACCCGGATCAGCGGCCGCCACGACAGCGGCCTGCGCATGGCTGAAGGCCGAGTCGACATCGACACCGACGCCGCGGTCCTGCAACTTGGAGCAGACCTGCTGCGCATGCCGGCGGGCCAGGCCGCAGCCATGTACGCTGGGCTGATGGGCGGCTATGGCGACGCGCGCACCCGCTCCACCTCGTCGCTGAGACTGCCTGGCGCTCTCTCATCGATGCAGGTACGGGCCCGCGGCAAGGTTTCCGGCCATGCTGCCGGCGCATACCTCACCTACTACTCAAACGATGCCACACGCCTGGGAGCCTACGCCGACGTCTGGATGCAATATGGACGCTATTCCAACCAGATCAGCAGCGAGCTCGGCACGGCACGGTATCGCTCGGACCTGTGGTCGGCCTCCCTGGAGTCGAGTTACGCGCTGATGCCCTTCCCTGCCGGCTCGCCGCTAGGCGGGCTGGTGGTGGAGCCGGCCGCGCAGCTGGTCTATGGCCGTTATCAGGCCCGCGACGCCACGCTGCAAGGCACTCTGATGCAAAACGACAAAGACAAGACCTGGAACAGCCGCGTGGGCGTGCGCCTGTATCCGCGCACCGCGGCCGGCGCGGCAACAGCGGCGTTGCACCCGTTTCTCGAAGCAAACTGGCGGCGCGATGGCGGTAGTGCATCCGTGCGTATGGGAGACAGCACGCTGGATACAGCATCCGCGCGCAATGCGTTCGAATTGAAGCTGGGCGCGGAGGGCCGGCTCGGCAATGCCTTGCGGCTGTCCGGGCACATCTTTGGCAAGCTCGGCAGCGGCGATCAGCGCGGCTACGGCGGCACGCTGAGGGCGGGCTATCGCTGGTAGCCTCCTGCCCTGCCTGCCTCACCCTGCGCCGATCCAGCCTGGGGCTGAGCGGCGGAGCCGGCCATCAACAAGGTGTAGCGCCGGCTCGAATAGACGGGCGCCAGCGCTACCCCCGTCTGCTCGCGCAGCCGCCGCACGTCCGCTTTCTCCACCGCCAGCAACACTCTGCCGCCGCGCGGCGGCAGCAACGCGGTTACGCCGTCCAGAGACACCCGCCCAGCCGCGCCCTGCGAGTAAAAGCGCGCCGAGAACGGCAGGCTGTCGACGAAATAGAGCGTTTCGCCGGCAGTCATCAGCGCATCGGCCCGGGCAATCAGGGTTTTTTCCGTTTTTAGCCGTTCCGGATTGGCCAGCTGTAAGCCACAGAAGACGATCACCGCAATCGGCCCCAACGCCATGCAGGCCGTCGCAACGCGGGCTGGCGCCGCGGTGCGGGCGCGGCTCAGGCACGCGCCTATCGCCAAGGCCAGCGGCGGCAAGGCCGGCAGCGCGTAGGTCCACAAGATATTGCCCGACAGGGTGAAGAAGAGCGGCGTAGCCGCGCCCCAGGCCAACAGGTAGGTCCAGCGCGGCCGGCGCAGCCATCTCCCTGCCCGCCGCGCCGGCCCGCGCCAGCGGCGCGCAAGCAGCCAGACGCCGAACACGCCCCAGGGCAGCGATGCCACGATGCCGTCCAGCCAGATGGCGCCGTAGCGCCTGCTGTGCGCCGAGCCGTAGAGGTCTCCGCTCCAGCCCGGATCCACGAAGCGCAAGAAATGCTCGCCAACGATGAAGTACTGGATGAAGCCCGGCGTCTTGAGCTCCGCCGCCACGTACCAAGGCAGCACCAGCGCCGCCAACACCACGCTTCCCGCCGCCCATGGCAGGCGCCGCAGGCTGGCCCGGACGTTCCCGTGCCACAGCATCCAGGGCACGATGGCGCCCGCCACCAGCACTACGGCCAGTGGTCCTTTGGACAACAGGCCGATCGCCAGCCCCAAAAAGAAGCCGTAGCGCCATCGCCCCGCCGCTGGCCCGCGCGACAGGATGAATGACGCCATGCTCAGCGTGACGCCCAGGGCCAGGAACGGATCGGTCAGCACCGCCCCGGCCGCGACCAGGGGCAGGAACATGGAAGCATAGGCCAGCACGGCCCAGCGGGCCGCCTGCACCGAGTATAGGCGGCGGCCCAGCGCATAAAGAATGGCGAGCGTCGCCGCCGTGGCCAGCAGCGACGGGAATCTGATGCTGAATTCGCTCAGCCCCAGCAGCCGGATCGACAGCGCCTCGGCCCAGAATCCCAGCGGGGGCTTGCCCCAGAACGGCACGCCCGGCGCGAACCAGGGCGTGATCCAGTCGCCCGTTTCCGCCATCAGCCTGGCGATCTCCGCATAGCGCGGCTCGGACGTGTCGGCGAATGGCACCAGGACCATCGCCAAGAGGCGCACGCCCAGTATCGCCGCCAGGGTGGCGGCCATGGTCCGGGCGCTCAGTTGCACGCGGCACCCCCCCCATGGCCGGATGCCGCGCTATCCGCGGGTCCGCTGTGCAGCACGTCGCGCACCAGATAGACCGGCCGCTGCTTGCTTTCCATATAGGTCTTGCCCACGTATTCACCCAACAGGCCGATGGTGATGAGCTGCACGCCGCCCATGAAGGTCATCATCGCCATCAGCGAGGGATAGCCTGCGACGTCATCGCCGAACATCAAGGTCTTGAAGATGATGGCGGCGCCGAACACTGCGCCGCCCAAGGCGGCGACCGCGCCAAGCCCCGTCGCCCAACGCAGGGGCGCGGTGGAAAACGAGGTGATGCCTTCCATGGCCAGGCGGAACAGCGCCAGGTAGCTCCATTTGGTGGTGCCGGCGGCGCGGGGCTCGCGGTCGTAGTCGATGATGCGCGTCGGCATGCCCACCCAGGCGTACAGGCCCTTCATGTAGCGGCAACGTTCGGGCAGCTGCATCAGCGCCGTCACCGCGCGCCGGCTCATCAGCCGGAAGTCGCCGGTATCGGGCGGGATCGCGGCCTTGCTCAGCCGGCTCAACAAGCGGTAATAGGCGTAGGCGGAAAGCCGCTTCAGCACGCTTTCCCCCGCGCGGCTGCGGCGCCGCATGCTGACGACGTCGGCGCCCTCTTTCCAGGCGCGGACCATGGCGGGGATGGCCTCGGGCGGATCCTGCAGATCCGCGTCCAGCAGGATGACGGCGGCCCCGGACGCATGTTCGATCCCCGCCGTCATCGCGGCCTCCTTGCCGAAGTTCCGGCTCAGCCTGACCAGCTTGATGCCGCGTTCCTCGCGCAGCAGCGTCTGCAGGTATTCGGCGCTGCCGTCGCTGCTGCCGTCATCCACGAACACGATCTCGTAGGACAGCCCCAGCGTATTCAATACCCGCCGCAGGCGCTCGTGGCAGGCGGGCAACACCTCCCTCTCGTTGAGGAACGGAATGATGACGGACAACTGTATGGGGCTGACCGCGCCCAACACAGCGATATCGATATCGGGTCTGGCATTCATCGGATCGCCTCTCTATCAGGCCTGCTCCCGCGCAAGCGACGGCTTCGATAGCTCGAGTTCGTCGGCGTCGTCGTTCCTGTGCGCCAGGCGGTAAAGGGCCGGCAGGACCAGCAGCGTGAGAATGGTGGAAGAAATGATGCCGCCGATCACCACGGTGGCCAGCGGGCGCTGGACCTCGGCACCCGTGCCGGTGGCGATCGCCATCGGCACGAAGCCCAGCGAGGCCACCAGCGCCGTCATCAGCACCGGACGCAGCCGCGTCAGCGCCCCGATGCGCACGGCCTCGGCCACGGACTTGCCCTCTACGCGCAGGCCGCTGATGAACGACAGCATCACCAGGCCGTTCAGCACCGCCACCCCGCACAGCGCGATGAAGCCCACCGCCGCGGTGATGGACAGGGGGATGCCGCGCATCCACAAGGCGATCACGCCGCCCGTCAGCGCGAAGGGAATGCCGGTGAACACCAGCAGCCCGTCCTTGACGTTGCCGAACATCGCGAACAACAGCGCGAACACCAGCACCAGCGCCGCCGGCACCACGATCTGCAGGCGCTTGGCCGCGGACTGCAGTTGCTCGAAGGTGCCGCCCCAGGAGGTCCAGTAGCCCGCGGGCACCTGCACCTTTTGCCCGATGGCGGCAGTGGCCTCCGACACGAACGAGCCCAGGTCGCGGCCGCGCACGTTGGCGCTGACCACGATGCGGCGCTTGCCGTCCTCGCGCGAGATCTGGTTGGGGCCCGGCGCCAGGTCGAAGGTGGCGACCTCGCTCAGAGGGATGTAGGCGGCCTGCGCCTGCCCGTCCTGTTTGGGCAGGGCTATGGGCAGCTTCTTCAATGCGGACAGGTTCTCGCGCACGGCCTCGGGCAGGCGCACCACGATGTCGAAGCGCCGGTCGCCCTGGAAGAAGGTTCCCGCCTCGCGGCCGCCCACGGCGATGGCCAGGGTGTCCTGGACATCCGCCATGCTCAGCCCGTAGCGCGCGGCCCGGGCGCGGTCGATGTTGACGGTCAACATCGGCAGCCCAGTGGTCTGCTCGACCTTCACTTCCGAGGCGCCCGGTATCGTCTGCAAGACCTCGGCGATCTCCGCCGCCGTACGGTTCAGCACGTCGTTGTCATCGCCGAACACCTTGACCGCTACGTCGCTGCGCACGCCCGAGATCAGCTCATTGAAGCGTAGCTGGATGGGCTGAGAGAACTCGTAGTTGTTGCCGGGAACCTGGTCAGCTTCCTTCTGGATCGCCGCCAACAGCTCGGCGCGGGTCTTCCTGGGGCTGGGCCACTGGTCCATCGGCTTGAGCATGATGTAGCCATCGGAAATGCTGGGCGGCATGGCATCGGACGCGATCTCGGCTGTGCCGGTGCGGGCGAACACGCGCTCGATCTCCGGGAACTTCTGCTTCAACCGGGTCTCCAGCTGCTTCTGCATCTCGACGGACTGCGTCAGGCTGGTGCCGGGGATCCGCAATGCCTGGATCGCCATGTCGCCTTCGTTCAGGTTGGGAATGAACTCGCTGCCCATGCGCGCCGCCAGCACCCCGCTCAACACTACGAAGACGGTTGCTCCCGCCAGGATCAGCGGCGTACGGCGCAGCGCCACGTCGAGCAGGGGCTCGTAGCGGCGCTTGGCCCAGGCCATCAGGCGATTCTCCTTTTCAGAGACGTTGTTCCCCATGAACAGCGCCACGGCGGCGGGCACGAAGGTCACGGACAGGATCATCGCCCCCAGCAGCGCCAGCACCACGGTCAGCGCCATGGGATGGAACATGCGCCCCTCCACCCCGGTCAGGGCGAAGATCGGCAGGTACACGACCATGATGATCAACTGGCCGAACAGCAACGGCCTGCGGGCCTCGCGTGCGGCCGCGAACACCTCGTGGAAGCGTTCGCTGCGCGTGAGCGGCCTGCCATGGTGCGCCCGCGCGTGGCTCAGGCGCCGCACGCAGTTCTCCACGATGACCACTGCGCCGTCGACGATGATGCCGAAGTCCAGCGCGCCCAGGCTCATCAGATTGGCGCTGACCTTGTAGGTCACCATGCCGGTAAAGGTGAACAGCATGGACAGCGGGATGATCATCGCCGTGATCAACGCCGCGCGGATGTTCCCCAGGAACACGAACAGGATGACAATGACCAGCGCCGCGCCTTCCAGCAGGTTCTTCTTGACGGTGGCGATGGCCTTGTCGATCAGGGTGGTGCGGTCGTAGACCGTCACTGCCTGCACGCCAGCCGGCAAGGACTTGTTGATGGCCTCCAGCTTGACGGACACCGCTTGGGACACCGAGCGGCTGTTCTCGCCCAACAGCATGAACACGGTGCCCAGCACCACTTCCTCGCCGTTGCTGGTGGCAGCCCCCGTGCGCAGCTCGCGCCCGATGGACACCTCGGCCACGTCGCGTATCCGGATCGCCTGGCCCTCCACGGATGCCAGCACCACGTCGCGGATGTCGTCCATGGACCGGACCTGCCCGGGCGCCCGGATCAGGTACTGCTCGCCCTTGCGTTCGATGTAGCCTGCGCCGATGTTGGCGTTGTTCCTGTCCAGCGCGGCCATGATGTCGGTCAGCGCCAGTCCGTAGGAGGCCAGCTTCTCGGTGCTGGGCGCCACCTGGTATTCCTTGGCGTAGCCGCCGATGGCATTGATCTCCGTGACGCCTGGAATGTTGCGCAGCTGCGGCTTGATGATCCAGTCCTGGATCTCGCGCAGGTCCGTGGGGGTGTAGGGCGAGCCATCCGGCTTCCTCGCGTCGTCCTGCGCCTCCACCGTCCACAGGTAGATCTCGCCCAGGCCCGAGGATATCGGCCCCATCATGGGCGTCACGCCCTCGGGCAGGTTCTCCTTCGCTTCCTGCAGGCGCTGGTTCACCAGTTGGCGGGCGAAATAGATGTCGGTGCCGTCCTTGAAGATGACCGTCACCTGCGACAGGCCGTAGCGCGACACCGAACGCGTCTGCTGCAGCCCCGGCAGGCCGGCCATCACCGTCTCTATCGGATAGGTGACGCGCTGTTCGGTTTCCAGCGGCGAATACCCCGGCGCGCCGGCATTGATCTGGACCTGGACGTTGGTGATGTCCGGCACCGCATCGATGGCGAGCCGGGAATAGTTGTAGACGCCGATGGCGGCCATGCCCAGGGTGACGAACAGCACCAGCCAGCGCTGCTCGATGGCGAAACGGATCAAACGTTCAAACATGTTCCGCTCCGCCTCAGTGTGCGTGCTCGGCGCCGGCCTTGCCCAGCTCCGACTTGAGGACGAAGGTGTTCTCGACCGCATAACGCGTGCCGGGGGCAAGCCCCGACAGCACCTCGACCCGGTCGTTCGAAGCCTTGCCCAGCTTCACCGGCTGCACCACAAAGCCGCCAGGCACCTCCACGAACACGGCAGGCTCGTTGTCGATGGTCTGGACCGCGTCGGATGCCACCGTCACCGCGGCGTCCGACATCCGCGTGACCACGTCGACGGAAACGAAAAGCCCTGGACGCCAGGCCATGTCCGGATTCTCCAACGTGACGCGCGCGGTGGCCGTACGCGTCTGCTGCCCCAGCAGCGAGCCGATGTACGACACCGTGCCCTCGGCCTTGCCGGCGAAGGCGGCGGAGCTCACGCTGGCCGCTTCGCCTACGCGTACATCCTGCAGATCCTTGGGCGCGATCACGAATTCGGCCCAGACGGTGCGCAGGTCCGACAAGGTGAAGATGCTGGCGTTGTCGGGCAAGGCCTCGCCCAGCGCGATGTGCTTCTCCACCACCACGCCGTCAAAGGGCGCGCGGATCTCCAGGCTGCCCAGGTCCTTGGAGCGCGGCTCGGCGCCCACGGTGCGCAGCTTCTGCTCCGCGTTCTGCACGGCGATTTCCGCCTCCTGCAGCGCGGTGCGCGCCGCCTGGTAGTCCTGTTCGGCGGACACCTTTTCCTGCCACAGGCGCCGTTCGCGCCTGTGGGTCTGGGCGGCCAGGTCGCGCCGCTTGGCCGCCGCCAGCCATTCGCTGCGCAGCTCGGACAGCGCGGAGCTGGACAGGACGGCGAGCAGCTCACCCTTCTTGACCTGCTGGCCCAGGTCCGCCGATACGCTTTGCACCACGCCGGCCATGCGCGGCACCACGTGCGCGGTCCGGTCCGCATTGAACTTGATCTCGCCGGGGAACTGCACTGATGTCGCCAGCGCGGCAGGCGCGGCAACCTCGGACTTGATGCCGGCCACCGCGACCTGCTCGGGCGTGAGCGCGATTTTTTCCTGTTCCTGCGGCGCCTCCGCGCCTTGTTCCGTCTCGGCATGACCGTGGTCGGCTTCGCCCGCCGCCTGCGCCGGATACAGGGGCGCCAACAGCAGCGCCGCGCACAGGCCGGCCGCGGTCCACATCTTGGGGGGTTGCTTGTTCTTGTGCTTTGCCATTTCTTATGCTCGTTTCAACGTCCAAGAATGCGGTCGATATCCGCGGAAGCCTGGTACACGGATGCCAGCACCGTCAGGTAGGCAATGTTTCCGTCGGAGAGGGTGCGCTGCGCGTCCAGCACTTCCAGAAAGCCGAACTTCCCCGCCTCGAAGCCTTTGCGCGCAGCTTCATAGGCCTGGGTGGCGCCAGGCAGGACCGCGCTGCGGTACTCGCGCGCGGAGCCCGCCGCCAGATCGAAACGGGTCACGGCCTGCAGCAGCTCTCCCATCAGGCCGGACTCCAGCTCGCGGTACTGGTCCTGTGCCTTGTAGGCCTGCATGGTGGCGGCGTAGACATTGCCCTGGTTGCGGTCGAAGATCGGCAGCGGAATGGACACGCCGAGCTGGGCCTTGTCGCGGCCCGCTTCGTTGTCGCGGGCCACGCCAGCGCTCAGCGTAATGTCGGGATAGCGCTTGCTCTTCTCGACCTCCAGCTGCGCCTGCCCCAGGTCGACGGCAAGCTTGCCGCCCCGCATCCTGGGCGATGCGGCCAGGCCTGCCCGCAGCTCGTCTATCGACGCCCGTTCCGGCAGTGCGTTCAGATCCGCGCCCACGCTGGCAAAGGCCGGCTCCGGTTCGCCCCAGAGCAAGCCGAGCTTGCGGCGCGCGCCCAGCAGCGCAGCCTCGGCCGCGCGCGCCTCGATGCGCGCATTGGCCAGGGCGACCTGGGCCTTGCTGCCCTCCAGCGGCGGCGCCTTGCCGGCGGCCACGCGCCTCTCCGCCAGCCGCATGGCGCCGCTGGCGATATCCACGGTGCCGCGCGTCACGCGCACGGACTCCTGCGCCACCGCCACGTCGAAGTAGGCCGCAATGACCGCCGCCCGCAGGCCGGCCCGAGTGTCCGCCACGCCCTGGCGCGCCAGGTCCCTGGACAGCCCCGCCGCCTTGACCCGCGCGGCGCGCTTACCGCCGGTTTCCAGCGGGACGTTCAACATGGCGGTAGTGGTGCGCGTGGCCGATTGCGTGTCGTCCACGCTCACGTCGATGGAAGGGTTGGGCAGCACGCCCGCCTGCTTGAGCAGGCCCTCGCTCGCCGCGGCCTCATTCTTCGCCGCGGAAAATCCGGGATTGCGCTCGAGCGCCGCGGCCAGGGCGCGCTCCAGCGTCAGCACGCCGCCATTCTGGCTCTGCTGCGCCGGCGCAGGCATTCGGGCCGCGGCCGCGTCCTGGGCGGACGCAGAAGCAGACGCGGCAATCATCAGGGCCGCCAGGGTCAGCGGCAGGACGGATACATGCATGGTTCAACCAAGAAAAGGGCGAGCCGGCAATGTATCCAGGCGGGTTCGTCAATCGAGCGACAGAAAAATGACATTTCCGTAAGGTTCGCGGCCTTACGAAAACGTAATCAGGGCGTCGGCGAATTGACGGGCATGGGTCCGTAGAGTGTCACCGTCGCTACACAAACAGCGTGTATGCGCCTGACGCAACACCGCGACCGGCGCCGCGCTCAACCTGGGAGATATCCATGAAGATCAAAACCATTTCCGCTGTCCTCGCCCTGGGTTCCGCCCTGGCCCTTCCCTTTGCCGCCAGCGCATCCAGCACCTGGCACCAGACCAACACCGAGATCGGCTACGCCATCGCGCCGGATCACGCCGCCAGCGGCAAGACGCGCGACGAAGTAAAGACCGAACTGGCCGTGGCCAAGTCCGACCCTAAGCAGTGGTTCCTGACCAATCTGAACGCCGCCAAGCCGGGCTGGGCCAAGCAAGGCACCTCCCGCACCCGCGCCGATGCCATGGCGGAGCTGGAAGCCATGACGCCGGCCGAACGCGCCCGCCTGGACGAGATCTACACCCCGGGCTGAGCGCCGGGCCCGTGGCGCACGCGCTCCGCGTGCCCGCCAGCGCTGCACAGGGCGGCTGGGCCGCCCTGTTTGCGTTTATTCCCGCAGAACGATTCCGCCTAGAATAGACGCAGCATCCGAGGACTTCCGCGCACTCTTTTTATTTCCGCTGACATGAAAGTACTCGTAATCGAAGACGAAAAAAAACTCGCCGAGTACTTGCGGCGAGCGCTGACCGAACACAACTACGTGGTCGATGTGGCCCAGGACGGCGTCACCGGACTGCATCTGGTGCGTGAAAGCCAGTACGACCTAGTCCTGCTGGACGTGATGCTGCCCGCCATGGACGGCTTTTCGGTGCTGGCCGAGATCCGCAAGACCAGCCGCGTCCCGGTCCTGATGCTGACCGCGCGCGATAAGCTCGAAGACCGGGTCAAGGGCCTGCGCGACGGCGCCGACGACTACCTGGCCAAGCCTTTCGCCCTGTCGGAACTGCTGGCTCGCGTGCTGGCGCTGGGCCGACGCAGCGGCCACGGCCAGACCGAGACCATTGCCCAGAACGTGCTGCGCATCGACGGGCTGGAACTGGACCTGCTGCGCCGGCGCGCCAGCCGCGACGGGGTACGGCTGGACCTGACCGCCAAGGAATTCACCCTGCTGGCCCTGCTGATGCGCAAGCAGGGCGAAGTCCTGTCGCGACTGGAACTGGCCGAACAGGTGTGGGACATCAACTTCAACAGCAACACCAACGTGGTCGAAGTCGCGATCCGCCGCCTGCGCGGAAAGGTCGACGAACCCTTCGACAAGAAACTGCTGCACACCGTGCGCGGCATGGGCTACGTGCTCGAACCGCGGAGCGACTGATGCCCGGGCAGCGCCCCAAATCGCTGCATCGCTGGCTGTCGCGCTGGCTGGCGATCCAGACCTTCATTGCGCTCGGCCTGGTATGCGTGGCGGTCTATTACGCGACCAACCTCAACCTGGCCAGCCGCCAGGAAGCGCTGCTGCAGCAGAAGGTCGAAGTCGTACGGCACCTGGTCGAGGAAAACGCCGCCAGCCAGGACTCCACCCGCCTGCGCCACAAGCTCAGCGACTTCTTCTATGGCCGCCCCGACTTCTCGCTGGTGCTGGAGATCGACGGCGAAAAGGTCTATTACGGCAGCCCCATCGCCGGCGACAACGACTTCACGCATGAGCGGCGCATCGCCTTCACGCTGCCCTTCCCCGGCGGGCCCGGCGACGCCATGAACGCCGAGCTGGTGCTGGACATCTCCAGCGATATCCTCCTGCGCAAGGCGCTGGCCTGGACCCTGTTCGCCTGCGCCCTGGCCGGCGCCATCGTCGTGGCGGCGGTCGGAACCCTGCTGGTGCGCAGAGGGCTGGCGCCACTGGATGCGCTGGGCAAGCAGGCCGCGCAACTGTCTCCTGACCGCATCGGCGAACGGCTGGACGAAAGCGGCCAACCCTGCGAGATCCGGCCCCTGGTGCGCCAGTTCAACGCGGTGCTGCAGCGGCTGGAGCGCGCCTACGTGCAGATGGAGGGATTCAACGCCGACGTAGCCCACGAGATGCGCACGCCGCTGGCAACGCTGATCGGCGAGACCGAGCTGGCGCTGAGCACGCGCCCGTCGCCGCAGGCCTTGCGCGAAACATTGGGTTCCAACCTGGAAGAACTGCAGCGCCTCTCCAGCATCGTCAACGACATGCTGTTCCTGTCGCAGGCCGACCGCGGCGCGCAGGCGCGAGGCAGCTGGCAAGCCAGCCTGGCCGCCATCGTCCAGGAGGTGACGCAGTACCACGAGGCCGAGGCCCTGGACGCGGGGGTCGATATCGCGGTGGTAGGCGATGCGTCGGCGCAGGTCGATCGCACCCTGTTTCAGCGCGCCGTGTCGAACCTGGTCTCGAACGCCGTACGCTATGCCGCTCCGGACAGCGTGATCGAGGTCGAGATCAAGCCCGGCAGCGCTGGCGAAATCCTGATCTCGGTGCGCAACGCGGGCGAACCGATACCGGAAGAACATCTGCCGCGGCTTTTCTACCGCTTCTACCGCAGCGACAGCGCGCGTGAGTTCGATGCCAACCATCATGGGCTGGGATTGGCTATCGTCGCCGCGATCGCGCGCATGCACGGCGGCCGCAGCTACGCCAGGTCGGCCAACCGGACCACCACCATAGGCTTCAGCATCGCGGCGGCCGACATTACAGAAACCTAATCCGCCTGCCCGGATTCTGTCGGCGCCCCTTGCCTAGAATTTCTCCACGCCCCTCGAAGCATGGAGAAAATATGAACCGTCTGACCCTGTTGATCCTCGCCGTTTCCGTCGCCGTCGCGGCCCCGGCCGTCCAGGCCGAGCCGATGACCCGTGAACAGGTCAAGCTCGAGTTGGCGCAGGCAAAGAACGCCGGCCTCGTCACCTATGGCGACCTGGATTACCCGCCGTCCCCGCCCGCCGCCGCGTCCAAGACCCGCGCGCAAGTGCGCGCCGATCTGGCGCTGTGGAAGCGCTCGGGCATGGCAGATCTCTACCGCGGGTCGCAGAAACCCGATGTCTTCAGCCTCAAGTACCGCCAGCGCCACGCCGAATATGTGAGGATGCGCACGGGCGCGGAATACCTGCGGCAGCTGGAGATCGAGAACCGCAGGCAATAGGCCCTGCAAACGCGCGGCACAATGCCGCGCGCCCGGAGGTCACATCGGCTTGAGATCGACCTCTTTGGCGATCTTGCCGAAGGTTTCCAAATCGCTCTTTACGCGCGCCGTGGTTTCAGCCGGCGTCGACACGCGCGGGATCATCGCCAGGTCCAGCAGGCGTTGCTTCATTTCCGGCTTGGCGAACTCGCGCGCCAGGGCCTGCTGGATCTTGTCGACGATCTCGTCCGGCGTGCCCTTGGGCGCGGCCAGACCGAACCAGGCGACCGCGGAGAACCCGGGCAAGCCGGCTTCTGGCGCGGTGGGCACATCGGGCAAGGCCGCCACGCGTTCCGGATTGGTGACGAACAAGGGCCGCACCTTGCCGGCCTTGATGAAGGGCGTTTGTACACCCGTGTTGTCCAGCACGGCATCGATATGGCCGCCCAGCAAATCGTTCATGGCCGGGCTGCTGCCCTTGTAGGGCACGATGTTGACCTGCATGCCGGCGGCACGCGCGAACATGAGCTGGGTCAGGTGCTGCTGGGTGCCCAGGCCGGCATTGCCGAAGGTGATCTTGTTCGGGTTCTTGCGGCCGTAGTCGATGAATTCCTTGAGATTCTTGGCGGGGAATTCATTGTTCGTGACCACCACGAAAGGCAGGTCGACCAGCACAGTGATCTGCTTGAAGTCTTCCAGCGGCTTGTAGCGCAGCTTGTAGACGTAGGGATTGACGGCCATGGTGCCGCTGGCGGTCAGCGCCAGCGTGTAGCCGTCCGGCTCGGCGCGCGAGACGAACTCGGTACCCAGCACGCCGCCCGCGCCCGGCTTGGCCTCGACGATGGCGGGCTTGCCCAGCTCGGTCTGCAGGGCTTGCGCGGCGAAGCGCGCCAGCATGTCGGCCGACCCGCCCGTTGCGTAGGGCAGGACGATCGTGATCGGCTTGCTGGGATAGGCGTCCGCGGCCATCGCGGGCGCGGCGATCCCGGCCGCCAGACAGGCAGCGGCCAGAGTTTTCAGATGCTTGACCATCAATGATTTCCCCTCGTGGTGTATCGACTGCGCTTGCACCGGGGGAAGATTAAGCGGTCCCGCGTTATATGGCTAATCAACAATTAAAATAGATCTCTATCACCAATTTTGATAATCATCTGAGACTGCGATGCTGACCTCGATGGACTTGAACCTGCTACGCATCTTTGATGCGGTCATGACCGAACGCAACGTCACGCGTGCGGCCTCTGCGCTGCACATGACGCAGCCCGCAGTCAGCAATGCCATCAACCGGCTGCGCCTGACTTTGAAGGACCCGCTGTTCGTGAAGATACAGGGCGGCGTGCTGCCCACGCAGCGCGCCGAACTCCTGTGGCCCCCGATCCGCGACGCGCTGGCCCGCATCGCCGACACACTGGAACGCAACGATTTCGATCCGGCGCGCTCCGAGGCCGTGTTCCGCATGGCCATGTCCGACTACGTGGCGGATCAGGTCATCCGGCCGCTGTTCGTGGAGCAGCAGACGGTGGCGCCCAATGTCCGCATCCATCTGCATCCCTACTCGCTGGACAACGCCGGCGTGCTGCTGGAAAAAGGCGAAGTCGACATGGCGGCGGGCGTGTATTCGAACTTCGGCTCGTCCCTGCGCACCCTGCCGCTGGAAACGCTGACCTACGTCTGCGCCATGCGCAAAGGGCATCCGCTGCTGGCGCAGCCGCGCTTCACGCTGGACAGCTTCCTGCGCGCGCGGCACCTGATGGTCAGCCTGCTGGGCACGCCGACCCTGATCGACCATGAGCTCGCGCCCCACGGCTACAAGCGCAATGTGGTGCTCACCATCAACCAGTTCGCGCTGGCGCCGCGCTTGCTGGCCGAAACCGACCTGATCTGCGTGGTGCCCCTGAACACCGTGCGCAACAGTCCCTACAGCCATCTACTGGAAGCCGTCGAGGCGCCCTTTCCCTTCGCCCAGCGAACCGTCAACCTGATCTGGCACGAACGCTCGGACAACATTCCGGCGCATCGCTGGCTGCGCGAGGAAATCCTGAAGGTTTGCCAGGCGCAGGGGATGGTGTTCGACCAGGCGCAGCCGGCGGAGTCCCATCCGTACTGATAAATCATTCATGCCAGTGATAATCACTGATACCAATCTTTGATTGGACCGAATGATGGTGCATCAATAGCATTCTGGTCATCCCACTCCCGGCGCCTTGTGCGCCAGCATCCTGGAGACCAGCGTGACCCAGACCGCATCCGCCCCGGGCGCCCGCCGTTTTCGCGTCGGCTTCGACGTAGGCGGCACGTTCACCGATTTCACCCTGCTTGCCGAGCACTCCGGTGAACTGCACTATTTCAAGGTGCCCTCCACGCCGCACGATCCGGCCGAGGCCATCCAGACGGGCCTGGCCCATCTGATCCGCGAACACGAGATCGCCGGCTCCGAACTCGCGCACGTGGGCCACGGCACCACGGTGGCCACCAACATGGTCATCGAGCGCAGGGGTTCGCGCTGCGCGCTGGTCACCACGCGCGGCTTTCGCGACGTGCTGGAGATCGGCCGGCAGACACGCCCCCATCTCTACGACTACAACGTCACCAAGCCGCAGCCGCTGGCGCCGCGCGAGTGGCGCTTCGAAGTGACTGAACGCGTCGGCGCGGATGGTTCGGTGCTGCAGGCGCTGGACGAAGACGAGGTGGTGGCAGTGGCGCGCGAGCTGGCCGCAGCCCGCGTCGAATCGGTCGCCATCTGCTTCATGCACAGCTACCGCAACGATGCGCACGAACGCCGCACCCGCGACATCCTGGCCGAGCACCTGCCGGGCGTCTACCTGAGCGTTTCCAGCGAAATTCTGCCGGAGTTCCGCGAGTACGAGCGCATGTCCACCACTGCGCTCAACGCCTATGTCGGCCCGCGCATGGCCGGCTACATGCGCAGCCTGGTCAGTTCGGTACGCGCCATGGGCGTGGCGGCCGAGCCGACCACGGTGCATTCCAACGGCGGCCTGATGTCCGTGGAATCGGTGCTGACGGCGCCGGTGCGCACCTGCGTGTCGGGCCCGGCCGCTGGCGTGATCGGCGCCACCGAACTCGGCCGCGTGGCGGGCCTGCCCAACCTGATCACCTTCGACGTGGGCGGCACCAGCACCGACGTGTCGCTGGTGGCCGAGCTGCGGCCGCTGTTCACCTCCAGCCGCCTGGTGGCCGACTATCCGGTCAAGACCCAGATGGTGGACGTGCACGTCATCGGCGCGGGCGGAGGCAGCATCGCGCGCATCGACGACGCGGGCGCGCTGAAGGTCGGCCCGCAGAGCGCGGGCGCGGTCCCTGGTCCCATCGCCTACAACCGCGGCGGCCAGGTCGTGACCATCACCGACGCCCACGTCGTGCTGGGCCGACTGAACCCGGTCGCGCTGTTGGAAGGCCGCATGGCCGTGCATGCGCGCCAGGCGCGCGAGGCGCTGGAGGCGCAGATCGCCCGCCCGCTGGGGCTGAGCGTGGAGGAAGCCGCCTACGGCATTCTGCGCATCGCCAACTCCAACATGGCGCGTGCGGTGCGCGCGGTCTCCACCGAACGGGGTCACGACATCCGCAAGTTTGCCCTCTGCGCCTTTGGCGGCGCGGGCGGCCTGCATGCCGCCGAACTGGCGCGCGATTGCGGCATCGGCACCCTGCTGATCCCGCAAGAACCCGGCACCATGTGCGCGCGCGGCATCCTGCTGTCCGACATTTCCATGGACTTCGTGCAGACGCTGATGGCGCACGCCACCGCGAACGGCTGGACCGCCGTGCGGCAGGCGCTGGAAGCCCTGGCCGGCAAGGCGCGCGCCTGGCTGTCCAGCGAAGGCGTGGGCGACTCGGAGCAGCGCCTGTCCGCCGTGATCGACGCACGCTACCAGGGCCAGAACTTCGAGATCGCCGTGCCGCTGGACGGCATGCAACTGATGCCGCTGGATGCGTTCGTGGCGGCATTCAGCGCGGCGCACGTGCGCGAGTATGGCTATGACGCCGCCGGCCGTCCGGTGGAGATCGTCAATTGCCGCGTGCGCGCCACCGGCCTGGTGCCGCGCGCGCCCGTGGCCCGCGTGCAAGGCGGCGAAAGCGTGGCCGGCGCCTTGAAGGAACGCCGCAACGTGTACTTCGAAGGGGAGGGATGGGTGGACACGCCCATCCTGCGCCGCGCCCTCCTGCCGGTGGGCGTGCCCCTGGACGGGCCGGCCGTGATCGAGGAAATGAGCTCGACCACCGTCGTGCTGCCGGGCCAGCAGGCGCGCGCCGACGAATACGGCAACCTCGTCGTCAACCTCAACAGCTAAGGCGTACGCCATGACCAATCGATCGACTTCCGCCGTCGGCACGGACACCTTCGACCCCATCGAAATGGAGGTCTTCAGCAACCGCCTGCTGTCCATCACCGAGGAAATGGGCAATACGCTGATCCGCTCGTCCTTTTCCACCAACATCAAGGAACGCAAGGACTGCTCCGTGGCGCTATTCGACGCCGCCGGCCGCCTGGTGGCGCAGGCGGCCCACGTGCCGGTGCATCTGGGATCGCTGTCCGGCGGCATAGACGCCGTGCTGCGGCGCTACGGCGCGGCCGGCGTGCGCCCGGGTGATGCGTTCCTGTGCAACGACGCCTATCTGGCGGGCGGTACGCATGCGCCCGACATCACCGTCATCACCCCCATCTTCCACGAGGGCGTGCTGCGCTTCTTCGCGGCCAACATCGGCCACCACACCGACGTCGGCGGCGCCGTTCCCGGCTCGACCTCGCACCACCTGAAGACGGTGTGGGAGGAAGGCATCCGCCTGCCGGCCATGCGCATCGTGCGCGAGGGCGAGCTGGACATGGACCTGCTGGAGATGATCGCGCACAACACGCGCGAACCGGACAACCGGATGCACGATATCCGCGCCCAGATCGCCACCAACGACAAGGGCGCCAGGCTGATGCTGGAACTGGTGCAGCAGTCCGGTCTGGAGATCCTGCTGTCCGCCATCGACAGCATCATGCTGTATACCGAGAGACGCCTGCGCAACCGCATCGCGCAACTGCCGGCTGGCACCTATACCTTCACCGAGCGCATGGACGACGACGGCATGGGCGGCGATCCCGTCACCATCCAGGCCAACGTCGAGGCGCGCGACGGCCAGCTCCATGTCGATTTCACCGGAACCAGCAAGCAGGCGCGCGGCGCCTTCAACCTGCCCGCCAGCGCCCTGAACGCCAGCGTCTACTTCGCGGTGAAGGCCATGCTCGATCCCGAGCTCATGCCCAACAACGGCCTGTTCCAGCCCATCACCATCACCGCCCCCGAGGGCACCATTACCAACCCGCGCTTTCCGGCGGCGGTGGGCGCGCGCGTCACCACCGCGCAGCGCGTGGCCGGCACGGTGATCGGCGCACTGGGCCAGCTGTTGCCGCCAGACCGCGCCATGGCCTCGTGCAACGATGTCATGCCTTCCATGCTGTTCTCCGTGCCCATGCAGGACGGCAAGGGCACCTTCGTCTACCTGGAAACACTGGGCGGCGGCGCGGGTGGACGCGCGCAGGGCGACGGCATGGACGGCATCCAGGTACACGTGACCAATACCTCCAACCTGCCCGCCGAGGCGCTGGAGATCGAGTACCCGCTGCTGGTCGAGGAGTACGCGCTGGTCAACGACAGCGGCGGCGCGGGCCGCCATCGCGGCGGCATGGGCATCGCGCGCCAGATCCGTTCGCTGCATGACCAGCTGGTCTGCACCATCCGCTGCGACGCCGCGTTGTTCGGCGCGGCCGGCCTGAACGGCGGCCTGACGGGAGGCACCTCGCGCGTGATCCAGAACCCCGGCCGCGCCGACGAGCAGCGCCTGCCCAACAAGATCGCCGGCCACGGCTTGGCCAGCGGCCAGTCCGTGCGCCTGGAAACGCCCGGCGGCGGCGGCTACGGCGCGCCCGCTGACCGTAGCGCGGCCGCCATCCGCAACGACGTGCTGGGCGGCAAGGTCAGCCGGACCGCGGCCGAACGCGACTATGGCGCGGAACGCGTGGCGCTGGCGCTGCAAGGAGACGCGGCATGAGCGCGCCGGCCCCTGCCTCCCGCAGCGGCGGCGAACTGCTGGTCGCGCAGCTGCAGGCCTATGGCGTGGAACGCGTGTTCATGGTGCCGGGCGAGAGCTTCCTGCCTTGCATCGACGCGCTCTATGCCCGGCGCGACGCGATCGAAGCGGTGGTCTGCCGCCAGGAAGGCGGCGCCGCCTACATGGCCGAAGCGCATGGCAAGCTGACCGGCCAGCCGGGCATCTGCTTCGTCTCGCGCGGCCCGGGCGCCACCAATGCGGCGATCGGCGTGCACACGGCAAGGGAAGACTCCACGCCCATGATCCTGTTCATCGGCCAGGTCGGCGGCGACACCGCCGACCGCCAGTGTTTCCAGGAGGTGGACTACCGCGCCATGTACGCGCCGCTGGCGAAATGGGTCGCGCAGATCGAGCGGGCCGACCGCATTCCCGAATACCTGGCGCGCGCCTGGGCGATCGCCACGGGCGGACGCCCAGGACCGGTGGTCCTCTCCCTGCCCGAAGACATGCTGTCCGGCGTCGCCGACGTGGCCCTGGCCGCCGCGCCACAGCCGCCCTGCGCCCGTCCGGCCGACGCCGACATGCTGCGCCTGCGTGAATTGCTGGAAGCGGCAGAGCGGCCCTTGCTGCTGCTGGGCGGCTCGCGCTGGCCGCAAGCCGCGCGCGAGGCCATGCGCGACTTCGCCCTGCGCTTCGACCTGCCAGTAGCCACCGCCTGGCGCCGCCTGGAGCTGTTCGACAACGACCATCCCAATTTCGTCGGCCAGGTCAGCGCCAGCATGCCCGCGCACCAGAAACGCGCCGTCATGGACAGCGACCTCGTCATCGCGCTGGGCACCCGCCTGTGCGAGCCGACAACCATCAACTATGAGTGGCTGGCTTCGCCCACGCCGCGCCAGACGTTGATCCATATCCACCCGGACGCCAACGAGATCGGGCGGCTGTGCACGCCGGCGCTGGGCATGGTCGCCAGTGTGGACGGTTTCGCCCGGGCCGCCGCGGGACTGGAGCCGACGCCGGGCTGGCAGCCGCGCCGCCGCGGCGCTGTAGCGGCCGCCGCGGCGCCTGCGCTGCCGCCCACGCCCGGCCCGCTGGACCTGAACGCGGCGGCGCGCCACGTCGCGGCCACGCTGCCGCGGCATTCCTGCGTCACAGTGGGCGCGGGCAACTACGCGCTCTACGCGCACCGGCACATCGCCTTCAAAGGACCGGGCAGCCAACTTGCGCCCGCCGTCGGCGCGATGGGCTACGGCCTGCCTGCGGCCATCGCGGCCAAGCTGCGCGACCGCAACGCAGCCGTGGTCTGCTTCGCCGGCGACGGCTGTTTCCAGATGACCATGCAGGAGCTGGCCACCGCGGCCCAGTATCGGTTGGGCATTGTGGTGCTGGTCTTCAACAACGGCCTGTTCGGTACCATCCGCCTGCATCAGGAACGCGCCTATCCCGGACGCGCCCTGGCGACGGAACTGGTCAACCCCGATTTCGCGCGGCTGGCGCAAAGTTATGGCGGCTACGGCGCCGCGGTCGAGCGCACGGAGGATTTCGCGCCGGCCTATGACGCCGCGCTGGCATATGCCCGGGAGCATCGCATGCCGGCCATCGTGGAGCTGCGCTACGACGCAGACATCATCCTGCCAGACCGCACTCTGTCCCAGCTGCGCCGCGCGGAGACCGCCGCATGAAACCGCTGCTGCGCCGCGTCTCGCTACCTGCCTCGGCGCCGTTGCGCCTGACCTGGAACGGGTTGGCGCTGCAAGCCCATGAGGGCGACACCGTGCTGACGGCGTTGCTGCTTGCCGCGCAGCAATTGCGCGTCACCTTGGGCGAAGGCGCGCCGCGCGCCGGCTTCTGCCTGATGGGCGCCTGCCAGGATTGCTGGGTGCAGACGGCGGACGGAGCACGCCTGCGCGCCTGCTCCACCGCGGTCGCAGACGGCATGGAACTGGTCAGCGCCCAGCCCGGAGAACTCGCATGCAAGTGAACCCTCCCGGCGCCGATGGCGCGCCGCGCATGGTGGTGGTGGGCGCCGGTCCTGCGGGCGTGCGCGCCGCGCAGACGCTGCTGCGCCACGGCGTGCGCCCGGTGATCGTGGACGAAGCCGCCTTGCCTGGCGGCCAGATCTATCGCCAAGGCGCGGCTCCTCGCGGCTCCGCGCGCCAGCGCTATGGCTTCGAATGGAAGCGCGCGCAAGCCATCCACGCGGCGGGCGCGGACCTAGCTGCCCGAGCAGACTACCGCGCCGCCACCGCGGTGTGGAATGCCGCCCCGGGCAGCCTGGACCTGGTCCGCCACGGCGAACTGGAAACCCTGCCCTACTCACGGCTGCTGCTTGCCACCGGCGCCACCGACCGCGTCCTGCCCTTCCCGGGCTGGACACTGCCCGGCGTCTATACGCTGGGCGGCGCGCAGATCGCGCTGAAGAGCCAGGGCTGTACGTTTGGGCCACGCATCGTGTTCGCCGGCACCGGCCCCCTGCTCTACCTGGTCGCCTACCAATATGCGCGCGCCGGCGCCCAGGTGCAGGCGGTGCTGGACTGCGCGCCGCCAGGCAGCCAGGTCCGCGCCGCGCCGGCACTGCTGAGCCAGCCCGGCATGCTGGCCAAGGGCATGTACTACCTGGGCTGGCTGCGCGCCCGCGGCGTGCCGGTGCACCACGGCGCAAGGCTGGATGCGGCCGAGGGCGCAGGCCGCGTCGAGCGCGCGCTCGCGACCCTGGGCGGCAAGCAGCGCGCCATTGCTTGCGACGCACTGGCAATCGGCCACGGACTGCGCGCGGAAACGCAGCTTGCCGACCTGCTGGACTGCGCCTTTGAATTCGACACGGCCCAGCGCGCCTGGCTGCCGCGCCGCGATCCCGAAGGCCGCAGCTCGGAGGCCGGCGTCTACTTGGCCGGCGACGGCGCAGGCATAGGCGGCGCCATCCTGGCCGAGCTTGCGGGGGAACGCGCCGCGCTGGCCATGCTGGCAGACAGCGGCATCGCCGTCAGCGCCGCCAGGGTGCAGTGGCTGGCCCGCCGCCAGGCGCGCTGGGCGCAATTCCGGCGCGGCCTGGATCGGGCCTTTCCCCTGCCCGGCGCGGATGCCGCCTGCGACGACTCCGTCATGGTCTGCCGCTGCGAGGAAGTGCGCGCCGGCACATTGCGCACCGCGGCCGCGCAATACGCCATCGACGATCTCAACCGCTTGAAGGCGCTGACGCGCATCGGCATGGGCCTGTGCCAGGGGCGCATGTGCCAGTCGGGGGCGGCCGAACTGCTGGCCAACTGCCGTGGACTGGCCTTGGCGGACATAGGCCGCTTGCGCGGCCAGGCGCCGGTCAAGCCGCTGAACCTGTCCATGCTCGGCAAGGTGGAACCATGAACCCGCTGCATACGGAAGTCGCCATCATCGGCGCCGGCCTGGTGGGCACCAGCGCCGCCCTGGCGCTGCGCCGCATGGGCATCGCCACCGCGCTGATCGACAGCGGCGCAAGCGGCGCACGCGCCAGCGGCGTCAACTTCGGCGGCGTGCGCAGGCAGGGACGTTCGATCGAACAGCTGTACCTGGCGCAGCGCGCGCACGGCATCTGGTCCCGCCTGCCGGACCTCATCGGCACCGATGCGGAATACGTGCGCAGCGGCCACCTGAAGCTGGCGCGCTCCGAGGCCGACCTGGACAAGCTTTGTGCCTACCGCGACAAGGTCGGCGACTTCGACCTGGGCCTGGAGATCATCGACGCCGCCGAGCTGCGCCGCCGCTTTCCCGCGCTGGGTCCGGGCATTGCCGGTGGCTCGCTATGTCCGGAAGACGGCCAGGCCAATCCGCGCCTGGTCGCGCCCGCCTTCGCCCATGCCGCCGCGCGCGCCGGCGCCAGCTTGCTCGAACATTGCGCCATCACGCAGGCGGACACCCAGGGTAGCGGCTTCCTGCTGACTGCCGCCGACGGCCGGCGCGTACACGCCGACACCGTCATCAATGCGGCTGGCGCCTGGGGCGCGGCGGTAGCCCGTTGGTTCGGCGACGACCTGCCCCTGCAGGTCAAGTATCCGACCATGCTGGTCACCGAGCCGCTCACACCCCAGATCGGCGTGTCGTTGGGCGTGGAAGGCGGCGGCTTCTACGCCCGCCAGGTCGCGCGCGGCAATGTGGTCATGGGCGGCGGCTACGGCAGCGCGCTGCCGGGAGACCGCAGCCGGCCGGGTCGCGCCGCGCTCGCCGAACTCGGCCGTACGGCTCCATCCGTCTTGCCCGCGCTGGCCTGCGCCAGCGTGATCCGCTGCTGGTCCGGCATCGAAGGCTATTTCAGCGACAAGAACCCGGTCATCGGCTTCAGCCCCAGGGTGCCGCGGCTGCTGCATGCTTTCGGCTTCTCGGGCGGGGGCTTTCAGATCGCGCCCGCGGTGGGCGAAGTCATCGCCGAAATGGCAATGGGGTACGGCAGTTTGATGATGGCGGAGAAGTTCTCGGCCAGCCGCTGGGAGGCAGCGCAGGCGTGATCGCCACCGCCGCGCAGGCGGGAGGCGTTGCTGAAGACGCCCGACTGCGGTCCAACACCATACAGGCTGAAACCTGCCTGGGCGTGATCCAGCACAGCAGCTTTGCCGACAACTACGGGCGTCACCGACGCGGTCGACGATGAGATTCCTGCCGGCACGCAGTGCTATGCCCGGGTCTTCAAGACTGGCCAGGCCGACGCCGCGCCGGCGACCTACGCCGAACTGACGGGCAAGCCCAAGCCCCTCTGAAGCCGCCGACGGGCGGGAACAGCGATTGCTGCTGGATGCTGGCTTCCCACTCAAATGGCGCCCTGCGCCCCTATCTGGAGGTTTCCATGAAAATCCGCTATCTGACCGCCACGGTCCTCGCCTCGCTGACATGGGCTGCGGCTCCTGCAGCGCAGGCGCAGACGGCGCCCGCCGCGCGCCCCTCGGCCGCGGAAGCGAAATTGGACAGCGCCGACCGCGACTTCCTGGAGAACGCAGCCCAGGCCGGCAATCTCGAAGTCGCCGGCAGCAAGCTCGCCCTGGAGAAAGCCCGCGACCCCGACGTGAAGGCATTTGCCCAGAAAATGATCGATGACCACGGCAAGGCCGGCCAACAGCTGGCCACGCTCGCGCAAGGCAAGGGCTACCAGGCGCCGACCGAGCCATCGCTGGTCCAGCAGGCCAAACTGAAGGCGCTGGGCTTGCGCGACGACAGCTTCGACAAGGCCTATGTGGACGAGATCGGCGTATCCGCGCACCAGGACGCGGTGAAGCTCTTCGAGAAAGCCTCGAACGATGTGAAGGATCCCGACGTCAAGCAATTCGCAATCGAGACCCTGCCGGTGCTACAGCAGCACCTGGAAATGGCGACAAGCATGCAGCAACGCATGGACGCCGCCAAGAAGTAGGAGCCATTCCCCGGGTTTTCGATACCCGCGTAGGAACAGATGCGCATACCTGCAGGTGCATCTGCAACCAGTACGCTTGCTGCGGAATACGCTTATGGATCGCGAGGAACTATTGGCACAAATGATCGCCACGCCAGCGGTCGACCGGGACTTCCATGAATGGCCGGAAGTATTGGCCAACTATGCCGAATGCCTGATCGCGCTGCAGCCCATGCTGCGGCCGGAGGAACTGGAAAGGCTGATACGGGTCGGCGCGGATTTTTACCGCACGCTGGCGCGCGCCGAACAGTATCGGCACACGTCAGTCTGGGACGACCCGCAGCCGTAACGCTCAACCATAGGCGCCGTATGAGCGCCTGTGGTACGCCTGCCTGACGTAGCGCTGGAGTTCCGCCTCAACTGAAGAGACGGCGGCGGCAGGTTCCGCCTGCGGGTCCAGCAAGCGCCGCGCAGCTTCGAGCGTGCGCCGCGCCCTCTGTTCACCTTCACTCAAGATCTCGGCGGGTGCCGCCGTCGTATCGCGGTCGAACTTGTCCATGACGCTGCTCCTGAAGGCGGACGGAATGCCGCCACATCGCCATCAGCAAACCACGTGCCCGCATGCGTGCGGCACGGCAATTGCTGCGTTGCGGCTTTCCTCTGGATCGGCGCCCCACTGTCCTGCAGCGTAAGCAACGCCCAGCATCTTGAGTTCGTGCTGCCGACGCTTCAACCGGTCCTGCGGCTCGACCGGGCAGTCGAGGTCGACCTCCATCATGCCCTGGCCGCGCCCGCCCGACAGGGCGGCGACGAGCAAGGCGGCTAGCTGACGACCATTGAGACCAACGCGCGGTCCAGCAGCGCAGCAAGGCGGGAGAGTCCTGCCTCCACCGGCCCCGCGATGTGTACGCGCAAGCACGGCCGGCCCCGCGAGGCCAACTCCTCCATGTCGCCCAAGGCCTGCGCGCGCTGCATGGCGGCGAAGCCCAGGGCGTGGCCGGGCGCTTGCAGCTCCTCCCCGGCGTCCGCGGTAATGAACAGGAATCGTCCGCCCGCGGGGCCGCCTTTGTGCAACTGGCCTATGGAATGCAGGTAGCGCGGACCGAACCCGCCCATGGTTGCAACCCCAGTCGCCTGGCGCAGCCGGCAGCGCATCGCGGCGAGGCGCGCCTCGTGGACCGGATTCCGTGCGACATAGGCCAGCAGCGACACGTAGTCGCCCTGGTCCATTCCCGCAAAGTACGACGCCAGCAGCTCGATCGCGGTCGCCCCCTGGGCCTCGCCATGGAAGGCCAGCGCGCCTTCGACTAGCCGGGGCATAGGATCGGCTCCCCCGATGCCGGCTTCGTGACGCGCCGCCAGCGCCTGCGTGCGCGCCTTGCTGGCTTCGACGTCCGGCTGATCGAACGGGTTGACGCGCAGCACGGCGGCGGCCACGGCGGTGGCCATTTCCCAACGAAAGAACTCCTGGCCCAGCGACTGGGCTGACGGCAGCTCGCAACGCACCACCGGGAATCCCACAGCCGCCAGCCGCCGCATACGCGTGTCCAGGTCCGCGCCAGGCGTATCGCTGTGCGCAAGGTGGACGAACATGCGGTCGCGGCCATAATCGCACGCATCCCCGGCCGGCTCGTGGGCGACAGGGATGATGCCCCGCCCATTCTTGCCGGTGGATTCGGCCAGCAATTGCTCGAGCCAACACCCCACGTATTCCAGCCCGGGCGCGGCCAGGATGGTGACTTGTTGCGGCCGTCCAATGCGGCCTCGCCCAGCAGCGCACCCAGAAGCAACCCCGGATTGGCGCTCGCCTGGGCCTGCGCCGCGCATGCCCGCACCATGGGGCGGGCGCTGCGCAGGAATGCCGCGGGATCGTGCCCCAGCAGCGCCAGCGCGACCAGTCCGAAGGGCGACAGCACGGAGTAGCGCCCGCCCACGGACGGCTCGCCCTCGAAGACGGCGGCATAACCGTCCGCCCGTGCGCGGTCCAGCATCGGAGACCCAGGATCGGTAATGGCGACAAAGCGCTGCCCCGCTTCCTGCCGTCCAAGCCGCCGCGCCACCTGTTCATGGAAGTAGGCAGCGAGCATGCGCGATTCCAGGGTCGATCCGGACTTGCTGCAGACGACAAACAGGCAACGCGTGATATCCACCGCGGACTGCACCGCGCGCACCTGGGCTACGTCGGTCGAGTCCAGCACGTGCAGGCGCAAGCCTCCGCTGGCCACGCCCAGCGTGCGGGCCAGCGCCTCGGCGCCGAGGCTGGCGCCACCCATGCCCAGCAACACCGCATCCGAGAACCCGGCCACGCACAACCTGCGGCAGATTGCCGTCATGCGGCCGAGCGCCCGGGGCGCCATGCCCGGCTGCAGCCAGCCCAGCCAGCGATCCTCATCGGTCCCCGTCCACAGCGTGGCGTCGCGTTGCCACAGGCGCGCCATCCAGTTTTCGCTTTCCGCCTGGTCGATACGATGCCGGACCCGCGCTACCAACTCGGCCGCCGCCTGGAAGCTGAATCCGTTGAGCCCCGCCGCCTCGCGGCGCAGGGCAACGGGAGTCCGCCGGCCTGCGTGTTTTCCCGAAAACTTGACCGAGCGTAGCGCCAGGCCGGCATCGTGGCTAAGAGGGGTGTGCATAGGAAAAGCCGGCCGACCGGCAGGGAAAGAACGGGATGACTGAAAAAGGGCGGCTCGGGGCCGCCCTTCAAAGCTGCGCGTTACCAGTACGGATCCTGGTTGTAGTACTTGTGCACGCTGAGCGCCCAGCTTTCGTCCGCCATCCTGGGCCAGTCGTCCTTGTCGAACCCCGGCGCGTTCTTCAACACCTCCTTGTCCACGTTCAGAATGAAGCACTTGCGGTCCGTGTCCAGGGTCAATGCCGCCCAGGGAATGGCAAAGAGCTTGTCGCCCATCCCCAGGATGCCGCCGCGCGACAGCACCGCATACGCGACTCGTCCGCGCGGCACGTCGATCATGATGTCCTTGATGGATCCCAGCCCTTCTCCCGCGGCGTTGACGACGTCGTTGCCCTCCAGGGTGTCCGCGGCCATGACTTCAGGGCCCGGGCCCGTCGCCGAACTTTTGGGTCCGCCAACAATATTGGTTTGATGCTCCATGCGTTTCTCCTGTGCGGGGCCTATCCCCACGTTGAACTCCGGCAACGGCGGCGTCTCGTGCGCCGATCCGGACTGCCCCATCCAGCAAGCGTCGTGCCCACCGCCCCCTGAACATCTGGCGCGAAGCCAACTGCAGCGCTTGCGCGCAGATATTCCACCGATCGGCATTTTTTTCCGGCTCTTGTGACGCTCTCCCCGGCGGCTCAGCCCGGGCATGGCGCTTGCGGATCGCATCCCGCTATCTCACATAGGAGCGTACTCATGAAATTCCGAGCCTTCACCTACGCACTGGCCTTGTCCGCCGGACTGGCTTCGGCCGGTGCGCTGGCGCAGTCCGCCATGCCCACCTCGCCGTCCAACACGCCGAACGACGGCACCGCCGTGCCCCCCAACCAGCCCGTGCCGCCCGGACAGAAGCCGCCCGCGCCGAATGCGACGCCGAACACGCCGACCACCCCGCCCAACCTGAACAAGGGCGATCACGCCCGGTCCGACATGCACAAGACCGACAAGCAGGGCCGCCACCGCGAGGCCAATGACAACGTGCCCAGCACCAAGGGCGGCGGCGCTACGCCGCCTCCGGGCTATCCGAACTCCGGCGGCTCCAAGTAGCCGCGCAACGACGACGTGAACCGAAACCGCAGAAGGATGTAGTTGTTTAGTTGTGTTAACCACGTCCGGCAGCTTCTTCACATTCCTTAAAAGACCTCGGAAAGATTCATTCGACAGGATCGATACATTGCGCGGCAGCAGTCTGCGGACTCCAAGAAAACTGCCGTGCAAACGAGGTTGCCCATGTCGGAAGTCGTCGTATATGTCAGAAGCCAGCCCCAGCTGGGCGACCAGATCGTCGCCCTGCCGGCGCTCTATCAACTGAAAACCTGGTGGGCCTCGAGGCGGATCCGGGTGGTCGCCCGCGACGACCTCGCCGGCTTCTACCGGGGCCTGCCCTGGGTCGACGAGTTTGTCCGGGCCGCCACGTTCGGCGACTATCTGCGCACGCTCAAGAAGCACACCCCCGTTTGCGTCAGCCTGCACCACAGCAGCGAACGCTTCGGCCTGATCAACCTGCTGCGCCGGCCCGCCTTGCGGTTCGGCTTTCACAACGCGCGAATGAGCGACCTGGCCTGGACGCACTCCCATCGCAAGAGCCTTGCCGAGTACATCGGCTTGGCGAATCTCCGGCTGCTGGCGTCGTACCGGCAGTTCGACGCCGAGGCCGCGGCGCGCCGTTGCTTCCAGACACTAGCCCACCCGCATCGGCACGAGGGACCAGGGGCCGACGTGGTCCTGATCCCTGGCGGCGGCTCCGGCGCGTTCAAACGCTGGAGCCTGCTGAACTATCTGCGCCTGGCCGAAAGGCTAAAGCTGCTGCTGGGCCAGGACACCCGCTTCCTGTTCGTGCTGGGAGAACAGGAAGTCATCGAACGCGACCAGCTCGAAGCCATGCGGCGTCCTGAGTTTTCCATCGCCTACTGCCGCTCGGTGCCGGAGCTCAGCGCCCTCATGCTGCGTGCGCGCCTGATCGTGGCCAACGATTGCGGCCCGTCGCATATCGCCCAGGGCGCCTGCGTGCCCTACGTGGGCGTCTTCAACGAGTCCAATCCGGAATGGTTCTGGGACCGCCCCTACTCCGCCGCGGTCGTGCCCCGCCATCCCCGCGACGGCATCAATTCCGTCACGCCCGACGACGTGCTGGGCGCCTGCCGCAAAGTCCTGGAGCATCATGCGCATCCTGCATACGCTGGCTGAGCGCAGCCTGGGCGGGCTGGAATTCCGCGTCCTCGAGCAATCGGCATGGCTGCAGCGCCATGGCTACGAAGTGGCGATCGCCGCTCCGGCGGACAGCGAAATCGGGCGCGAGGCGCGGCAGCGCGGCCTGCGCGCGGTGGACATGGACTTCGACGCCGCCTACTCGCCGGCCACGGTCCTGAAGCTGCGGCGCGCGGTCAAGACGCTGCGCATCGACCTGATCGACAGCCACAGTCGCGCGGACGGCAAGACCGCTGCGCTGTGCCGCGACCTGTGCGCCGTCGTCAGGACGCGCCACTTCGCCAAGCCCATGCCCTCCTCTCCACGGCGGCGGCTGGAATGGAAAATCGGCTGCGACCACGTCATCGCGACCAGCCTGCTGGGCAAGCAGGAAATCGTCGCGGCGCGCCTGGCCCGCGCGCAGCGGATCAGCGTGGTGGGAGAATGGGCCGCCGACGAATTCTTCCAATCCGCCGACACGCCGCAGTCACGCCTGCGCACCCGGCAGGCCTTGGGCATCCGAGCCCCCGACAACGCCTGGGTCATCGCCACCATAGGCATGCTGCGTCCCGAGAAAGGCCAGGCCGACCTGTTGCGCGTGGTGCAGCGGCTGCGCGGCCTGGGCCTGCCCGCCATCGCGCTGGTGGTCGGCATGCCCACGGCCAGCACCAAGCCCTATGCCTATGCGCTGCACCAATTGACCGTCGACCTGGGCATCTCCGAGCATGTGGTGTTCGCTGGTCATCGCAACAATGTTGCGGAGATGATCCGCGCCGCCGACGTGGTGCTGGTGCCTTCGGCCACCGAAGCCTGGTCACGCGTCGTGCCCGAGTCGTTTGCCGCGCGCCGCCCGGTGGTCGCCAGCGATGTCGGCGGATTGCCGGAAATCGTCACGCCGGGCCAGACCGGTTGGCTGGCCGCGCCGGGCGACGTCGCAGGCTACACAGACCGCATCATGCAGATCCGCGGCGATCCCGCGCAAACCGCAGCCGTGATCGACAACGCCCGGACCTACGCCGACGCCAATTTCCGGCTCGCGGGCAAGATGTTCAGCACCTTGGAAGCGTACAAGCGGGCGTTGCGTCCCGCTTGACGCAGGAGCGCCGCGGCGGAAGGGGTATCATGGTGCCCCCGATTTGTTTACCCGATTCAGTACCGTGACCAAGCCCGCCCTATTGCTCGTTCTGGCAATCGCCTTGACGGGTTGCTCCAAGCAGGAAGAAACACCCTGGGAACGGCTTCAAGCCGCCACGCCGCAACTGCAGCTGGCCGCCAACACCCCGGAAGCGGCGGTGAAATCCTGGTGGCAGGTGCGCGACGCGCATGGCCGCTACACCGCCACCGCCTGCAAGGAACTGGTCGAGCTGTACCGCCCGTTCAACGCCGCCGAAGACTCCCTGAGCACCGCGCCGTTGCAAACCTGGCAGAACGCCGACCAGAAATGCAGCGTCGACACCTACGAGCGCAGCGTCGTCAACGTCGACGTCCAATCCGACACGCGCGCCTTCGTAGTCGCCCAGATCCGCAACACCACGCCCTCCACGCCCGGCTTTCCGGTGGACAACGACGAGCGCGACCGCAAGGAGCGAGGCGTGCGCATGCAGTACCTGCTGGAACGCGCCGACAAGACCCAGGACTGGAAGATCGCCCAGGTGTATGGCCGCAACCGCTATTGCGAAGTGACCCCGGTCAATGGCTGGTGTCCGCTGTACAACCGCGCGGCGGGGTCGGCGAATAGTTATGTGTTTGAGTTCAGCCAGTAGGTAAGGCGCGGGCGTGGCGGATTTTGACGACTGATTCCGCTCAGACGCCCGAACCGCGCATAGCGTGGCCGAAACCTAGCTGTTTAGAGCTGGTTTCAGTTCGGCAAGAAAAGAGGCGACATATACACCCCACAGTTGGGGGTCGAAATATCTCCAACGTCGCGCGAAGGCTGCCTCAGCATCATGGTGATAGATCTGGTGCTGCAGGAGAGGCCCGCCGCCCGACCTCACGCCTGGAAGGCCCAGGTGAGATAGCCCTAAGGCCGTCGCGCCCGCTCTCATTTTATGGTTAGTGCGCTATTTGGTGCCGTCGTACTCGAACCAGAGACTACCGCCGTTCGAAGGGGAGCGCCCATGCATGAAAGTTCGCTCCAGAAGTTCCCTATCAACATGCTCGTGATACTTCGCGCCAAACTTCACCGTCGCCTTGGGATTATCCAGCAGGAATGCCAGCAACAAGTATTGCTCGGTCCAATAGATGTGCAGATCGCGCGCCCAGTCTGCCGGCATGCCGAAAGGCAGGAAGATGTCATGCACATGCACCCAGATCCTGCGCTTGATCTTGGGCAAGAGGCGCAGATACAGATGCAAGCAATCGCTACCGATCTTCACCGTATGGGTGGAGTCGATGAACAGCACGTCGCCATCTTCCAGAAGATCGTTCAGATCCCCGAACTTCTGGGCCTTCTGCTGAACAAGGTTGATCTCGCCCTTCTTCGCACGATCTTCCAGGAAGCGCCTAGGAAACGGTTCAATGCAGGTAAGCTTGCCGGAGCCATTCAGCCGAAGCGCTTCGATGGCCACCAAGGAAGAAAAGCCGCTGCCGATTTCAACCACATTCCGCGGCTTGAGTTTGCGCAGAACGGCATGGTATGCCATTCCGTCAATGAATGGGAACTGGTCATTGCCCCAGAAGAAAGCCCTGGGATTCTCGACGTCACCATCCTTGGGCGGGTCGAAGTCGACGGAGTGATCAGCCAGACTGATCAACTCATCTCGCAAGCTCAGAGAGTTAAAAATCCCCGAATCCAAATAAGGAGGGGCGCTCTCGTCTCCGTATTCGAACGATTCGGAAATCTCTTCCAAAGACGGAATATTCGAATAGAAGTTGGCCGGAATCACGGCGACTTGATTCTTCTGTAGTTGCTCCCGGACTTCTCTGGACGCCCATACGGCCTGCTGTGCGTCCGAGATGAACTGCGAAAGTTGTTGGCCGTCCACTTGAAATCCCCGATCTAATGGTACCGTTGGCTGCACCCTGTAGGAGAACCGTCATGCGGCACCTCGCACCAGCAATCCTAGTAGATGCCCTGTCTATCTTGCGGGATTATATAGGCCGTCGTGTCGGCATCTGTCACTAGTGGGCCTCGATAAGGCCTAATTCTGTGAGAAAGCGTGTCTGGTCACCCCACCCATACTTCGTGCAAGCCACAAGCTGCGGTGTACGATCCATGGCCGTCACGCTAAGCGCAGCCAAGCAGTCGAGGCTCTCCTCGAACGGGCTGCCGCCCGCCCTCTCGATGGACACGGCAACCCTCCCCGACCTATTCCGCCTCGATCTTTGCGTCCTTCACCAACTTGCTCCAGTTTTGATAGCTGGCGCGCACCACCGCAGTGAATTCTTCGGGCGTGCTGCTCCAGATCTCGACATACTGGTCTTTCAGCTGCTTCTGCACGTCCGGCGACGCCAGCGCCTCCCGCAACGCGGCGTTCAAGCGATCCATGACCGGCGGGGGTATGCCCGCCGGCCCCACCACTCCCCACCATAGCTCGCCGCCCGCTGCCGAATAGCCGCCGACGCCGGCCTCGTCCATGGTCGGCACGTCAGGCAGAAACGGCGAGCGCTTCGGACTGGTGACGGCCAACGGACGCAGATTTCCGGCCTGGATACGCGACATCGCGGTGTTGAAGGTGTCGAACATGAAAGTGGTGTTGCCCGCCAGCAGGTCCGTCAAGGCAGGCGCGCTGCCGCGATAGGGGATGTGCGTCATGGCCGCGCCAGTCAGCGCGCGCAACAGTTCGCCGGAAAGATGGTTGGACGAGCCGTAGCCGGCCGAACCGAAGGTGACATTGGCGCCGGGCTGCCGCGCCTGCGTGACCAGATCGGCCACCGAGGCAACCGGCGCCTGGGCGCTGACCAGCAGCACATTGGTGTAGCGCCCCAGCAAGCCGATGTTGGAAAAGGAATCAACGGGGTCGTACTTGGCCGACTTGGCGACGTTCGGCACGATGGTCTGGGTGCCTACGCTGCCAATCCCGATGACGTAGCCGTCAGGCCTGGCGCGCGCGATGTAGTCCGCCCCCAAGGCTCCCCCCGCGCCCGTGCGGTTCTCGACGACGACAGGCTGCCCCAGGATATCGCCCATTTTCTTGGCGACGGGCCGGGAAACGATGTCCATCGGACCGCCTGCGGAGAAAGGCACGATCCAGGTGAGCGGCCGTTCCGGCCATTGCGCGCGCGCCGCGCCCGCCGCGCCGAACAACATGAGCGGCAGCAGCATCATTAGTTTTTTCTTGTGCATGATTACCCCCTCTATATGAATTTCTCGCGCGCCAAGCGCGCTTCGGCGCTCTGCCCGCATACCAGCGCCTGGTCCACGTCCATATAGGTGCTGACGAAGTTCAGGGCATGGGCGTGGGCATTAACGCTTTCCTTGCTCATCTTGATCACGTGCGACGGCGACTTCGCCACCTGGCGAGCCAGCGCGGTGGCGCGTTCCAGCGTCGTGCCCGCTGGCGCCAGCCAATCCGCCAAGCCCCATTCCAGCGCCGTGGCAGCGGGCATGCGCTCACCCAGCATCATGATCTGCTTGGCGCGCGACGCGCCCACCATGTTTACAAGCCGCGGCACGGTATGCCATACCAGCGGAATGCCGATCTGGACTTCCGGCACAAAGAGAAAGGCGTTGTCCGCCATGACGCGCCAATCGCACGCCAGGGTCAGCGCAATGCCGCCGCCCACATTGAAGCCTTCGATAGCAGCAATGGTGAGCTGCGGCAGGCTCTCCCACGCCTTGCACATGCGGGCGCCGGTCGCGGCCAGGTAGCGGCGCTCGTCCAGCGACTTCTCCTCGATCGCCCAACGCTGCGGGTCCTTCAGATCCACGCCCGCCGAAAATCCCTGCGCGCTTCCCGCCAGCACAATGGCCGTTATGTCGACGCGCGACTGGTAGCGATGCGCCACGTCGATGAGCGCATCCATGGCCTGCAGCGACAGCGCATTGCGGCGCTCGCCGCGGTCGTAGGTGACCACCGCCAGGCGGTCCGATTCTTCTATCTTGATCATTGTGGTTCCCCGGGTTGTAGTGCTTGTGCCTGACGCACCGCGCCGGCCGCTTGCGCGGCGCGGATCTGCGCATCGCTGAAGCCGAAGCGCTGCATGATTTCCTCGCTGTGTTCGCCGATACCTGGCGGCGGCAGGCGCAATGCGCCAGGCGTTCGTTCCAGCTTGATCGGGATGCCCGTGACGCGGTACTTACCCAGGGCAGCGGACATCTGCCGGGTGGCGGTATGCTCCAACGCCAGCGCCTGCTCCACGCTCAACATGGGCGCGCAAGGCACGCCCAGGTCCATCAATTGATGGAATAGCTCCTGGCTGTCGAAACCGGCCAGCCGCTCGGACAAGGCATCGCGCAACGCGTCCCGGTTGATCACGCGGTCGCTGTTGCGGCGAAAGCGCTCGTCGGCCGCCAGCTCCGGTCTGCCTATCACTTCGCACAAGCGTGCAAACTGCCGGTCGTTGCCGACGGCCACGAACAGTTTTCCCCCGCGCGTCGGATACAGGTCATAGGGCACGATATTGGGATGTCCATTTCCTGTGCGCGCCGACCTGCCGCCGTTGAGCGCATTGGAGGTATGCGGATGCAACATGCCGAGCGCGGTGTCGAACAGCGTCACCTCCATCGACTGCCCCAGCCCGGATTTTTCCCGCTCGTACAGGGCCAGCAACACCCCGATGACCGCATTCATGCCGGTGGAGGTATCTACCAGCGGGATGCCGATACGCACGGGATCCAGGGCCGGATCGCCATTGATCGACATCAGGCCCGACATAGCCTGCACCGCGGCGTCGTAGCCCGGCAGGCCGCCCAGCTCTCCCGCTTCCCCAAATCCGGATATCCGGCAATGAATCAACCTGGGAAAACGGCGCGCCAGGGACGCCGGATCGTCTATGCCCCACTTGCGCCAGGTGCTGAGCTTGAAGTTCTCCACCAACACATCCACCTGCTCCAGCAACTTGAACAGGACGTCGCGGCCGGCCGGGCTGGACAGATCCACGGCCAGGTCCTGCTTGTTGCGGTTCAGGCCCACATAGTAAGGCGCGTCGCCATCGACGAACGGCGGTCCATAGCCCCGCGTGTCATCGCCGTCGTACGACTCCAGCTTGATGACGTCGGCGCCATGATCGCCCAGCATCTGCGCGGCAAAGGGGCCGGCCAGCACGCGCGACACATCCAGGACCACGACCCCGTCCAGGGCCGACTTGCCGATTGTGCAAGACATATTGTTCTGAACCTCGCGCTTCATTCGTTGCTCGCGCCGGAAGCCTTGACGATGGGCGCCCAGCGCTCGACTTCCGCTTTCATGAACGTGCCAAACGATCCGGGCGTGCCCGGCTGGAGGATGACGCCCAGACCTTTCATGCGCTCCTGGAAGTCCGCCCGGGCCAACACCTTCTGCAACGCCTGGTCCAGCACGCGTATGACTTCCGGCGGCGTATGCGCAGGGGCAATCAATCCGTACCAGGACGACACGTCGAAGTCCGGAAAGCCGGATTCGGCCATGGTGGGCAACTGGGGAGCCGAGGCGATGCGCTCCTTGGTCGTCACCGCCAACGCACGCATGCGGTCCGTCGAGACGAAGGGCCACACGGTCGGCACGTTGTCGAACATGTAGGAAACCTGCCCGGCCATGACTGCCACGCCCGCCGGGGCGCTGCCGCGGTACGGCACATGGGTGACTTCGATACCGGCGGCGCGCTTGAACATCTCGCCCGCGATATGGATCGAAGTGCCGTTGCCCGAGGAGCCGAACGTCAGCGTATCGGGATGGGCTTTCGCGTAAGCCACCAGCTCCTGCACGCTGTGCACCGGCAGCTTCGGATTCACCACCAGCACGCTCGGGATTTTTCCTACCAGCCCCACTGGCTCGAAATCCGTTACGAGATTGAAGCCGGGCTTGTCGTAAAGCGTCTGGTTGATGGCGCTGGTGACGGCCACCATCAGCAGCGTATAGCCGTCCGGCTTGGCGCGGGCGACCTGCGCGGCGGCGATATTGCTGCCGGCCCCCGGCTTGTTCTCCACCACAACCGTCTGCTTCAGCTCCGCGCCGATCTCCGACGCAATCGTCCGCGCCATGGCATCGGTGGGGCCGCCCGCGGCGAAACCCACTTGCAGCGTGATCGCGCGATCCGGATAGGCCGCCCGGGCCTGGCTCATGAATCCGCACACACCCAATGCCATGGCCAGACTGCTGACCACCACCGGCCGCCGCAGCAAACGGCTCCAGGACTTCTGCATCGTTGTCTCCTTGGTTTGATTTGGTGGAATCGGATAGTACGTAAAATGCACAACTTCTATATAGAATGTGTACACATACAGCACACATAGACGTAGCCAGAAATATGCAAACAGACTCCACCACCTCCGGCCCCCGTAGCTTGCTCAAGGGTTTGAACGTGCTCAGCCTGTTGCGGACCGTCGCGCCCGCCGGGCTCGGGGCGACCGAAGTCGCGACCCGCACGGGCCTGGACCGGGTCAATGTGCAACGTCTGTTTCTGGCGCTGGAGGCCAGCGGCTGGGTGCGTCGGAACAAAGCCGGCAAACGCTTCTTCGCGGGCGAGGATGCCGACCGGCTCCAGGCAAGACAGTGGACTCCGCCCGACGTCAGCCAGGACCTCATCGTTGCGGCTGTCGAAGGAATGCGCAGGCTGGCCCGCCAGCTGGGCGATGCGGTATTCCTTATCGGCCGGGATGGCACCGACTCCGTCGGCATACACCGCGAGATAGGCGACTACCCGATGCAGATCCTCGCCAGCCATGCCGGCAAGCGGCACCCACTGGGTGTCGGGTCAGCGGGGATGGCGTTGCTGGCCGCTCTGCCGGATGCCGAAGCCCGCAGGGTGGTGAAGGCCAATTCGTCACGGCTCGAGGAATACGGCGGCATAAGCGCCGAAATGATCGACCGCCTGCGCATCAATACGCGCCAGCGCGGCTACTCGGTCATGCAGAATTACGCGGTCAGCGGCGCCCTGGGGGTGGGCTGCGCGCTGACCCGCGCCGACGGCGCGCCGGTACTGGCCATGAGCGTAAGCGCCATCACGGATCGCATGCCCATCGCGCGCCAGGCCGAAACTGCGCGTCTGCTGCGGCGCGAACTCGACAGCCTGAAGGGCTTTCTGGACGGAAATTGAGGCGTAGCTGGCCCCGCTACTGCACTGGCGACAGGTTCGCCTCCTTGGCGGCCGCGGCATACATCGGAATCTCCCTGGCCATGGTGTCGGCCAGGACTTGCGGCGCGCTGCCTACGGGATCGATGCCCAGCTCCAGCAAGCGGTCGGCCACGGCGGGCTCTCTCACGGCGGCGGATACGGTGTTCTGCAACTTGTCGATGACGGCCTGCGGCGTGCCCGCCGGCGCGTACAGGGACGACCAGAACGACATTGCGAAATCCGGTGCGCCGGACTCCGCGACGGTGGGCACGTCGGGCAACAAGGTAAAACGCTTCGCCCCCGTGACGGCCAGCGCTTTCAACCGGCCGCTGCGGATCTGGGGCAGCACGGCCGCGGTGTCGATCAGCGCAAAGTCGATCTCATTGGCCAACAAGGCCGCAACCACGGCGGAATTCCCTTTGTAGTTGACCACCTCCGCCTCCAGGCCGACGCGCTTGGCGAAGAGTCCGGTGGCGAGCTGGAAGGAGTTGGCGCCCGAGCCTGCGAACAGCGGCTTGCCGCTATTCTTGCCCTGAGCAACCAGATCGGCCACCGAGCGCGCCGAGCTTTCAGCCTTGACGGTCAGGATCATGGGAATGTCCCCGACAAGGGAGATCGGCGCGAAATCGGCGACCGGGTCGTAGTCCAGGTTGTTGTAGATGGCCGGATTGACGGTCATGCCGCTGCTCGGTCCCACCAGCAAGGTGTAGCCGTCGGCCTCGGCCCGCTTGACGGCGCCGATGGCAATGGCGCCGCTGGCGCCCGGCCGGTTCTCCACGATGAAGGGCTGGCCCAGCCGGCGCTGCAACTGCTCGGCCATCAGGCGGGCCAGGATATCGTTGCCGCCGCCAGGCGCGAAGCCCACGATCATGCGCACGGGCCGCGCCGGATACTCTTGCGCCGCGACACTGAAAGCCGACAACGCGAGCACTGCACCTGCCCACAAAGATAGAAACCGTTTCATGCCACGCTCCATACGTTGAACTCAGTGCGCCGTTACTGGGGAATGCACGGATGGCCCATTCTCCCCTGCCTCGCTACATTGGGCACGACCCAACGTGCCAGCCGATGCCGCTGGCAGCGACAGCACGCAACGGACCCCGGAGCCGAAATGGCGCCTGAATGGCACAACTGGAGCACCCACGATCACGGCCAGCACGCCCTGGCGTTCTGGCAGGATGCGGTCTGCGCCGGTGTGCTCGACTCCGAATTCCGCGCCGAACCCGACGCCGGATTCGCAGGCACCATGTCCAGCCAGAACCGCGCGGGAGTCCGGCTCGTGAACTTCGCGAGTTCCCCGCACATGATCCGGCGTTCCCAGCGGCAAGTCAGCCGTCTCAATGGCGATCACATCATGCTCAGCCTGCAATTGCAGGGCAGCGCCTTGATGTCCCAGGGCGACGAGCAGTTGTGCCTGCGGCCCGGAGAATTCGGGCTGCTCGACACCGGATCCGCGTTCGACATCACGTTTCCGGAAACGACCTCGCGCCGGCTGGTCCTGCTGCCGCGCCACGCCTTGAGCGCGCGCGCCCCGGGCATGCGGCGGCTGCGCGCGCCGGCCAGCCTGCCGGCCGACATGCCGTTCGCGCCCGTGCTCACCGAAGCCATGCGCCTGCTGACCGATACGACGGTCAAACTGCAGGACCGCACCGTCGACACGCTGCTGGATGCCGTCATCGAGATCGTCTCGTTGCATTGCGCATCCCTGGCGGACGCCGCGGCGCCCCCGTCCACCGAACTGAGCTTCGTCGGCGTGAAGCGCCACATCGATACGGCGATCGCCAACCCGGACCTGTCGCCCGCGATGGTGGCCGCAGCCTGCCGCATATCGGTCCGCACCCTGCACCGCCTGTTCGCGCGGCATGCCGCCTCGTCGTTCGAAGCCTACGTGGTGCAGGCCCGCCTGACGCTCGCGCATGAGCTGCTGGCGGCTGGCAAGACCCGCACGGTCAGCGAGGCGGCCTTCGCCTGCGGCTTCAATAATCTCTCCCACTTCACGCGGCGCTTCTCCGAGCGATACGGCGAGTTGCCCGTAAATCTGCTCAAGCAGGGGCAGACCCGCGGCTGACTGACGCCGTGGGCGGCGTCCGCTGACGCGCTGGGCACAGCCCCGCGCAGCGCCTGGCGGCAGAATGAGCTTCATCCCGGCCCTGGCCGGCAAGCTTACGTCGCACCATGCCCAAGACCATCACCATTCACCGCCCCGATGCGGTCCGCGCCGCCGCCGAGAGCTGCGTGCATTTCGGCTTCTGCACCGCGGTCTGTCCTACCTACGTGCTCGATGGCGAAGAGCTGGATTCACCGCGCGGCCGGATCGCCCTGGCGCGCGAGATGCTGGACAGCGGCGCTGCGCCCAGCCCGGCCGCCGTGCGCCACCTGGACCGCTGCCTGTCGTGCCTCTCGTGCGAAACCACTTGCGCGGCCGGCGTCTCGTATCACGCCATCATCGACGGCGCGCGCGAGCATATCGAGAAGAGCAAGGTCCGCCCGCTGACGCAGCGCCTGCTGCGCTCGGCGCTGGCCCGGGTACTGACGACCCCCACGCTGCTGCGCCCCGCCGCGGCCGCGGGCCGGTTGCTGCGCGGCGCCGCCGGCCGCCTGGGCGGGCCGTTGGGCGCGTTGGCCTCCCTATCCAGCGCCCCCGCACTCGCGGCGTTTGCGCCGCGCGCCGAAGCCGCTCCACAGCCGCCCGCCAACCCCACGCGCCGCGTGGCGCTGCTGGACGGCTGCGCCCAGTCGGTGCTCGGCGCCGAGATCAACGCCTCGGCCAAGCGCCTGCTCATACGCGCCGGCATCGCCGTCGTCGACGTGCCCGGCGTGCAATGCTGTGGCGCGCTCGAACTGCACATGGGACGGCGCGAGGCCGCCACCCGGCACATGGAACAAGCCGTCCGCAGCTGGTCGGCCGTGCTGCAGGCCGGGCATATCGACGCCATCATCAGCACCACCTCGGGCTGCGGTTCCGTTATCAAACGCTATGAGGAACTGCTTTCCGACCGCCCCGAACTGTCGGCGCAGGCGCGCCTCGTGGTCGAGGCCACCCAGGACATCTCGCAGATCGCCGCCGGCCTGCCGTTGACATCCACCGGCTCGGCGTCAGGCCTGGCCGTTTCCTATCACGACTCCTGTTCACTCAAGCATGGCCTGAAGATCGAACGGCCGCCGCGCCGCGCGCTGGGCAAGCTGGACATGGAGGTGCGCGATATCGCGGAATCGCATCTGTGCTGCGGCTCGGCCGGGACCTACAACATCCTGGAGCCGGCCATCTCGGACCGCCTGGGACAACGCAAGGCGGCCCACGCCTCGGCCGGCCGGCCTGACGTGATCGCCGCCGGCAACATGGGATGCCTGGTGCAGATCTCGCGCTTCACGCCCGTGCCAGTGGCGCACACGGTGCAGCTGCTGGACTGGGCCACCGGCGGCCCGCCCCCCCGCGGTCTCGAAAACTACCGGCCCAAGCCGCCGCAGGCGGCGGCCGACGCTCCAACGCCGGCGGCCACGCCGGTTCCGACAACCGCCGGCAGCGGCGATCTTCTGTGGTGAAAGACGTATGCCTTCCAATGACCCTATCGTAGATTTCGCCCATGCGGCGGCAGCCGAGCTTGGCGCGGACGCCATCGCGCTGGGTGACGACGTCCTCGGACGCTACGGCGAACATACCCTGCCCTGCGCCGATGTGCGCCCCGGCGCGGTCGCCTATCCGGACTCGACCGAGGCAGTGCAGACGCTGGTGCGCCTGGCCAACCGCTTCCGCGTTCAGCTCTATCCCATCAGCAATGGCCAGAACATCGGCCTGGGCACCCGCTCGCCCATCCGCCCTGGCCAGGTGGTGGTGGACCTGGGGCGGCGCATGAACCGCATCCTGGAAGTGAACGAGACGCTGGGCTATTGCGTGCTCGAGCCCGGCGTGAGCTTTCGCGCCATGCACGACGAGCTGCAGCGCCGGGAAAGCAAGCTGATGATCTCGCCGACCGCAGGCCCGTCGCAGGGCAGCATCCTCGCGAACGCGCTGGACAAGGGCGGCGGCAGCGGCGCCTACGCCGATCATTTCGGCATGAGTTGCGGCATGGAGATCGTGCTCGGCAATGGCGACGTGATCCGCACCGGCGACGGCAGCCTGGCCGGGTCCTCGCATCCCAACTGGCACGTTTCCAAATACAGCTTCGGCCCTACGCTGGACGGCCTGTTCTCCCAATCCAACTTCGGCATCGTCACCCGCGTAGGCATGTGGCTCATGCCCCGGCCGCCGCATATCGAACCCTTCTTTTTCACCTTCCCCGACGACGAAGATCTGGGGGAGATCGTCGAACGCATCCGTCCGCTGAAGCTCAGCAATTTCGTGCCGACGCTGATCCGCGCCACCAATGACCTGTATCTGCTGTCCTCGGCCGCCACCAACCCGGAATACGCGGCCAGCGGCGGCAAACGCTCGATGTCCGACGAGGGACGCGCCGCGCTGCGCAGGCAGTATGACCTGGGATCCTGGACGGTATCAGGCGCCGTGTACGGCGCCAGCCGTGCCGCCGTGCAACCCCACATCGACCGCATCGCCCAGCACTTCCTGGCCTCGGGCAAGGGACGCCAGATTCCCATGGAGGAAGCCGAGGACATCGGCCCCCTGCACATCGCCATCAACTCCAACACCGGCGTGCCGACCGACAGCGAATTGAAGATGCTGGGCTGGCGCCCGGGCGGCGGCGCGATCTGGCTGTCGGCGGGCTCCCCCGTCGCCGGCGACATCGTCAACGCCCTGCAAACACAGGCGCGCCGCATTTGCCACGAGCACGGGCTGGAATACCTGCTGTCGAACGTTTGCGGCGCCCGATTCGCCCGCGCCATCCACGCGATCATCTACAACCGGGAAGACGCCGACGAAGCCGCGCGCGCCGACGCCTGCTACCGGGCGCTGGCCAGGCTGTTCGCCGATCGCGGCATTTTCGTGGGACGCGCGCCGACCATGTATCACGAGTTCCACCAGGCCCAGCGCATGCCGGAGTTGGTGCGTGCTTGCGCATCGATCAAGGCCGCCCTGGACCCGAATGGCGTGATCGCGCCAGGGAAGTACGGGATCGAATGAGGAGGGGCGTGTCCGGGGCGGCTGCGCTCCGGACGCCCGTGAGCCGCCGGCCGCGCGGGCTTGGGCGGCGGCTATCTGTAAGACGTTGAATTTTCGTGGGATGTTGGCGCGGCAGGAGGGGCTCGAACCCCCGACCCTGGGGACACAGATCCGCACCAGGAGTACGCACTTCATACCCTTCCGAGACAACTCACTCAACAATACTCAAAACTTCACAGAACTTTATATTTCTTATTTGAACGATCTATACAGTGAAAGGGTAATTGGGCAGTACCACTTGAAAATCGGAATTGAGGGCGACTTTCACGCCGCTTCTAGGGCATTCATTCCGACGGACAAACTCTGCTCCTCCTCACCCTCCCTATCTCAACGCATGAACACCAACAGCAAAAAAACCATTAAGGCACAGTTTCACCTGCAACGGCTCTTGCCGGCGGTGCTCAGTCTAATGCTCGCAGGCATGGCCGACTCAGCACTGGCAGATACCAGTGGAACGCAGGGCGGTATTAGTGTTCACTACGGCATAGGTAAGCAATACAAGCGCTACACACTGAACTATGAAGCAGCGTCGGTCTGGACTACCAAGTTCAGTGGGAACTGGGGGCGCCTGGATTTAACGCCCGAAATCGGCGTTTCCTACTGGACAGCCGATGGCTCTCGCTCGCCCAGTCAAGCCTGGCAATTTAGCGCGATCCCCATGTTCCGCTGGTGGACTACCGAACGCTTCTACATCGAAGCGGGCATTGGGGTCACAGCGCTTACTCGCACTCGGTTTGCAGACAAGAACATCGGATCTGCCTTCCAGTTTGGTGATCATATCGGTGCGGGTTTTCTACTCACGCGCCATGACCGCATTGGTCTGCGTCTTTCACACTTTTCCAATGCCGGCATCAAGCGACCGAACCCTGGTCTGGACACCTTGCAATTGACATATACGTATCAGTTTTGATCACAACGAAGATCCCAAACCGTGACCACGATGCGTATGATTTCGCCGCGCATGCGAACCCGGCGACGACGCACGAACACTACGACAGACGGGTGGTGAAGAAGGCCATCGCGCCAGAGTAAAGTTCCAACGCAGGCATTTTTATTCTGATAATTGCCTTATTAACGGCTTTTGGCATTACACAATAGCTTGATTTACTTAGCTATTCTGGCGCGGCAGGAGGGGCTCGAACCCCCGACCTCAGGCTTAGAAGGCCCGTGCTCTATCCAGCTGAGCTACTGCCGCGCGGTGTGGTGATGGCCCGGAAAGGATCCGGGCGCCGCATTTTACCTTGTTGCGGGCGGCTTGGGCGGCCGGCCCGCAACACAGGCCTATAAACCCTACTCTTCGCCTATGTCCGCATGGGTCGACACCCACAGCACCAGGGCGTCGTCCGGACTCAGGCTGATCACGCGATGGCCCATGCGGCTGTCTATGTAGAAGCTTTCCCCAGCCTTCAGGCGGGCGGGCTCGTAGAACTCGGTGTAGAGCTCGACCTCGCCTTCCAGCACATAGACGAATTCCTCGCCGCGGTGGCGGCTCCAGTCGTGGAATTCGTCGAAGGAGCGGGCCTTGACGCGGGTGTGGAAGGGCATCATGCGCTTATGCGACAGCGCGGTGCACAGCAGGCGGTGGTCGTAGTACGGGGTTTCGTACTGGCGCCCTTCTCCCTGGCGGCTGAGGCTGCGGCGGCCGGTGCCCATGTGGGCGTCGGACGCGGTGAAGAGCTCGGCCACGTCCAGCTCCAGGCCCGCCGCGATCTTGATCAGGTTGTCATAGGTGGGAGACAGCAGGCTGTTTTCGATCTTGGACAACGTGGACGCGGACACGCCGGTGGCCGCGGCCGCCTGCTTCAAGGTCCACGCCCGCGCCTGGCGCAAGGCTCGCAGCCGCTGTGCCAACACGCTTTGTTTGTTGCCTTCCATCTATGCACCCTGTCATGCCCGCGACCGCCGCTCCCGCCACCAGTCGCGCGCCTGGTAAGACCAATAAGTAAGTTGCACCGCTGCCGTGCCGAGACCGCCGCCGTTCCAGGCCAGCCCGAACGGCGCGTACAGCTTGTAGCGCTGGGTGTCGCCCGCGATCCCTTCGGCGACGACCCGGCCGCCGATCGACGCGGTGTTCATGCCGTGTCCGCCGAACGCCGTGCAGTACCAGACATCCGGCGAGAGCTGACCGATCTGCGGCATCAGATGCCGCGCGTAGGCCATGCGTCCCGACCACGCCGTTTCCACGCGCAGTCCCTGCAATTGGGGATAGACGGAGAGGAGTTCGCGGCGCAGCGACTCCGCCAGATCGGGCGGGTCGTCGACACGGGTGGTGATTCTACTGCCCCAGCCGATGCGCCCGCCATCGAGCACGCGGTAATAGTTGCCGGCGCGCCGGTCGTCGCCGATGGCGGCGGTGGTGCGTATGGCTTCCTGCACCCGGTCGCCCAGCGGCTCGGTCAGCATGATGTAGGTGGCGATGGGCAGCATCGCGCGGCGCAGCGCAGGCACCACGTCCTCGGTGTAGCCGCCGGTGGCCAGTACCACGGTGCGGGCGTCGATCTGGCCGCGCTCCGTTTTCAGGCGCTTGACCGCGCCGTCCAGCGACGCCTGCACAACAGGCGAGTCTTCGTGGATGCGCACACCCAGGCGCGCGCATTCGCGGGCCAGCGCGCGGGCGTAGTTCAGCGGGTGGAAGTGGAAGGACGTGGGGTCCTCCACGCCCTGGAAGTAAACGTCGGACAGCAGGCGTTCGCGGACCTGGCCGCGGCTCAGCAGACGCACGTCGCGGCCGAAGTCACGTTGCTGGCTGTCGCACCACTGCCGCAGGGCGTCGGTCGCCTCGTAGCGCACCACGCGCAGCCGGCCGTCGACCTTGCGGGCTTCGGTGATGTCCAGGTCGCGGATGTTGTTGCGGATGATCTCCACGCCTTCCATCGACAGGCGGTAGAGCTTGCGGTAGTGGTCTTCGTCGACGTGCTTTCTGATGGCGTCGGCCCCGGCGGAGTATGCCGGCGAGACGGAGCCGCCGTTGCGACCGGACGCGCCCCAGGCGATGCGCCGCCCCTCCAGCAAGATGACGTCGCGGCCGCGGCGGGCCAGTTCCAACGCGGCGGACAAGCCCGCCATTCCAGCCCCGACCACGCAGACGTCGGTGCTGGCCGCGCCGGACAGCGGCACATAACGGGTGTCGCCGTCGGCCAGCGTGCGCTTGTAGTAGGTGTCGATGTACTCGGAAGCCATGGTGGTCGGCATCAGTTCAGGCCCGCGCCTTGCAAGCCGCCGGTCAAGCGCTTTTCCAGCCAGTTGGCCAGTCGCAGCAGCGGGTAGCAATAGATGAAGTAAATGGCGGCGATCATGCCGTAGATGAATAGCGACTTGGCCGGAAAGGTGATGATGAAGACCTCGCCCTGCCGCGTCAGCTCGGTGATGCCCACCACGGACAGGATGGCCGTGCTTTTGATCAGCATGACGTAGACGCCGCTCATGGGCTGCACGATCAGGCGCATGGCCTGCGGCAGGATGACCAGGCGCAGGATCTGGAACGGCCGCAGACCCAGCGTCATCGCGCCTTCGGTCTGGCCGCGCGGCACGGCCTGGATCGCGCCCATGACGATTTCGGCGACATAGCAGGACGTGTAGACCGACAGCGACACGAAGGCGGCGGTGCCGGAATCCCAATGCAGCATCTCGATGCCGGAGCTGGGCAGCACGAAATAGAAGATATAGAGCTGCACCAGGAACGGCGTGCCGCGCAGGATATGGATGTACAGGCCCAGCAGCTGGTGCACGCCGCGGATGCGGTAGCTGCGGATCACGCCGATCACGAAGCCCAGCAGGGACCCCGCGATGATGGCCACGAAGGAGATCTTCAAGGTCTCCCAGAAGCCCTTCAGCAGGAACGGCAGCACCACGCCGGCAGTGGAAATATAGGAATCCAGCATGCTTACCTCGCGTTCCAGGCGGGACCCGCCAGCCAGATGCTCACGCCGCGCGACAGCAGCAGCATGCAGGCATAGATCAGCAGATAGCCGGCCGCGATGGTCAGGAAGCTTTCGTTGGGCACGATGCGGTCGCTGTTCATCTGCACGCCGGCCGCGACCAGTTCGAATACCGTGATCAGCGACAGCAGCGAGGTGTCCTTGATCAGCACGGCGGTCTGGCCCAAGAGCGGCGGCAAGGTATTGGCGAAGGCTTGCGGCAGCACCACGTAGCGCAGCCGCTGGCGGTAGTTCATGCCGCAGGCCTTGGCGCCTTCGATCTGGCCGCGCGGCACGGATTCGATGCCCACGCGGATGATTTCGCTCATGTAGGCCGCATGGTGCAGCGTCATGGCGAGGATGCCCAGCAACATCTCGCTCCAGCCCTTGGCGCCCGGCACCAGCATGGGCACCGCGTAGTAGACCAGGTAGATCTGCACCAGCAAGGGCGTGGAACGGATGAATTGCACATAGGCCGCCACCGGCCGCCAGACGGCGGCGCGGGGCGACATATGGGCAAGCGCCAACGGGATGCCGGCCAGCACCGACAGCACCAGGCTTGCGCCCGCCGCGATCAGGGTGTTGGCCAGGCCGGTGGCGAACTGGCCGGTGTACTGGCTGACGATGCGCCAGTTATAGAAGTCGAGCAGCCAGTCCATGGGCTCAGTGGTCTTTCTTCCAGTCGGTGGAGTACCAGTACTTCACCTGTTCTGGCAGCGTGTTGTCGGCCGTCTTCAGCGTCTGCCAGTTGTCCAGCCAGAACTTCAGGCGGAAGGCGTTGGGACCGACGGCGAAGGCCAGCGGTTCGCGCACCATGATGCCGTCCAGCACGCGCAGGTTGCCGAAGTCGACCAGGAACTGGTTGGCCGTGGACAGCGACATGATGCCGGCGTCCAGGCGGCCGCTGGACAGGGCCTGCCCGACCGGCGCGCTGCCGCCGGAGAATTCCTTCATGGTGGCCTTGGGCAGCATCTTCTTGCCCACTTCCGCATAGGTGCTGGCGCCCAGCACGCCCACGGTCACGCCGTCCTTGTTGAGTTCCTCGTACGACTTGTAGGGTGAATCCTTGGGCACCACGGCCACGGTGTCGGCGTAGAACATGGGAGTGGAGAACAGCACCTGCGCGGCGCGCTGCGGGGTCGGCGTCATGTCGGCGGCGACCATGTCGGCCTTGCCGGACAAGAGCGCCGGGATCAGGCCCTTCCACTCGTAATCCTGCAGCACCAGCTTCACGCCCAGGTCGTCGGCCATGCGCTTGGCCACTTCCACGGCCAGGCCGGTGCGCTTGCCGCTCTTGTCCATGAAGCTCATCAGCGGCCCCGAGGTCTGCACCGCGACGCGCAGCTCGCCGCGCTTGAGGATGTCGGCCAGTTCGTCGGCCTGCGCGGGCAAGGCGACGGTGGCGGCCGCCAGGGCGATGCCGGCCACGCCCAGCCATTGTTTGATTTTCAGCATTTCCTACCCCTTGTGGTGAATGGACTCACGTCATTCCGGGCAAAGCACAGTGCGCCGGCAGCGCCCGGATCAGCCGGACCGGCCCTGGTTACCGCCGGGCGCCGCACATGCGGACGACCCGTTGCTTCCTTGCTGCTAGGAACTACAGAATCTTTTCCAGGAAGGCGCGGGTGCGCGCTTCCCTGGGGTGGCCGAACACCTCGTCCGGCGTGCCCATTTCCACGATGCGGCCGGCGTCCATGAAGAGTGCGCGGTCGCCCACATCGCGCGCAAAGCCCATCTCATGGGTCACCACCGCCATGGTCATGCCGTCGCGCGCCAATGCGCGCATCAGTTCGAGTATGCCGCCCACGGTTTCGGGGTCGAGCGCCGACGTGGCCTCGTCGAACAGCATCAGTTTGGGGTCCATGGCCAGTGCGCGCGCGATCGCCACACGCTGCTGCTGGCCGCCGGAGAGCTGGCTGGGATAGCGCGCGCCGTATTCGCCCATGCCGACGCGGCCCAGCAATTCGCGGGCATAGCGTTCCGCGTCGGCGCGGGAGCGCCCGCGCACCACCCGCTGGGGTAGCGCGACATTGTCCAGCGCAGTACGGTGTTGGAACAGGTTGAAGTGCTGGAACACCATGCCGACTTCGGTGCGCCAGCGGTTGACATCGGTGGCCGGGTCGGTGAGCGACACGCCGTCCACGCGGATGGCGCCGCTGTCGATGCTCTCCAGGCCGTTGAGCGTGCGCAGCAAGGTGCTCTTGCCGGATCCGGACGGACCGACCACCACCATGACCTCGCCGCGGCCGAGCTCGCAGTCGATGCCGTCCAACGCCAGATGCGGGGCCTGCCCGTCGCGTTGATAGGTCTTGGTGACTGCCTGGACTACCAGCAGAGGTTCCGCCACGGATCCACCTTCGTATGAGTGCTGCCTTGGTTAAAAAGGTTTCGCAATTCACGCTGGAGTTTCGTATAGTAAATTTTTTTCCAGAATCGCCACTTAGGCATAACCCTTAAGCGAAGACAGGTTCTTCGCAGGCAACCCAAGGAACCGGCATGGACACTCCCCAAGACATCCTGCGCGCGCTCGGGCTGAACCCGGAATCGCTCGCGGGCGGCACGCTGCGCGCGCGCAGCCCGATAGACGGCGCCGAACTGGCTCAGGTGCATGAGCACACGGTGGCCCAGGCCCATTCCGCCATCACCCGCGCGCGCCAGGCCAGCCTGGCGTGGCGCGACGTGCCGGCGCCGCGCCGTGGCGAGTTGCTGCGCCTGTTCGGCGAAACGCTGCGCCAGCACAAGCGCGAACTGGGTCGCCTGGTCAGCCTGGAAGCCGGCAAGATCGTCGCCGAAGGCGAAGGCGAAGTGCAGGAAATGATCGACATCTGCGACTTCGCCGTGGGCCTGTCGCGCCAGCTCTACGGTTTGACCATCGCTTCCGAGCGTCCCGGCCACCGCATGATGGAAACCTGGCACCCGCTGGGCGTGGTCGGCGTGATCAGCGCGTTCAACTTCCCGGTGGCCGTGTGGTCCTGGAACGCCGCGCTGGCGTTGGTCTGCGGCAATGCCGTGGTCTGGAAGCCGTCGGAAAAAACCCCGCTGACCGCGCTGGCCTGCCAGGCGCTCTTCGCCCAGGCCGCACAGCGCTTCGGCGACGCGCCCGCCGGCCTGTCCGAAGTGTTGATCGGCGGCCGCGACATCGGCGAGGCGCTGGTGGATTCGCACGCCGTGGCCCTGGTGTCGGCCACCGGCTCGACCCGCATGGGCCGCCAGGTCGGCCCGCGCGTGGCGCAGCGCTTCGGCCGCGTGCTGCTGGAGCTGGGCGGCAACAACGCCATCATCGTCGGCCCCACGGCCGATCTGGACATGGCCGCGCGCGGCATCGTGTTCGGCGCCATCGGCACGGCCGGCCAGCGTTGCACCACCACGCGCCGCCTGATCGTGCACGAGAGCGTGGCCGACGACCTGGTGCAGCGCCTGCACAAGGCCTATGCCAGCGCCACCATCGGCAACCCGCTGGACAGCGCCACGCTGGTCGGTCCGCTGATCGACCGCGTGTCCTATGACGCCATGCAGGCGGCGCTGACGGCGGCGCGCGAACAAGGCGGCAAGGTCACGGGCGGTGAACGCGTGCTGGCCGAGCAGTATCCCGATGCCTGGTACGTGCGCCCCGCCATCGCTGAAATGCCGGGCCAGACCGACGTGGTCTGCCACGAGACCTTCGCGCCCATCCTCTACGTGATGCGCTACGCCGACTTCAATCAGGCGCTGGCCTTGCAGAATGGCGTGCCGCAAGGCCTGTCGTCGGCCATCTTCACCAATGACCTGCGCGAAGCCGAGACCTTCCTGTCGGCGGCGGGCTCGGACTGCGGCATTGCCAACGTCAACATCGGCACCTCCGGCGCCGAGATCGGCGGCGCCTTCGGCGGTGAAAAGGAAACCGGCGGCGGCCGCGAATCGGGCTCGGACGCCTGGCGCAACTACATGCGCCGCGCCACCAACACGATCAACTATTCGCGCCAGCTGCCGTTGGCCCAGGGCATCAAGTTCGGCGAATAAGCCCGCACGCCACGCTGTCCACGCAAGCCCCCGCCCTGCGCGGGGGCTTACGCTTTCTACATACGATTAGCCTGCCTTACAAACTGTAGCGGGGGTCGATGCTACATTTCCTGGTCACAAAACTACGTTATGACCCGATGACCATCAGCCGTCCTGCACGATCCGCCCTCCCCCTGCGCACCCTGGTCGCCGCCCTGGCCATGGGCTTGGCGGGCGCAGCCACCGCGGGTGTGTCGTACCGGCTGGATCGCCCCTCGGCCGCCCCCGGCGAAACCGTCACCATCGAGGCGGTGTACTTCAACGAAGGCACTTCCCGCTCCACCTGGGAAGCGCCGCCGGAACTGGTGCTGCAGTGGCGCGGCCAGGACGGCCAGATCGTGCGCAGCCTGGCCAAGCTGCGCGGCGGCCCGGCCAGCTTCAGCGTGCCGGTCAACAATTTCGCGCGCATGGCGTGGACCGCCGTGGTACCCGCCACGGCCCAGGGCCTGCAGGCCGTGTCCATCGAAGGCCAGCCCGCGATGATGGCGCTGGACGCCACCGGCCGCGACAGCGGCACCCTGGCCAGCACGCCCGCGCGCGGCCCGGTGGTGGACGCCAGCAGCGGTGAACCCGTGCCCGCCGCGGCAGTGGCCGCGGTCGGCGCATCGCCCGAAGGCGGTCCCTCGCCCGACGCGTCCGTCGTGCCGACCGTGCAACAGCAAACCGCGTTCGACCGCTTCCGCAGCTCCATCTCGGAGTACAAGCCGGTGTACTTCGACGTCGGCACCCGCGGGCAGACCACCGCGCGCTTTCAGATCAGCGCCAAGTACCGCCTCTTCAGCCCCGCGGGCGACCGCCCCGCGACCTGGGACGAGAATTTCTACCTGGCGTACACGCAGACCTCGCTGTGGGACCTGGAAGGCGATTCCATGCCCTTCATCGACACCACCTTCAATCCCAGCGCGTTCTGGCTGTCCGACAATATCTGGCAGTCCGCCAGCCAGAACTGGCGCTTCGGCATGAACACCGGCGTCGAGCATAACTCCAACGGCAAGGACGGCGCGGATTCGCGCTCGGTCAACGACGGCTATATCGAGCCGCGCTTCCATTACCGCTTCGACGGCGGCAGCACGCTCACCTTTGCGCCGCGGGTCAAGGCCTACTTCGGCGTCGCCAGCGAAAACAGCGACTACGCCGACTACGCCGGACACGTCGACTGGCAATTGCGCTGGGCCCAGGACAACGGCGCGGTGGTGTCCGCCATGTACCGCCAGGGTGATCAGAAGCGCCGCACCACCCAGCTGGATTTCGCCTGGCCGCTGCAGCGCACCTGGCTGAACATGAACGGCTACCTGCATCTGCAGTACTTCAACGGCTACGGCGAAACCCTGCTGGGCTACAACCAGCGCAACGAATCGCAGTTCCGCGTCGGCCTGTCGCTGGTGCCTTGAACGAGGCGCGCCGCCAGGCGCGCGCGTAGGCGCCCTAGCCTTCCACCGCCAGCTCTTCCCAGCCCAGTTCACGGGTGCGCTCCAGCGCCACCGTAACCTGGGCGGCGGCAGAACGCACCGCCTCGACCAACGCCTGTCCATTCAGCAGCCGCGCCGTGACGCCGGCCATGAACACGTCGCCGGTGCCGTGCACCGAGGGCGGTATCGCAATCTCCGGATGCGTCACGACGGTGGCCTGATCCCGCGTCACCACCGCCAGCTGCAAGGTGCCGGCCGCGGCGGCCATGGGCGCCGCGCTGGTCACGACGATCCAGTCCGGACCGCGCGCGATCAGTTCACGCGCCGCCGCCACCACCTCGTCGATCGACGACAAGGCGCGCCCCACCAGCAGTTCCAGTTCGAAATGGTTCGGCGTCATGCCGTCAGCCAGCGGCACCAGCAAGTCCCGGTATTGCTCGACCAGCCCCTCGTTCACGTACAGCCCGTCGTTGCGGTCGCCCATGACGGGGTCGATGTGCACCTTCAGATCGGGCCGCGATGCGCGCAGCGCAGGCAGCCAAGCGGCCAGCAGCCCGGCCTGCCCGGGTTGGCCCAGGTATCCGCAGACCACCGCGCGCGCCGTCCGGGTGACGCCGCGCTCGTCCAGGCCCTGCAGCAGTCCTTCAAACCAGTCCAGCGGCACCGCGCCGCCATGCAAGGTCGGATAGTGCGGCGTGTTGCTCAGGATCACGGTAGGCACCGCGATCGCGTGCAGGCCCGCCTTGCGGAAGACGGGCATGGCGGCGTTGTTGCCGACGCAGCCGTACACGACCTGGGATTGGACGGAAACGATATCCACCTGCGCGGTAACGGCGGGGATTGCGCTCATGGGGCTGCTCCTGGGCTGCCGCGGTCTACGCGGCGCTACATGCGGGTGATGAAATAGATCTTCTTGACGAACTGGTCCACTTCCCAGCGGCCGGTATAGCCTTCGGGCATGACGAAGGCTTCGCCCACGGTCAGTTCATGCACGGTGCCGTCCGGATCGACCAGGCGCGCCGAACCTTCCACGATGTAGCCGAACTCGATGTAGCCCGTGGTGTTGGACTGGAACACGCCCGCGCTGCTTTCCCAGACGCCGGCCTCTGCCTTGCCACCATTGCCCTCGAACGCGGTCACGGTGCGGAACGCCGCGTCGCCCGAGATCGGGCGGCGGGGCTTTCCAGGCACCGGATTCTTCATGGGGCCTGCATCGATGCGGACGAGCCGCGATTGATCGTTCTTCATGGAAGTTCCTGTATGCGGATAAGGTAATGAGTCCGGCGGCCCGCTCAGTGGGCGGCCACCACCAGCACTTCGGCCATGGCCCGGCTGACGGTGCGCATGCGGTGCGGCAGTTCGGAGTCGAAATAGACGGAATCCCCGGTCTCCAGGCGGAACTGGCGTTCGCCCACATGGACCTCGATGGCGCCCTTGAGCACCAGCAGGAATTCCTCGCCGGGGTGCGGAAACACCGCGGTCGCATCGGGAAAGTCGCGGGGCGGATGCACCACGAAAGGCTCCATCGCCTTGACCTTGCGGCGGCCGGCCAGCGACTCGTAGTGATACTCGCTGCCCAGCCCCCGGCGCTGCAAGGCCTCGCGGTCCGCCACCCGCACCACGCTGACCACTTCTTCCTGCGCGGCATCGTCCGTGCCCACCAGTTCCGATACGCCCAGGCCATAGGCTTCCGCCAGCCGCAGCACGGTGGAAATGGAGGGTTCGCTCAGGCCCCGCTCCAGCTTGGAGAGGTAGCTCTTGGTCAATCCGGTGCGCTGCGCCAGCTGTTCCAGGGACAGGGTTTGCTGGCGGCGCAGGGCGCGCAGACGGTGCGGCAGGTCTATCATGGGCGGGGTTGCGGAAATACAGTCGCGGAATACGACCGGTAAGCATGCCCTAATCCGGCCCCGCCGTCGAGCCGGCCCCGCCCGCGGCCGCCATCAGGCCAACACGTCGGGATGCGCCCGCAGCGCACGCCGCGCATAGTAAGAGAAGCCGACCTGCGACCGCTTGGGCGTCAGGATCCAGTCATGCGCCTCGCGGCCCAGCGCCGGCGGAATGGGCTGGATCTTGCCGGCGGCCATGGCCAGCAGCTGCATGCGGGCGGCGCGCTCGAACTGCAGCGCCAGCACGCAGGCCTCTTCCACCGAACCCGCCGCGATCAGCATGCCGTGGTGCGACAGCAGGATGGCGCGCTTGGAACCCAGCGCGGCCGAGATGATCTCGCCTTCCTCGTTGCCCACCGGCACGCCGGGCCAATCCTTCAGGAAGGCCACGTCGTCGTACAGCGGGCAGTTGTCCATGTGCGAGATTTCCAGCGGCACCTCCAGCATCGACAGCGAGGCCGCGTGCAGCGGATGCGTGTGGATGATGCAGTTCACGTCCGGACGCGCGCGGTAGACCCAGGAATGGAAGCGATTGGCCGGATTGGGCATGCCGCCGCCTTCCTGCACCCGCAGATCCTCGTCCACCAGCAGCAGGTTGCTGGCGCTGATCTCGTCAAAGCCCAGGCCCAGGCGTTGCGTGTAGTACCGGTTCGGCTCCGGCGCGCGCGCCGTGATCTGCCCGGCCAGGCCGGAATCATGCCCGCCGTCGAACAGAATGCGGCAGGTCAGCGCCAGGCGTTCGCGCAGGCTCCATTCGGGCGTCTCGAACTGGCGCTGCATTTCGGCTTTCGCCCGCGCGATCAGTTCGTCCTTGCCCAGATGCATCGTATCGGCCATCGTCGTCACTCCTAAGATAGTGTCTCTGTCATGCCGCTTCGATCAGCGGCGTAAAACCCGGCAAGGCGCGCATGCGCGCCACCCAGGCGTCGATATGGGCGAAGCCGGACAGGTCGTAGCCGCCCTCGGCCGCCATGCTCGTGTAGGGAAACAGCGCGATGTCGGCAATGGTCGGCGCGCTTCCCACCAGATAGTCGCGACCCGCCAGATGCGCATCCATCAGTGCGGCAGCCTTCATGCCGATCTCGCGCCATGCCCGCATCGCCGGGTCATCCACCTGCGCGGTATTGCGCAGATGGATCAGCAGGCGCGGCTGCGCAAAGGCATGCATGTGCTGGGTCTGCTCGAAGCTGAGCCAGCTGCTGACCTGCGACTGCTCCAGGCGGCCGCCAGGCAGCCAGGACGTGCCCAGCCCCAGATACCAGAGGATGGCCTGCGACTCGGCCAGCCACTCGCCTTCCGGCGTCAGCAAGGCCGGCACCTGGCGCCACGGATTGATGCGCGCGAACGCGTTCGTCTCCAGGTCGCCCTGCACGATGTCGAAGGTGCGCCGCTTGATCGGCAGGCCCATGTAGCCGCAGGCCAGCCGGATCTTCCAGGCGTTGCCCGAACGCAGGGTATCGGCCAGTTCCAGCGGCTTGCCCGCCAGCGGATGCGGTGTCTGGTTCATCGTCAGTCCATCTTGATGTTGGCGCGTTTCACGATCTCGGTCCACTTGGCTTTCTCACCGGCGATGAAGCGCTGATACTCGTCCGGCTTGCCCGTATACAACTGCGTACCCTGCGACGCCAGCCGGTCCTTCAGTTCCGGCGACGCCAGGGTCTTCTGCAGCGCCGCGTTCAGCTTTTCCATCACGTCGGGCGGCGTGCCGGCGGGCGCGAAGAACGCGTTCCACGAGCTGATCTGCAGGGCCGCGTCGCCCACCTCGCTGCTGGCAGGCACGTCGGGCGCGGAAGGCAGGCGCTTGTCGGCGGCCACCGCCAGCGCGCGCAGCTTGCCGGACGCCGCATGCGGCATGATCACCGGGCTGGCGTCCATCACCACGTCGACCTGCTCGCCGATGGCGGCGTTCACGGCTTCGCTGCCGCTCTTGAACGGCACATGCACGATGTCCACGCCCGCCGTCAGCTTCAACAGCTCCAGGCCCAGGTGCGGCGAACTGGCATTGCCCGCCGAACCGAAGTTCAGCTTGGCCGGGTTGGCCTTGGCATAGGCCACGAACTCGCCGAAGGTCTTGGCCGGCACGCCCGCACGCACGGCCAGCAGATACGGCGATCCCGACACCATGCCCACCGGCGCGAACTTGTCGGCGTCATAACTGAGCTTGCTGTAGATCAGCGGGTTGACCACCTGCGTGCCTACCGTGCCCATGAAGATCGTATAGCCATCGGCCGGCGCGGTGGCGGCCACCTGCGCGGCGATCACCCCGCCCGCGCCCGGCCGGTTCTCGATCACGATGCTCTGTCCCAAGGCGTCGCCCATGCCCTTGCCGACCTGACGCGCCACGATGTCCGTGATACCGCCCGCGCCGAACGGCACCACCAGCCGGATCGGCCGGTCTGGATAGGCCGCCGCCTGGGCGCTACCGGCCGCCATTGCCGCTACCAATGCCAGCGCGCCGGCAATTCCCGAAATCTTCATGTCATCCCCCTACGGGCGCCGCCTATCGGCACCATCATGACACGAAGTGTCCTATAGGAGATTGATTTTCCGCAAGGAAAACCAGATTAGGTAAAACCCTGAGCAGCAGCGTCTACGACGGCGGCGCCGAACCGGCCGCGCTATGCAGTTCTGGGCGGGCCCATATTGGTTTCTGACCATCCCCTTCGGGCTGGTCGCCTTGATCCGCCTGCTGCTCACCATGGCAGGTGGCTTTCTGCGCTGGCTTTCGTATTGCTGCAAGCGCCCGGCGCCGTGGCCTGTCGAGGTGCTGGCCAGCATGGGGCCGGTACTTTCAACCACCGAACTGGCCCAGCTTAAAGTAGCGATGGCTCATCCGAGAAGATTGCGATGAAGCCGCCGCTTCAGTTGGTAAAGGCACGGGCGTCAGCTTAGATCTGGTAAAAACTGAGCCGGCTATTGGAATAAGAATGCCTCTGATGCTCCAGCGACAAGATTACAAGACCAGAGGCGTGCATTAGCTCGGTTAAGCTGATTTGACGTGTCACGAGGGAGATGTGTTGTGCTGTACGCAAGACATCATCGACATACAACTTGAGAAGATAGGATCATGACCCAGCCGCATTCAACACGCCCACCCGCTTACGCACGGAAGATGCGGTATGCACCTGCGATGAAGCTTCTCTTTACGTTGGGCCTTGCAACTCTATGGGCTGGCGCCCAAGCCGCAAGTTTTGATTGCAACAAGGCCGTGAGCGCTACGGAAAGGTTGATCTGTAGCGATGCCGAGACATCCGCGCTGGATGGAAAATTGCAAGGGGCCTATAAAACAGCACTAGCCGCAACCGATGCCTATGGCAAGAAAGAGTTGGCTAAAGAACAGCGCAACTGGATTAAATACGCTCGTGACATCTGTCAAGACAGCGCCTGCCTGCAGCAAGCATACACAACCCGCATCGCCATGCTGGCGCGCAATGAGAAACGTATTGCCAATGGCGAGGTGTACTCGGACTGCAAGCTGCCGGGCAACCAAACCGTTAGTGGCGAATGCGTTAATGTTGTGCCGATTCGTGATCCCAACTCCCGTGTTGAATCGTTCAACCAATCGTTGGCGCATCAGAAGCAAAACGGCCGAATCATCGGTTGTAGCCGGCTGATTGATCTACCGGTTGGCGTCGCCGGGAGTAATCACAGTTTTGGCGGCTCCTGCGTATTGCAGGAAGGTACGCAGCGCAAGAACGTGAGGATCTGCAACGACGATATGTTCGGGCATTTCCAAGTAGAGCCGTCCACGCCACAGGATGCCTCAGACAAGCGCTTGGTCGACTTTACTTACGCGCAATGCTATGGCGGTTGATGGTAAGCGCCCGGGCCTATCCGTGATTTTGTGTGCGAGGCGGGATTTGGTGCCGAACACATGTTCCACCGTGCGCCGCCGCACCTTCATCGCTTCTGGCATTCGGTCTGGACGGCGCCGCGCCGCCTCAAGCACGGCCTCATGTTCCCATCTACCGATGCGCCGATACGCGCCAGGTGTGCATGTATATCGGTACGCGTCATAGTTCCGCAGGCTTGAGCCGCCTGCGCGATCACCTTTTCCAGGTATCTTCGGGCACGAAATCTAAACTTGAAGAGGTCCGCAATATTGTGCGCGCGGGCGCACAGGTCGGCGTAACGCTCATCTTGGTTAAGCCTGAGTCACTGCGCCTTGCGGTGGAAGAGGAATTGCTGCAGGCGAATTCCAGATACATCGGCCAGCTCCCTTGGAATAAAAGAGGTGTAGTCGCACGGCGCAAGCGGTTGGCATTTCCGAAGGCATGATCAAGCGTCGCGAGATGCGGCCTTGCTCCTGCCCATCGGCGCGCCCCCGGCCGGACACGACCTGCCGGCCACGATGCTCATCACGCCCGAGGTGGCTCGAGGCTATCGCGGTTGCCAGCGAAGAGCGCGTTCACGGGCTGGCGACGCTGCGCCGTGCCTGGTGGCCGAGTGCTGTGACGCTTGGTGGCGATAGGTCCCGCTGCGCCTGGGCGGCACCTCCGACCTGGCAGGCGCGGACGCTGGAACCGCAGCGAGGGATCACCCGCACCACTTGACAAACCCACATCAGTTTCGTTGAATGAAATATATTCCATTCAACGAAACGACAATGACTTCCTCCGCTGAGCACACCCTGGTGACCCACCTGGCCGATTTGCAACGGCGCCAGATCTCCCCGACCACGCGCGCGCGGCTGGCGCAGGCGCTGCTGGACTGGTTCACGGCGGGCTGGTCCGCCGCGGGCACGCCGGCCGCGGCCGGCTATCGGCGCGTGGCGCTGGACTGCCAGCCGGGCGCGGGACCGGCGCCCGTCTTCGGCGGCCCGGTCGTCAACGCCAATGGCGCGGCCTTCGCCAATGCCGCCATCGCCCATATCCGCGAAATCGACGACGCCCACCGTGCCGCCATGCTGCACCCGGGCGTGGTGTCGGTCACGCCAGCGCTGGCGCTCGCGGCGGATGGCGGCATGACGCAGCGGCAGGTCGCGGATGCCATCATCGCCGGCTACGAAGTTTCATTGCGCCTGGGCGAGGCCCTGGGCACGCGCCACGCGGCGGGGTTTCATGCCACCGCGACGGCGGGCGCGGTGGGCGCGGCCGCCGCTGCCGGGGTGGCCCTGGGGCTGGCGCCGGCGCCCCTGCACCACGCGCTCGGCATCGGCGCCACCCAGGCGGCGGGGCTGTGGCAACTGGTGGACGACAACGCGCACGAAGCCAAGTCGCTGCATCCGGCCTTCGCGGTGCGCAACGGCCTGACCGCGGCCTATGCCGCGCGCGCCGGCCTGCCGGGCGCGCAACGCTTCGCCACCGGCGCGCGCGGGCTGTACGCGCTGCTGGCGGGCGACGGTCCGCTGGACGCGCTGGCGGGCGGCCTCGACGCCAGCGAGCGGTTGAACACCGCCACCATCAAGGCCTGGCCCTGTTGCGCCCAGCTCTTCACGCCGCTGGATGCCACCCACGAGCTGTTGGACGCGCACGCGCCGACGCCCGACGAAATCGAATCGGTCGACATCGAGATATTCACGCACGCGCTGAAGATCGCCGGCGTCGACTGGCCCGCCACGCCCGCGCAGACCTGCTTCTCGCTGCGCTACGTGGTGGCGCGGCTGCTGCTCACCGGCAGACTGGGCATCGAAGACATGGAGTCCACGGATCTGCAGGCGCCCGACCTGGTGGCGCTGGCGCGCCGCATCACGGTGCGCACCAGCGACGCCTTCCAACGCGAATTTCCGCGCCTGCGGCCATGCCGGGTGACCCTGATACTGAAGGATGGGCGCCGGCTGAGCGCGTTGCGCCAGTTGCGGCGCGGCGATCCCGAAGACCCTTACGACTGGCCCGCGCTGCAGGCGCGCATGCGCGCCTTTGCGCCGGCCATGGATGACGCCGCCGCCCGCGCCATCGTGGCCTGGTGCGAACGCTTCACGGACGAGGGCAATGACGCGCGGGCGTGCCTGCCGGAGCCCGCGCTGTTCGGCTGCGCGGCGCCGCGCTAGGCGACGCCGCGAGGCGCCCGCCCGGGCGCCTCATTCGGATGCGGGCGGCGTCCAGGACGCGGGCGGCGCGGTGCGAAAGCCCTGCTGCGCCAGTTCGTGGCGCGCGATCTCGACCGCCTTGCGCTGCGCCGCCTCGTTGTGGCGCGACGCCAGCCCCAGCACCACCAGCGCGCCGACGAAGGCATCGTCGGCATCGAACACCGGCACGGCCACCGACGCCATTTCCGCGACCCGCTCGGAGCGGGTCATGGCATAGCCCTTTTCATGGATGTCGCGCGCCAGCGGTGTGGCGCCGCCGGTGAAGGCGCGCAGCACGTGCGCCGACGAACCGCCGTCCTTCAGGCTGATGCGCGTGCCGACCTCGACGTGGTGGCGCACTTCCTTGGTGGTGTTCTCGCGGTACAGGCAGATGCGGTCGTCGCCACTGCGCACGTACACGGCCACGGTCTCGCCGGTCTGCGCGACGATGTTGCGCAGCGCCGGCTGCAGGCGCGAGCCCAGGTCGAAGGTATCGCGATACAGCATGCCCATGTGCAGCAACGCCGGTCCCAGCGCGTAGGTGCTGCTGTCGTAGCGATAGATCATGCGCGCCTTGATGAACACGCCCAACAGGCGCAGCAGCGTGGCCTTGTCCAGGCCGGTGCGGTCGGCTAGGTCACGCAGCGAAAGGCGCAGATGGTCTTCGCCAAAGCACTCCAGCACGGAGATGCCGCGTTCGAGCACGCCGACGGGCGGCTTAGGGGAATTCTCGCTTGACACGGTTTCGGATGCTTCCTATAGTTTTGTTCAATAAAACGTATTTTAATCAATGAAACGAAAGACGGCTACCGGACCAGGGAACCGCCGTCCGGGTTTCAACCCAGGAGACAAGCGTCGCGCGACCCGCGAGCCTTACGCCCGCCGCCGCGCACCGTAGCATTATGCCGAATCAGATCGATGCACTCGCCGCCGCGCTGGGCGCCATCGTCGGGCCGTCCCACGTCCTGACCCATGCGGCCGACACGGCCCGCTACACGGCGGACTGGCGCCGCAATTTTCCCGGCGCCGCGCGCGCCGTGGCGCGCCCGGCCGATACGGCCGAAGTCTCGCGGGTGGTGGCGCTGTGCGCGGCGCAGGGCGTGGCGGTGGTGCCGCAAGGCGGCAACACCGGCCTGGTGGGCGGCTCGACCCCCGACGCCTCCGGCCGCGAAGTGGTGCTGAGCCTGGACCGCATGACGGCGGTGCGCCGGGTCGACGCGCTGGACAACAGCATCACGCTGGAAGCCGGCTGCACGGTGCTGGCCGCCCAGCAGGCGGCCGCCGAGGCTGGCCGGCTGTTCGCGTTGTCGCTGGCATCGGAAGGCAGCGCCACCATCGGCGGCGTGGTCTCCACCAACGCCGGCGGCGAACAGGTGCTGCGCTATGGCAATACGCGCGAACTGACGCTGGGGTTGGAAGTGGTGCTGGCCGACGGCAGCGTGCTGCCGCAACTGGGCACGCTGCGCAAGGACAACACCGGCTACGACCTCAAGCAGCTCTTCATCGGCGGCGAGGGCACGCTGGGCGTGGTCACCGCGGCGGCCTTCCGGCTCTACGCCCTGCCCCGCAAGGTGGTGACGGCCTGGGCCGCGGTGCCGACGCCGCAGGCGGCGGTGGACCTGTTGGCACGCCTGACCGACGCGGTCGGCGAGCGCGTCACGGCCTTCGAACTCATCGGTCGCCAGACGCTGGAACAGGTGCTGGCGCACCCGCTGGACGGCATGCGCGATCCGCTGGCGCAGCCCTCGCCCTGGACCGTGCTGTTCGATGTGTCCGAGACGTCGGCCTTGATGGACCCGGAACCGGCCGTCGAGGGCGTGCTCGAGGCCGCGATGGAACACGGCGGCGTGACCGATGCGGTGATCGCCGCCTCCGGCCGCCAGGCGCATGAACTGTGGGCGCTGCGTGAGCACGTGCCGGAGGCGCAGCGGCTGGACGGCCCCTCCATCAAGCACGACATCTCGGTCGCGGTGTCGCGCATTCCCGAATTCATCGCCACCGCCGGCGCCCGCCTGCAGGCCCTGATGCCGGGCATCCGCATCGTCTGCTTCGGCCACGTCGGCGACGGCAACCTGCACTACAACCAGAGCAAGCCGCTGGCGATGGACGACGCCGCCTTCCGGGCCCAAGAGGACGCGGTGCACGACATCGTGCACGACGTCGCCGCGCGGCTGGACGGCTCGATCTCGGCCGAGCACGGCATCGGCCGCCTCAAGCAACACGCCTTCCTGCAATACAAACCCGCCGTCTCGGTGGACGTCATGCAACGCATCAAGCACGCGCTCGACCCGCGCGGCACGTTCAATCCGGGCCGGCTGCTGCCCCGCCCGGCCCATCACTCCTAAGCCTCCAGGACCCGCACCATGCCCGTTTCCGTCTTCGACATGCAATCGCTCCAGCACCTGTGGAGCACCGATGAACTGCGCGCCATCTTCTCGGAAGAGAACCGCGTCCAGCAATGGCTGGATTTCGAGGCCGCGCTGGCCGAGGCCCAGGCCGAGCTGGGCATCATCCCGGCCGCCGCCGCCGCGCGGATCCGCGCCCAGGCGACGGTGGCCAATATCGACATCGCCGCGATGTCGGCCGAGATCCGCCGCATCAAGCACTCGCTGGTGCCGGCGCTCAAGCAATTGCAGGCGGGCTGCGGCCCCGACCATGGTGAGTGGCTGCATTACGGCGCCACCACCCAGGACGTGGTCGACACCGGCGTGGCGCTGCAGCTCAAGCAGGCCCATGCCGTCTTCATGCGCGACCTCGCCGCCATCGGCCGCGAGCTGGCGCGCCTGGCGCAAAGCCATCGCGACACGCCCATGGCCGGCCGCACCCATGGCGTGCAGGCGCTGCCCATCACCTTCGGGCACAAGTGCGCGGTGTGGCTGGACGAACTGTCGCGCCATCACGAGCGCCTGAAGGAATGCGAGGCGCGGGTGCTAGTGGGCATGGTGGTCGGCGCGGTCGGCAGCCAGGCCTCGCTGGGCGAACAGGCCGCCGAGGTCGAGCGCCGCACGCTGGCCAAGCTGGGGTTGGAGACCGCGCCGATCAGCTGGGCGCCGGCACGCGACCGCTTCACCGAATACGCGCTGGTGCTGGCCATGATCGGCGCGACGCTGTCGAAGATCGGCAATGAACTGTTCAACCTGCAACGCAACGAATTCGCCGAAGTCGAGGAAGCCTTCTCGGAAGGCAAGCTGGGCTCGTCGACCATGCCGCACAAGCGCAACCCGACCTCGGCCGAGAACCTCGCCGGCCTGTGCCGGCCGCTGCGCGCCAATGCGACGCTGATGCTCGAAGGCATGGTGCAGGAAGGCGAGCGCGACGGCATTGCCTGGAAGATCGAATGGAAGGCGCTCCCCGAATGCTGCCTGATCGCCGGCGCCATGCTGTTCCAGGCCAAGAACCTGCTGGCCGGGCTGCGCGTGGACGCCGACGCCATGGCGCTGAACCTGGACCGCATGCGCGGCTACCTGCTGTCCGAACACGTGATGCTGGACCTGTCCGAGCGCGTCGGCAAACAGACCGCGCACGAATGGATCTACGAAGCCTCGATGCACGGCATCACGCACAAGCTCGATTTCGCCCAGGCGCTGCGCCAGCACAAGGATCTGGCCAACCTGCTGGGCGAGGAAGAAATCCTGCGCCTGACCGATCCCGCGGGTTACCTGGGACAGTGTGCCGCCTCGGTGGACAGGGTCGTGCAGCGACATCAAGCCGGCTGGCTGCAAGCCTGACGGTTCCCCTTGATAAAAAATACACAGGAGACAAACACCATGGGCATTTCCTTCGCAAGCGGCGCCATGCGCCGGCTGGGCCGGCGCGCCGCCCTCGTCGCGGCGCTGGGGCTGGCGGCACTGGCCGGCGGCCAGGCGCAGGCGGCATTTCCCGAGCGTCCCATCACCCTGGTGGTCGGCTTTCCGCCGGGCGGCGGCGGCGACCTCTATGGCCGCCTGATCGCCACCGCCATGGGCAAGACCCTGGGGCAGACCGTGATCGTCGAGAACCGGCCGGGCGCGGGCGGCAACATCGCCGCCGGCCTGGTTGCCAAGGCCGCCCCCGATGGCTACACCATCCTGCTGGCCATGAGCGGCAACCTGGCGGTCTCGCCGGCGCTCAAGCCGCAGAGCCTGCCGTACAAGGTGCCGGAGGACTTTGCCCTGATCGGCCTGATCCTGGAGGCGCCGCACGGCCTGTTCGTGGCCACGCCGTCGCATTTCAAGACGGCGCGCGAAGTGATCGACGCCGCCAAGCAGAAGGAACTGACCTTTGCCTCCACCGGCACCGGCGGCGCCGCCCACATCGGCATGGAGACCATCAAGGAACTGGGCCACCTGAAGCTCCTGCACGTGCCGTACAAGGGCTCCGGCCCCGCCATCACCGACATGCTGGGCGGGCAGATCGACATGTTCTTCGCCACCGCATCGCCGCTGGTGCCGCAGGTGCAGCAGGGCCAGTTGCGAGTGCTGGCCCTGACCGGCCGCCAGCGCAGCCCGATCCTGCCCGACGTGCCGACCTTCAAGGAGCTCGGCATCGACATGACCATGACGCAGTGGTACGGCCTGGCGGCGCCGGCCGGTACGCCGCCCGCGGTGCTCAAGGTGCTGTCCGAGCACCTGTCGCGCGCGCTGGCGGACCCCACGGTGCAGAACACGATCCGCAAGGACGCCGCGATGGAGCGCGACCTGCCGATGGACCAGTTCAAGCAGTACATCCTCGACGACATCGCCAACTACCGCAAAGCCGCCACCCCCGACCTGCTCAAGCAGATCGGCCAATGACCCAATCCGACCGAACCGATTTTCAGGAGACCCCACCATGTTGCAGAACTGGACCGACACCCTCGCCAACAACCGCAAGGCCGGCGAGGCCCTGGGCAAGCACAACCCGCAGCTGCTGACCGCGTTCCGCGCCCTGAACCAGGCGCAGGGCGCCACCGGCACGCTGGACGCCAAGACGCGCGAGCTGATCGCGCTGGCGGTGGCCGTCACCACGCGCTGCGACGGCTGCATCGCCGCGCACGCCGACGCCGCCCGCAAGGCCGGCGTGACGGAACTGGAGCTGAGCGAGGCCTTGAGCACCGCCATTGCCCTGAACGCGGGCGCCGCCTATGTGTATTCGTTGCGTGCGATGGACGCGCTGACGGCGGGTCAGGGTTGAGCGGGAGCCACGCATGTACACCACCCTGATCAGCGCGGACGAACTGGCCCGCGCCCTGCAAGACCCGCAACACCGCGACATCGTGGTGCTGGACTGCGGCTTCGAGCTGACGGATCCGCAGGCGGGCCGCCGCCACTACGATGCCGGCCACCTGCCGGGCGCGTTCCACGTGCATCTGGAAGACACCCTCAGCGGCCCCAAGACCGGCCGCAACGGCCGCCACCCGCTGCCCGACCGCGCCGCGCTGGCGCGAGCCCTGGCGGCGCTGGGCGTGAACGCGGACACCCAGGTGGTCGCCTACGACAATGCCGGCGGCATGTACGCGGCGCGCCTGTGGTGGCTGCTGCGCTGGATCGGCCACGAGGCCGTGGCGGTGCTCGATGGCGGCGAAGGCGCCTGGAAGGCCGCAGGCCAGCCGTTCACGACCGATGCGCCGGCGCCGCGCCCGGCGGGAGCCCTGGCCGTCGGCGAGGGCCGCCAAGCCACGCTGGACTACCCCCAGCTGCGCCAGGCGCTGGCCGCCGACGCGCGCCGGGTGCTGGACGCGCGCGCCCCCGACCGCTACCGGGGCGAGAACGAGACCCTGGACGCGGTGGGCGGACACATCCCCGGCGCCCGCAACCGGTTCTTTCGCGACAACCTCGGCGCCGACGGGCGCTTCCTGCCCCCCGCCGAGCTGCGCCAGGCCTTCCTGGCGCAGCTCGATGGCCTGGCGCCCGACGCTGTGGTGTGCCAATGCGGTTCCGGCGTCACCGCGTGCCACAATCTATTGGCCATGGAAATCGCGGGCCTGTCCGGCGCGGCCCTCTACCCCGGCTCGTGGAGCGAATGGAGCGCGCAACCCGACGCGCCCGTCGCCACGGGCGCCAACCCCTGATCCGCCCATGATCGACGCCTCTTCCCACCCTCCCCGTCCCGACAGCGGCCGCCTGTCCCATAGCGCGCACTGGGGCGTGTTCTCGGCCGCCTGGAAAGACGGCGCGCTCGACGTCCGGCCGCATCCGGGCGATCCCGACCCCAACCCGCTGATCCAGAACTTCACCAACGCGCTCGACCATCCGGCGCGCGTCACCACGCCGATGGTGCGGCGCGGCTGGCTGGAACGCGGGCCGGGTCCGGACGCGCGCCGGGGAAGCGACGATTACGTGCCGCTCGGCTGGGACGACGCGCTGGACCTGCTGGCCGCCGAACTGCGCCGGGTGCGCGACCAGCACGGCCCGCAAGCGGTGTTCGGCGGTTCGTATGGCTGGTCCAGCGCCGGCCGCTTCCATCACGCGCAGAGCCAGGTGCACCGCTTCCTGAACACGGCGCTGGGCGGCTACGTGCGCTCGGTCAACAGCTACAGCGCGGGCGCCTCGGCCGTGATCCTGCCGCACATCCTGGGCAGCATGGACGACGTGGCGCGCCGCAACGTCACCTGGGAACAGATCGTGGCGCACACCGACGTGGTGCTGGCCTTCGGCGGCATGGCGCTGAAGAACTCGCGCGTGGCCAGCGGCGGCATCAGCCGGCACATCGAGCGCGACTCGATGCGCCAGGCCGCGCGACGCGGCTGCCGCTTCCTGAACATCAGTCCGCTGGCCTCCGACCTGCCGGCGGACGCGGCGGCGCAGTGGGTGCGCGCCGTGCCCGGCACCGACGTGGCGCTGATGCTGGCGCTGGTGCATGAGCTGGTGGCCAATGGCTGGCATGACCAGCCATTCCTGCGCGACTTCTGCGAAGGCTGGGATGGCTTCGAGGACTACCTGATGGGCCGCGCGGACGGCCAGGCCAAGGATCCGGCCTGGGCCGCGCCGATCTGCGGCGTGCCGGCCGCGGACATCGCGCGGATCGCGCGGTTGCTGCCGGGCAAGCGCGTGCTGGTGACCGTGGCGCATTCGCTGCAACGCGCCGAACATGGCGAACAGCCGGTCTGGATGGGCGCGGTGCTGGCCGCGGCGCTGGGGCAGCTGGGATTGCCGGGCGGCGGCTACGCCTACGCGCTCGGCACGCTGGCGCACTACGGCAAGCGTAGCAACGCGGTGCCGGTGGCGTCGTTGCCGCAGGGCGTGAACGGCGTCAAGGCGTTCATTCCCGTGGCGCGCATCGCCGACATGCTGCTGCATCCTGGCAAGCCGTTCGACTACAACGGCAAGCGCATGGACTACCCGCACATCCGCCTGGCCTATTGGGCGGGCGGCAACCCGTTCCACCATCACCAGGACCTCAAGCGCCTGTCGCGCGCCTTCGCCACGCTCGACACCTTCGTGGTCCACGAGATCGGCTGGACCGCCACCGCGCGTCACGCCGACATCGTGCTGCCCTGCACGATGACGCTGGAACGCGAGGACATCGGCGGCGCGCCCACCGATCCGCTGCTGGTGGCCATGCACCGCATCGCCGCCCCCAACGGCCTGGCGCGCGACGACTACGACATCTTCGCCGACCTGGCCGAACGGCTGGGCACGCGCGAGGCCTTCACCGAAGGCCGCAGCAGCGGCGAATGGCTGCGCCACCTGTATGAAAGAACCCGCGCGGCCCTCGAGGAAAAAGGCCTGGAGGCGCCGGACTTCGACCAGTTCTGGACGCGCGGCGAATTGACCCTGCCGCAGCAGGACGACGACGGCGGCATCCTGCGCGCGTTCCGCGACGATCCCGCCGGCAAGCCGCTGCCCACGCCCAGCGGCAAAGTCCAGATCAGCTCGCCGACCGTGGCCGGCTTCGGCTACCCCGATTGCCCCGGCCATCCTGCCTGGCTGACGCCACAGGACGCGCCGACGCCGGCGCATCCGCTGTTCCTGGTCGCCAACCAGCCCGCCACCCGCCTGCACAGCCAGCTGGATTTCGGCGCTCACAGCGCGTCGCAAAAGCGTCAGGGGCGAGAAGTGTGCACGCTGCATCCCCGCGACGCCGCGGCCCGCGGCATCGGCGAAGGCGACATCGTGCGGCTGTTCAACGACCGCGGCGCCTGCCTGGCCAGCGCCACGCTCAGCGACCGCATCATGCCCGGCGTGGCGCAACTGCCCACCGGCGCCTGGTACGACCCGGTGCGGGACGAGCGCGGCGAGGTGACGCTATGCGGCCACGGCAATCCCAACATCCTGACGCGCGACGCCGGCACCTCGTCGCTGGCGCAAGGTTGCAGCGGCCAATTGACGACGGTGCAGATCGAGCTCCATGACGGGCCGTTGCCGCCGATCCGGGCCTTCGAGCCCCCTCCCACGGCAGCGTCCGCGCGCTGATGCCGCGCCCCCCGGGCTGGCGGGCGGCACCACGCCTTCCACTTCGACGCCATGCGCGAACTATGCGAAGTCATCTGCTCGGCCGGGCTATATCCCCATGTCCAGGGCGCCCAGCGCGGCACCTTCCCAAGGCCGGCGCCCCTCCCCCGAGGATGCCCGATAGCGGCTTTGGGTAGCCACCTGGGGTCAAGCCGGCACACCCCGGCTCGCCAGCGCTTGGCGGGGGTCGGCGGAATCTAGTTCTTCACGTAGTACGCCGCGGGCTTGAACAAACAGCGATCGATAGACTGCTTCGCGCGAAACACACATGATCTTTCCGTCAGGAGAATGACGCTTCAGCCATCCTGAAATTTGTTCTGGTGACCAGTCAGCCTCCAACAGGCGTATCACGGTACTGCGCAGCTGCGGTTCACGGGACAGCAGGTAAGGCTTCGGTCGCAGACCACGCTTGAGGAACTGCTTTTCAGCACCGTACGCTCGGTACTTCCCTGGTCCACCATTGCGGCCGACCTCTCTCGAGATCGTCGATGCTGAGCGGCCCAACTGGCGACCAATAGCTCTACGGGGTGAGTGCTGATGACTGTTATCAGCCTGAAGCGGCCGCTTGGTTGAATTCTATTGATGACCGATCATGGCCGAGAACGGCCATAGTCTAGGGCTAGCAAGTCGCCGGCCGACATGCCGCATGGATCGGACGGCGCCGTCAAAAAGGCGAACGTTATTCCTGCCACTCAAACCCTGAGCTGCGGAAACGGGGTTCTCCCTTTTCGTTGAAGTTCACGTATCGGCGTGGAGATTTGACAACACCGAGAGCCTTAGCCTGCGACAAGAGGTCGCACCCAAGACATGTTTGCAGCTTGCGCAAGCCAGAATCGCAGTACAAATCGAACAGTTCAACGATTTGCATGAGGCCTGGCGGTAGAATCCGGCCGTGCATCGGGAACATGGCGCCCGCCGCGCTGAGCTTGCCGGGACGCGGAGAGTCCGTGTTCCCCAACCCCACAGCGCAAGGTGAAATCCGGCAGCCCGATCTCACACTCGTCGGAATCGGGCTGATGCGCTTCGTGGCCCTCGCGGCTATCGCTCGTTTGTCTTTGCCCGGCCCACGAGTAGTAAATGAAGCTGCTGAAGCAGCGTTTTGAGGAAATGATGAATTTTTGGGTCCCTGTAATCTTCGGTACGTTCAAGCTCCTCGTGTTGGGAACAGGCATGTTTCTCGCCATCAAGTCCCATTACGATGGAGAAAAAAAGGAGAAGAAGGAAAAGGAGAAGGAGATGAACGCAACGTAACAGGGACCTCGTTGCTATTGGGGGCATCCTGATCGCGGCGCTCGATGCAGCGGGATCGCGATGCCAGATGTTCTCGTCCAGATCGTCGAGCTGCACCGCTCGTGAAGGACCGCTATACGGAACGCGGTCCGGCGAAGCGAAGGATTGCGGGGCCGCAGGGAGCAGTCAGCGCCTATAGACCATGTAGGCAATGCCGAGCATTCCCATTACCGTGCCGCCGACTATGAGCGCGACGCTTTCCGCCAGCTCGGAGCCGTGCACATACAACAGCAGGCACGTCACCGCGATGAGCGCGATCGATGAAACCAACAAGAACAAGCGCCACTGGGTTCGTATCGCTCGCCATGCTGCACTCAGCGAAAATCCGCGGCTACGCATGGACCGTGACGCCAAACAAAAGCCAGATTCCGATTCCGCCAAACATTCCGCCCTGCAAAAATCCACTCCATATATTCCACTGATTTCGCCTGCTCCAAAGGCGACGGCCTCCCGCTGCCGCCTCAATGCGGAGCGCCAGAGGCGATTCAGGCGAGCAACGACGGAAAGAGGCTGGCGAGGATTACTCGCGTCAGGAAATGAGACGAACGGCGCCGCATGTCATCGCGTTGCCCACCCAATCCCCGTCGGACATGGGCAGGGCTACGGTTTTATGATCAGGCGCACCCCTCTTGCCGCCCCGCTCTCGAGGCGGCGATGCGCCTCTGCAACTTCGGACAGTTGCAGTATTTCCAGGTTGCGCGGTTTCAGCGTGCCTTCTGTCAGCAGTTGATTGACATGGTTGGCCGCCATTTGCAGGTCTGCGCTACTGGCGTTGCTGATCGCAAATCCGACCAGGCGCGCATCACGGGTGTACAGCGCCCCGACCGGGAGTTCCGGACGAGCCTTCAACCCGGCCATCAGGACCACTCGTCCACCATGGGCGATCAGGCCAACCGCCTTGTGGAGGTCATGGCGGCCCGATGTGTCGAGATGGACATGGATGCCCTCAGGCGCCGCGGCACGGATTTCGTCCACAAGATGCTCATCGCTATAGTCGAGCACCACGTCCGCGCCCAACCTGCGGCAATAGGCCTGATCGGCCGCCGCCGCGGAGGTGATGACTCGCGCGCCGGCACGCGCGGCGGTGACGATCGCTGCGCTTCCCACATGGCCAGCGCCGCCCGCGATGTAGACGGTCTCGCCTGCCTGGGCCTGCCCATGCTTGATGATCGCCAAATAGGCTGAGGCCGCGGGGTGGAACGCCCCGACGGCAACTTCAGGCTTCACGTCGTCCGGCAGAGGGTAGAGACGGTCGGCCGCCACTACCGCATACTCGGATGTACAGCCTTGCCGGCCGGCATGCCCCAGACTGTTGGACCAGACGGCGTCGCCAATCTTGAAGAGACTTGCGCTGGAGCCCACCGCCGCGACGGTTCCCACCAGATCCCTGCCGACCACGAACGGGAACGGCAGCGGCGTCATGTATTGGCCAGATCTCACGAATGTGTCGATCGGGTTTACCGCCGCGTACTTCACTTGTACGAGTACGTCCGTGGGACCAGGTTCTGGCACACGGATCGGCTCAATGCGAATTTGCTCCGCAGGGCCACGTTGATCGATCCACGCGGCGCGCATTGTGCTACGAATAGAAGACATGCTTGCGATCATGGACCATTCGCCGGAGGGAAGAAAGGTGCAAGAACTGGCGAAATCAATGGGACATGCTCGCCAGCCGCAGATCAATCATCCAGATCCTGCAGCGCGGCCTTCAGCCGCCGCACCGATGCCAACGCCTCTTCGGGCGTGGCGAAATTGGCAAACCCCATCAACAGGCCACTGTCTTTTCCCTTGCGCATCCGCCAGTTGCTCAATGCGTGAACAGGAAACCCCTGAGCATGCGCGGCGGCGGCCAGCGCCTTGTCGTCTTGCGGGTGTTTGAGACGAGCGAGAACGTGCATGCCGCCCACTTGCGGCTGTACCTGCACGCGGTCGCCGTATGTCTGGACCAGCGCATCGACCAAATAACCGTGCCTTTTGCCGTATAAGGTGCGCATCTTGCGCAGATGCCGGGCAAAATGGCCTTGCTCGATGAAGTCCGCGACCATGGCTTGACGCAAGATGGAGCCCGAACCCGACAGGTTGTATGCCATGTCCTGAAACTTGCCGACCTGGGAGGGTGGCACGACAAGATACGCGAGGCGCAAGCCTGGAAACAGGACCTTGCTGAACGTGCCGCTGTAGAGTACCCGTTCGTCGCGATCGAGGCATTTCAACGCTGGCAACGGCCGGCCGTGGTAGCGGAATTCGCTGTCGTAGTCGTCTTCAATGACCCACGCCCGGTTGCGCCTGGCCCAATCCAACAGTTCCAGCCGCCGCGGCAGCGACAGCGCTACGCTGGTCGGACTTTGATGGGTGGGCGTGACCACCGCAAAACGCGCCAGCGGCGCTCGCCGCTCGCCTGCGCCGACATCCAGACCTTCTTCGTCGACCGGAACCGGTGTCAGACGCATGCCGGCGCACTCCAGGCACCAACGAGCGTTGATGTAACCCGGATCCTCAAACCAGCCCTGGTCCCCTGCGCGCAACAACGTGCGGCACACCAGTTCCAGCGCCCCGCGGTACCCCGTAGTCACGAATACCTGCTGGGGTGAACAGGTGATGCCGCGCGAGATACCCAGATAAGTGGCAATGGCATCCCGCAAAGGCATGTACCCAGCTGGATCGGGGGCGGTCATCGCCGCCGTCTCCAAGGTACGCACGTTGCGCCCCGCCAAGCGCGCCCACACCTTGCGCGGAAAGGCATCCAATGCGGGAAGACCTAGTTGAAATGGCAAGGCCACGCCGAGCGACGCGTGCGGCGAACGCAAGGACTCGCGCTCAGGGTTTGCCACGACTTTCGCCTTGCCCGGATCCCGCAAATTCCTCAGCCTGGGAGACACGATAGTGCCTGCCGCACCGCGCGCAACGAAGTAGCCTTCGCTGGTCAACATTCCATATGCAGATTCGACAGTGCCTCGCGCCAGGTTCAATTCACTGGCCAGGCTGCGCACCGACGGGACACGATCTCCCGGCTTGAGCTTGCCGCTGGCGATCGCCTCGCGATAACGCCGATACAGCTGTAAATAAACCGAGTCGCCTTTCCCTCGGCTGGGCGTCAGGTATTGAGCCACCATAGCCATGTCCCACTAATTTAAAAAACTCTTGCACCTTCTTGCTAGGGCATGGGTGTCCTACATTCGGATGGACCGACAAAGGAAAGCACGTGTCCCTCTTCGATTCATCCTTCTCGAAAACGACCATGATTTTTCAGGCCGCCTTCGCCGTCACGCGCGAATTGCGTCCACGTCCGACAGATGCCGCAGCAATCGCGGCTCCAGTATATCGCCTAGCCAAGTAGGGCCTGCATGCCCAAGGGTATGCACTTAGGCCAGCCGCCATGGCCCGCACACCTGCGTGCGCGCCGGCAAAACACGCCAGTTCACCCAAAGAAGCCGGCCTTTGCGGCATCCCCATCACGCATGCGCGAATGACGCAGGGGCTTCATCAAATGATTCAGGAAGCACAGGAATGGAATGCATCTCCCAAGCAGTTGTGAAAATCTCGGAAGCGAAGGTCAATCGCCATATGGGGGAATGGCGCCGGCAGCACAGGATGGGACTGGACCGCGGCAGACGCCTGGTCATCGGCGGACTGGTCGTCAGTGAATTTGGCTACCTCCTGGCGGATTACAGCAATGGCGAACTATCGAGCTTTGAAGATTTCCAGGCGATCGCCGACGCGGCCGATGCTCTGACGGCAGGGTGTGAAGCCGATTTCTTGAACCCGCGCGAGTATCAGAACCTCAACATCGGGCTGTCTACCGCGCAAGCCAATCTGAAGGATCTGATGATGATCATCCGGACGATCGCGCAATACGTGCAAGAGTGCCATGAGCAAGGGTGCGAGGAGCGGATTGCGCTGGGACCGCAGTTCAACGGAAAGTAGTTGGCTTCCTTGTGAAAGGCCGCGGGCAGCCATGTTGCCGGCGGCGATCCACGGTCACCGGTTCGGGGCGCCGCCGTTGAGTTGCTGCTGCATCATCTGTTCCATCATCCGCTGCTGCATACCCATGTACTGGTCCCTCATGTACTGGCGTTCCCTAATCTGTTCGGGACTCTGATTCGAGTAATTCCCCCGCATGGCGCCCCATCCCATCATTGGACCTCCCTGATGGTGGCGCCCGCCGCCATCCGCCGCGCAGCACCCCATCGCGCCGCCGTTCCACATCTGACCCATCATGCCCATGGTCTGCTGCATCAACGCCTGATGCTCTCGAAGCAGCTTCTGACGCTCGGCCGGGTCGCTGGTCTTTTGGATCTGGTTCATTTGCTGCTGCATCTTCTCCAGATTTTCCCTGGCTTCGGCCGCCTTCTTGTCAAATTGTTCGATGTTCTCGGTCGATTGCGCAGCCTGCGGCGCAGCAGCGGGTTGCTCCTTCGGGGCCGCGGCGCCCGCCAAGGCGGGAAGCAATGAGGCAAACAATGCGTATAAGGCCAGCTCGCGCATCTTCATGATCGGTCTCCATGTGGTTGGTATCCCCAACGGCTTCGGCGCTGAAAGGATGATCAGAGCCAGCGTATATCGGTCTGTATGATGAACATTGACAATCGTCAAAGTACTGGCCGAACCTGTCGGCGACGCGCCGCGGCACGTGCGTCGCCGATCTTCTCGAGCAAGCATCGCTTGTCGTTTCCATGGTCTGTCTGCCTTGGACCCGAACGGGCATCAGCCGCGATGCGGCGCAGAAACCGCGGTCCATGCGGAAAGCGGGTGGCTACGCTCCGCTTCCCGCAGCAGACGTATGACCTCTTCATCCCCGGTCTGCTCGAAGTCCTCGTACCATTGCCCCACGCCATAGAACGGAACCGGCGTGCCGATGCAGATCATTTCATCCGCCTCGTCCGCAAGCTGCTGCCGGGTCTCGGCAGCGGCGACCGGCACCGCGACCACGATTCTTGCCGGTCCCGCCTTGCGTATGGACCGCAGGGCCACGCGCATGGTCGAGCCGGTCGCAAGGCCGTCATCGACCAGTATGGCGATCTTGCCCTGCAACTGCGGCGGCGGCCTCCCCGCGCGATACAAGGCTTCACGGCGCTCGATTTCCTTGCGCTCGCGCAGAACGATAGGCTCTATCGCGCCCGGCGAGATGCCGTAAGCCTCGATGGCCTCGGATTGAAACAGAGTCTGATCGCCGCTTATCGCGCCGATCGCATACTCGGGATACCCGGGCATTCCGATCTTGCGCACCATCACGACATCAAGCGGCGCGTCCAGCGCCGCGGCGACCTGGAACCCCACCGGCACGCCGCCCCGTGGCAACGCCAGCACGATCACGTCTGGACGGCCTGCGTACCGCATCAGCAGGCGCGCCAGCAACACCCCGGCCTCCCGCCGGTTCTTGAAGGAAATATTCATCAGAGCACCTACGCCGCAGACTGCTGCATTCCGGGTCGGCATGCCGTTATCCCGCGGCGTCCGCGCCCGGGCCGGGAACGAAGAGCATTCAAGAAGGCCGGATGGCGACCTTCAACACGTTATCGCGCTGGTTTGCGAAGAGATCGTAGGCGTCCGCAATCTGGTCGAGGGTATAGCGGTGCGTGACCATTTTTGCGAGGTCCAGGCGGCCTGATTCCAGAACGCTCATGAGGCGGCGCATACGCTCCTTTCCGCCGGGGCAGAGCGCGGTGTTGATCCTGTGGTCGCCCAGTCCAGCCGCGAACGTGGACACCGGAATCTTCAGGTCGCTGGAATAAACGCCCAGGCTGGACAGCGTTCCTCCCGGCTTCAATACGCGCAAGGCGGATTCAAAGGTGCTCTGCTGTCCCAACGCTTCAATGGCGGAATCCACCCCTTTGCCGCCCGTCAGCCGCAAGATTTCCTCCACGACGTCGCAGTCATGGAAGTTCAGGACGATGTCCGCGCCCCATGAGCGCGATATTTCCAGGCGCTGCGCATTGCCGTCCACGCCGATGACGGTGGTCGCCCCCAGCAGCCGGGCGCCTGCGGCCGCGCAAAGTCCTATCGGGCCTTGCGCGAACACGGCCACCGTGTCGCCTATGCGGATGTTGGCGTTCTCGGCGCCTTTGAATCCGGTGGACATGATGTCCGGGCACATCAGCACCTGCTCGTCGCTCAAGCTGTCCGGCACCGGCGCCAGGTTGGCCTGCGCGTCGGGAACCAGCAGGTACTCGGCCTGGGCGCCATCGATCATGTTGCCGAACCGCCATCCCGCGGTGGCGCGGTATCCGTGGCATCCGCACATGCCGCTGGCCACCAGATAGCTGCCGTCCTGGGAAGGGGCGCCGTCCTGGGCGGCGTATGAATTGAAGTTCGGACAGATTGCGCCGGCGATCACGCGCTGGCCCTCGGCGTAGCCCGTCACGGCGCTTCCCAGTTTCTCGATGACGCCTACCGGTTCGTGGCCGATGGTCAGGCCGGGCTTTACGGGATACTCGCCCTTGACGATATGGATATCGGTGCCGCAAATGGTCGTGGTCGTGATCTTCAGCAGCGCGTCGTTCGGACCGACGTCTGGAATGCGCTTTTCCCGTATCTCGATGTGATCTTTCCCGGCAAACACGACTGCTTTCATCATGGAGGTCATGGCTTATCTCCTGCTCTGAAACGACGATGGTTCAATTTTCGGCGCGCGCGAGGGTACGCCCCTGTCGCCATCGGACCGCGAGACGTGCTTTCAGCTTAAAAGACGGAACCGGGGGAAACTTGACCGAGGTCAATTTTCCCGCGCATGGGGCATGTATCTTGACGCTGTGCCACTGGCCATGGCCCCTGCAGGGCGGCACTCATATCCCCGCCCCGTCATTGGCGGCCTGCAGCACTCACGGCAACGCGATCCTGGCCTTCCCATCATCGCCTCTGCCAGGAAGCCCCACTCGTTCCAAGGAGAACCCGTGATCACGCCAACCCGCTCCCGAAACGCCATCGCCGTCATCGCCGTTGCCGCGGACGGAACCACCTACAGAATCGAACGGCGCAGTCAGCTGCGGCCGCAGGAAGCGCCTGCGAACACGTTCTTTTACTGCTGCCTGCCCGACGGGCAATTGGTCGACCAGATCGGATCCGGAACCTACCAGCTTCCCGACGGAACGATCGTCAGAACGCGCCGGCGCCGCGATCTCCAGGAGAACGGAATCTAGCCCGGCGCCGCTCGCTTCCTGGCCGCGGCCGGGGAGCGCATATGCGTTCCCCGCAAGCCTCAGTGGGAGAACAGGACCGGAACCGTCATGGCGGCGAGCAGCGAACGCGTGGCGCCACCCATCACCCATTGGCGCATGCGGCTGTGTCCATACGCGCCCATGACGATCAGATCCGCGTTGAAATCGGCGGCTGTGCTCAGGATGACGTCACCCACGTCTATCTCGTTCGTGCTGCGGGATTGGTGTTCCGGCAAAGGAAAGCCATGGCAGGCGCAGTACGCCGCCAGGTCTTCGAACGGCACTTGCGCGCCCCCGCTGGCATCCAGGTCGTCCGTCGTCAGGACCGCCAGGGCGTTCGCATTGCGCAGAAGCGGAGCCGCGTCGGCGATCGCACGAGCGGCCTCCCGGCTACGGTTCCAGCAATACAGCACCCGGGCGCCCGCCCCATTGAACTTGCCGGCCGAGGGCAACACGATGACGGGCCGCCCCGCGGACATCAAGACCTGCTCCACGAAGTAATTGCCGACAGCCGCGTCCACGTCGTTTCGATTCTCCTGACTGATGACCAGGACATCGGAACAGCGGGCATGGGTGACGACACATTCCGCAGGCGCGTCCTCGCCCTGCCGCCATGAAGCCGCCACGCCGCTCTCGCGTGCGGCCTGACTGAACGTCAGCTCGACAGCCGTGCGCCCTTTCTCGTTTATCTGCTTGGCCATGTCCATGGAACGGACCCACAGGCCTGCCTCATCGTAGAAATAGCCGGGCGAGATGTAGCTGGCAAATATCCCGGTCAGATGAGCGTCATTGGCGCGGGCGAGTTGCAGGGAGAATTCGACCCGGCGAGAACAATCGAATCCATGGTCTAGATGAACGGCAATTCGGCGATACATGATTACCTCTACGGAAAGCGAAAGGACTTGCCGGGCGAAATGCGCTTCATTCGATCTGCAGCGTCTTGTTCCGGCTTCCAGCCGCCTTGGGCAGGGTCAGGATCAGCACGCCGTTCTCGCAGACCGCCTTGGCCGCCGCCTGGTCTATGGGGCTGGCCAGCGATACCGAGCGTTGGATCCGCCCCCAGAAGCGCTCCTGGCGGACGACGTTCCCCGCCTCTTTCGTTTCGCTGCTCTTTTCCTTGTTGGCCGAGATCATCACGGTGTTTCCATCGATCTCCACCGAAATGTCCTTCTTGTCTATCCCGGGAACCTCCGCCTTCAGGACATACTTGTCGCCCGCCTCGGTGACGTCGATATCCATCCGTGGAGTCTGTTCATCCAGGTTCTGTCGAATCGGCCGCAGGAACGCCTGGAATACGTCCGACAACGGTTCACTCATGAATGGGCTGTATTGCGTCAATCGCGACATGGTTATCTCCTTTCCATGATGATGAGAGGCGGGCTCAGGTAGACCCGCCTTTCCATGTTGCTCCAGCGTGCGGCGCCCAAGTTGACCTTTGTCATCCAGAAAACGGGGACAAGAGTTCCGCCCATGCGCAAGCCTCGCCGGCTGCATTGAAACAATCGGGCGACAACTTGACCGGCGTCAATTTCAACTGCGGGATGCGCGCGATGATGGCAATAGATGCGGGGCCATGCGGCCCGGGCATCCACTTCTATCGGAGGCGCCGTGAAAAACGTACTTATTCCCGTGGATGGATCGGGCAACTCCCTGCGCGCCGTGCGCTATATGGTCGACCATGTGCGCGAACACGGCCCTTGCTCCATACACCTGCTGAACGTGCAAATGCCCATTGTTTCGGGAACGGTATTGGCCTTTTTTGAGCCGGAGGCGATCCAGGAGTACTACGACGACGAATCGAAGATGGCCCTGGCGGAGTCGGAGGTCCTGCTGGACCGGTCAGGAATCCTCTATCAAAGGGCGACACGGATCGGCAACGTCGCCGAGTCCATCAAGGCCTATGCCACCGAGCAGGGATGCGACCATATCGTCATGGGTTCGCGCGGACTGGGCGCCGCCGGCAGCCTGTTGCTGGGTTCGACCACCTTGAAGGTGCTGCACACGGTTCACATCCCGGTGGTGCTGGTCAATTAGGCCAATGAGCCATGGCCCCGCCGGATCATCAGCGCACGCTGATCTCGATCAGCCTGGACCTGGTCAAGGATCCAATGTTCGCCCTGCTGCTTGCGGGGGGAGGGCTTTATGCGATTCTGGGAGCCTGGCATGAAGCCGCCTTGTTGCTCCTCTTCGTGCTGGTCATTTTCGCGTTGACGGTCGGGCAGTCCCTGCGTACGGCACACGCATTGGAAGCGTTGGGACGCCTGGCGGCGCCTCGCGCCCTTGCGCTGCGCAACGGCAAGCGGTACTGGGTCGCATCGGCGGAACTTGCACGCGGCGACTCTGTGCTGCTGGCGGAAGGGAACCGCGTCCCGGCGGATGGTCAGCTCATCGACGGCGAAGGCCTGCTGGTCGACGAGTCCGCACTCACCGGAGAGTTCCAGCCGGTATTCAAGCGCATACAGGCCACGCCCGGAAGCGGCGCCGAAATGCTCTGCGGGGCGTTGGTGCTGTCGGGAACGGGCGTCATGCGCGTGGATGCCGTCGGGGACGACACCAGACTGGGAGCGTTGGGTCAGGCCATGCGGCAGCTGACGCCTGAACGCGCGCCCCTGGAATCGCAGACCCGCCATTTCATCCTGCGGTTCATGTGGGTGGGCTTCATCCTTTCCCTGGCCACGTGGGCCTTGTATGTCCATATGCGGGGAGGATGGTTCGAAGGGCTGTTGGCAGGCATCGCGCTGGCGATGAGCCTGCTCCCGCAGGATTTCCCGGTCATCGTGACGATCTTCTCCGCGATGGAAGCCAAGCGCATAGCGGGCGATGGCGTACTCGTCCGGAAGCTGAGCGTGGTCGAAACCCTGGGCAAGACGACTGTGTTGTGCGCCGACAAGACGGGCACCATGACAACGACCACGATGGCCGTGCGCCAGCTGCATGTCGGATCCACGAGCCTGGACACATCCGATCTCGTGGGCGCAACCGGCGCCAACCCAGCACCCGAGGTCTGGAATCTGGCTGAAACGCTGGCGTTGGCGAGCGTGCCCGATTCCGGGGACGCGATGGAGGACGCCTTCCGCAGCTTCGCTGCGGAACTTGCCGTCCGTCCGCCCGCGCCAAGCTCCCTCAAGCTGACAAAAGCCTATCCATTCTCTTCCGCGCGACTGGCAGTCGTCCACGCCTGGACGGCCGCGCCGGAGAACTTCATCCGGATTGCGTGCAAAGGCGCGCCGGAAGCGGTGTTCAAGCTTTGCCGGCTGACGCCGGACCGCCAGGCGGAACTGGAGGCCGAGGTCCGGCGCATGGCCGGGGAAGGCCTGCGGGTCCTGGCGGCAGCCAGCGCACGCTGGCCGGATTCGCCGCTACCCGATAATCCGGAAGATATACCTCTGCAGTTTGCCGGTCTGGTCGGGCTGGAAAACCCGCTGAAGGAAGGCGTGAGCCGTTCGGTCGCCGCTTGCGATGACGCGGGCGTGCGCGTGCTCATGCTGACGGGCGACCACCCGGCGACCGCCAGGGCCATCGCCCGCCAGGCAGGCATACCGGCCGATCTCGTGGCCGAAGGCGATGTCCTGGAGCGGGAAAGCGACGAACGCCTGTCCGAACTGGTCAAGCGCGTATGCGTTTACGCGCGTGTGAAGCCTGAGCAAAAGCTGCGCCTGGTCCAGCTCCTGAAACAGCAGGGGGCCATCGTCGCAATGACCGGCGACGGCGTCAACGACGCGCCCGCCTTGCGCGCGGCGCATGTCGGCATCGCCATGGGCGGGCGCGGCACCGATGTCGCGCGGGAGGCCGCAGACCTGATCCTTACCCGCGATGATTTCTCCGACATCTTGAACGCGATCCGGCAAAGCCGGCGATTGTTCGACAACCTGTCCAAAGCGATCGTCTATATCGTCGCGGCGCATGTCCCGATAGCGGGACTGGTGATTCTGCCCCTGCTGTTCGGCTGGCCGGAACTGCTGCGACCAGCCCACGTGGCATTCCTGGAGATAGTGATCGGTCCCCTGTGCGGGTTGGCGTTCGAATCGGTCGCGGGAGAGCCGGACCTCATGCGCCGCCCTCCTCTGCCCGTGGCGAAGCCGCTCTTTTCATTGAGGACGTTCCTGCTCGGCTTTGCCCAAGGGCTGGCGCTGCTGGCAGCGGTGGGGATGCTCTATGGCGGGCTGCAACAAATGCAATCGCCTGCGGATAGCGCCCGAGCCACCGCCTTCTGCGCCCTGGTGCTGGGCAATCTGGCCTTGATGATCAACAACCGCGCGCCCCACCGGCACCATACTGGCATGTGGGACGGAGCGACCCGACTGGCGATAGCGTCAACGCTGGCCCTGCTTGTGTTGACTTTGGAATGGCCAGCCCTGCGCCGTCTGTTCGAATTCGGCCCGTTGGACGTCAGAGGCTGGGCCGCCGCCTGGCTCGTGGCGGCAACGGTGTGGCTGGTCGCCCGGGGACTACGCCCGCTGGGCCAGCCGCTAAGGACGCAAAAATGGCTGCACTGCAAGACTGCACGATGATTCCCGGCGCATCCGGACTTGCCGCCCGCGCGGTACGCACCGCCGCGGCCACGCTCCTGTGCGCGGCCGCGGCATCCCAGGTGTCGGCCCAGCCCACGCCCGAGGACGTGGCCCGCGCCTTTCGCCTGGAAGTCATGCCCGCGCTCCAGGTGTCCGCCAGCGACCAGGCGCGCTATGGCGGCCTGGCGCTGCAGGCCCTGGCCGATGCCGGCGTCGGTCTGCTTGGCTCGCAGTATGTCCTGCTGGTCGACAGGAACGCCAGGGTCCAGGCCGTGCTGCTCTATTGGCTGCCCGCCGCCGGTCCGCCCGTCTATGTGGGCGCCTCCTCCGTCTCGACCGGAAAAGTCGGCCAGTTCGACCATTTCGAGACGCCCACCGGCGTGTTCGCGCACTCCTTGGCGAACCCCGACTTCCGCGCCCTGGGCACGAAGAACGCGAACGGGATACTGGGCTACGGCGCGAAAGGCATGCGGATCTATGATTTCGGCTGGCAGCAGGCAAACCGGGGATGGGGCAATAGCGGCGCCAGCACGATGCGCCTGCAAATGCACGCGACGGACCCGGTCCTGCTCGAACCCAAGCTGGGAACGCCGCAGTCCAAAGGTTGCATCCGCATACCGGCCACCCTCAACCGCCTGCTGGACAGCTACGGCCTGCTGGACGCCGACTATGAGCTTGCGGCGGACCTGATCTCTCGTCCCTGGGTACTGCTGCGCGACAGAACCCCGGTCCCTGGCGCCGGGCGCTACCTGATCATCGTGGACACCAAACGCGAGGACCGGCCGGACTGGTCCGCCCCTGGGCGCGCTGTCGCAAAGTGACTTGACTCCGGTCAAGATCCGCCGCTTCCAAAGGCCGATACTTTGCGCATCCCCTCTTCCGGAGACAGTCATGTATCAACGCATATTGGTACCCATCGATGGCAGCGCCACCTCGGACCTGGGTCTGAACGAAGCGATACGCCTGGCCCAGCTCACTCATGGCAGCCTGCGCCTGATTCATGTAATCGATGAGCTGTCGTTCGCCCTGGCTGTGGACTCCTATGGCTACTATGCTGGCGAGTTGCTGGATCTGCTCCGAAAAAGCGGCGCCGAGATCCTTGAAAAAGGCATGGCTGCGGTCCGGGAGCAAGGCATCATCGTGGAAGGCGTGCTCTATGAAAACCTGGACAAGACCGTGCAGCAGCGCGTCATCGCGGAGGCGGAAAGCTGGAAGGCCGATCTGATCGTCATCGGCACGCACGGCCGCCGGGGCGTGCGCCGCATGGTTCTGGGCAGCAGCGCGGAAGGAATCCTGCGGGGAGCCCCCGTGCCCGTCCTGCTGGTGCGAGCCCCCGCCGGCACCGCGTGACCGCGCGGAGGTCCGATGGATGAACGGCCTGACGTCTATCCCTGGTGGAACGAGGACGAGCAGGCGCTCTACGCGCGCCTGGGCTGCACCAGCCAAGGCCTCGACTCCCAGGAGGCATCCCGCCGGCAGGCATTGGCGGCGCCCAAGCCGCGGCTTGCCCGCCTGCGGGAGGGCGCCGTATTTCTTCTGCGCCGATTCGCAAGCCCGCTGGTTCTCATCCTCCTGATCGCCGGCGCCGTCTCGGCGTCCCTGGGAGAACTCGGCAACGCCCTGATAATCGCGGGCATCGTGCTGGTGAGCGTCACGCTCGACGCCTACCAGGAAAGGCGCAGCGCCCAGGCCGAGTTGAAGCTCCAGCAATCCGTCGCGCAAAAGGCCACCGTGCTGCGGGACGGCCGCAGCATTCGCATCCCCGCCACGGCGGTGGTTCCGGGCGATCTGCTCGCGCTCGAGGCCGGGGACATCATCGCTGCGGATGCCTGGCTGGTTTCCAGCCGCCATCTGCAGGTCAATCAGGCCTTGCTGACCGGCGAGTCCTTCCCCGTGGAGAAAAGCGCCGCCGCCACCGATATCGAGACGGATCAGGCTATCGATGCGCCGCGCGCTGTCCTGGCCGGCACGGCCATCCACAGCGGCAGCGCGACAGCCATCGCGGTGCTCACCGGCGCGCAAAGCGAACTGGGCAGGATCGGCGCCGATATCTCCAGGCGCGCAAAGCCGACGACGTTCGACCTGGACATACAGCGCTTCGGCTACCTGATCCTGCGCCTGACGGTGTTCCTGGTCCTGTTCGTCCTGCTGATCAACGCTCTCTTCCATCGGCCATGGCTGGAGTCCTTTCTTTTCGCCATCGCCCTGGCCGTGGGACTGACGCCGGAACTGCTGCCCATGGTGGTGTCGGTGACCCTGGCCAGAGGGGCGATCAGACTGGCGCGCAAGCACGTCATCGTCAAGCAGCTTCCGGTCATTCAGAACCTGGGCACCATGGATGTGTTCTGCACGGACAAGACCGGGACGCTCACCGAAGCGCGGATACGCCTGGACCGGACCGTGGATGTGGAGGGCAGGCCCAGCGCAAGCGCGGCTGCCCTGTTGCAGGTGAACAGCCGTTACCTGGCGGGCGCCAAGAACGCCCTGGACGAGGCGGTGCTGTCCGCCAGCGGCGCGCCCCTGGACGCTTGGACCCTGCTGGCCCAGCTGCCGTTCGACTTTGACCGGCGCTGGGCGGGAACGCTGGTGCAAGGGCCGCCCGGCGTCCGCCTGATCGTCAAGGGCGCTCCGCAGGACGTGCTGCGCCTTTGCTCGGCCTATGCGCCCGGCGGCGACGCCGCGCCCGCGCCCTTGACCGAGGCCGTCCGGCAAACGGCCGGACAGACCCTGCACGACATGGAAAGCAATGGATTCCGCGTGCTCGCGATCGCGTCAAAAACGATGCCGGCCGCCGGGACCTCGGTGGACAACGACGATGCCTCGGACATGGTGCTGCACGGCTATGCCGCGTTCGCGGATCCGCCGAAACGCGGCGCCGCGTCCGCGCTGAAGGCGCTGCGCGCGCGCGGCGTGCAGGTCAAGGTCATTTCGGGCGACAGCGAACTCGTGACCCGCCATGTCTGCGCGCAACTGCAACTGCCCGTCGAGGGCGTCCTGACCGGGACGGAACTTGCCGCCATGGACACGGCGACCCTGCGCGGCCTGGTAGAGAAGACCACGCTCTTCTGCCGCATGACGCCGGCACAGAAGGAGCGCGTGGTGCTGGCCTGCAAGCAGCTCGGCCACACGGTCGGCTACATGGGCGATGGAATCAATGACGCCCCGGCCCTGCACGCCGCGGACGTCGGGATATCCGTGGAGTCGGCGACGGACGTGGCGCGGGAAGCGGCCCGCGTCATCCTGCTCAGGCGCAGCCTGGGAGTGGTGCATGACGGCGTCATGGAGGGCCGCCGCACCTACATGAACGTGTTCAAGTACATCATGATGGGTACCAGCTCAAACTTCGGAAATATGTTCAGCATGGCCGGCGCGGCGCTGTTCCTGCCCTTTCTTCCCATGCTTCCGGTGCAGATCCTGCTGAACAATATGCTGTACGACCTGTCGGAATTGCCCATTCCCCTGGACAACGTGGACGCGGAGGACATCTCCTCCCCGCGCCGCCTGGATATCGGCCTGATCCGCCAGTTCATGTTCGTCATCGGGCCGGTAAGTTCCGCTTTCGACTTCATCACCTTCTATCTGCTGCTGCATGTGCTCAAGGCCACGGAAGCCGAGTTCCAGACCTGCTGGTTCGTGGAATCGCTTTGCACGCAGGTGCTGGTCATCTTTGTCATCCGGACCCGGCACAACCCGCTGCGCAGCCGGCCGCAGGGCGCGCTGGCGGCAGCCTGCTTCCTGGTCGTGGCCGCGGCGCTGTGGCTGCCACTGGGGCCGCTGGCCGGCTTCTTTTCCTTCGTATCCCCTCCGCCGCTCTTCTACCTCATGCTCGCCCCCCTGGTCGTCTGCTACCTGGCCGCCGTCCATGAGATCAAGCGTCGGTTCTTTCTTGCGCGGTTCGCGCGCCGGGAATAGCGCCGCGACGCAGCGCATGCTTGATCAATGTCAAGGAGCGCCGGCTCGGCAGGCTCAATATGGAAACGTCGGACTCGACCTACGAGTTGCGCCTTTGACGTCCTGGAGAGCAACATGCGCGCGCGGAATCTTATGACCCCAGACCCCTATTGCGTCACGGCGAGAACGCCGGTTTCCCAGATCATGCGCGCGATGCTGGACAAGAACATCAGCGCGGTGATGGTGCTGGGCGACGATGGAAAATTGATCGGGCTGGTCAGCGAAGGCGACCTGGTCAGGCGCCAGGACAGCACGCATCAGAAAAAGGTGGACCACTGGCTGGCCCTGCTCGCCGAAGGCGAGGCCTTGAACCTGGAGTTCCTGCACAGCCTGCAACTGGGCGAGCAGACGGCCGCCTCTGTCATGAGCAGCCCGGTCATCACGGTGGAAGAAGACACGGAACTGGCCCAGATCGCCGACCTGATCCTCAAGCGCGGCATCAAACGCGTCCCGGTTACCCGCAGCGGCAAGCTGGTCGGCGTGGTCAGCCGCAGGGACATCCTGCGCGCGCTGCTGGACCAGGAAGGCTGAGCACCCGAAGGGAGGCATCATGGAGCGCATCGGAATCTTCTTTTATTCGCGCACCGGCACCGCCCGCGCGACGGCCGAGCGCCTGGCCTCCCTGAGCGGTTGGCCGGCCTATGAGATCCGCGATGCCGTCCCCAGATTCGGCCTGAGCGGCGACTGGCGCTGCATCGTCGACAGCCTGCTCAAACGCTGCCCGGACGTGCGCTATGAAGGCCCGGCCCTGGATAGCTTCGACCACGTCATCCTGATTGCGCCGGTCTGGCTGCGGTCGCTGGCGGCGCCCATACGGGCCTTCCTGAAAATGCAGGGACGCTTGATCAAGGCCTACTCCGTCATCTGCGTCATGTCCGGATTCGGCGGCTTTCGCGCCGTGGACGACATTGCCACCCTGGTCGGGTCCAAGCCGCGCTCGATCCTGCTCCTGAAACAATACGACGTGCTGGCCGAAGAGTGCGACGCGTCCCTTTGCCGCTTCCGGGAGCAAATCCGGGCGGCGGCGCCGGCGGCATGGGACGACCCGGTATTGCCCGCCGTCGATTGATCGCTCCCCTTTTACAAGGGCTAGTGCGTTCGTATTACCTCGCTCTCACCAGTAGCGCGGCGCGGGAATGTGTGCTGCAATAATTTTCTATCCGCCTCAGGGCTGGCTCCTCGCACGTTCCCGCAATGAAGCACACGTTCAGCGCGCCGCCACTGCTCGACATCATCCAATCCGCTACCGAGCCGATTATCACGATAGACGAGCGCCAGCGCATCGTGATGTTCAACCCGGCCGCCGAGCGCGTCTTCCTTTGCCTTGCGGACGACACCATAGGGGCGAACCTCGACACCCTGATTCCCGTGCGGTTTCGCACCGCCCATGCCCGGCACGTCGACCGATTCAAGCTCACTGGAATTTCCGAACGCCAGATGGGTCTGGGCGGACCGCTATGGGGCCTGCGGTCCAACGGCGAAGAATTCCCCATGGAAGCCTCCATTTCCCAGACCAGGACGGAGGCAGGCGTATTCCTCTCCATCTTCCTGCGGGACATCACCGAGCGCCAGCGCGTCGATCAGGCGCTGCGCGCGTCCCGCGACGAACTGACCCGTCTTTCGAACGCCTTGCTGCATGTGCGCGAGCAGGAGAAAAAGCACATTGCCCGGGAGTTGCACGACGATCTGGGGCAGACCCTGACCGCGCTGACCATGGAACTGTCCCAGCTGGAAGCCGGCTTCGCCCCCGACGACAACGACATGCGCGCCCGCGTGCGCGCCATGCGGCGCCTGATCAAGAAAACCTTCGCTTCGTTGCGGCGCATCGCTTCCGACCTGCGCCCGGTCATGCTGGACGATCTGGGGCTTGCCGCCGCGGTCGAATGGCTGGTGGCGAATTTCGTTTCCCGATACGGTATCGACGTGGAAGCGCAAATCGACATCGGGCCGGCCGAGCCCGGCAAGCCTGTAGCCACCACGCTGTTTCGCGTGGTCCAGGAGGCACTGACCAATATCGCCAAGCATGCCCAGGCCACCAAGGTGCAACTGCGGCTGCGCTGCACGGAATCGACGTGCGAGCTGACCGTCCAGGACAACGGCGTGGGCGCCGCCCCGGAAAGCCTGGCCAAGAAACTGCCCTTGTCGCTGGGCCTGCAAGGCATACGCGAACGGGTCCGGCTGCTCAACGGCGAGGTCACGATACACACGCGGAAAAAAGGGGGCTTCCGCCTGCATGCGCAGATGCCCGCGCAACCCCCGGAATCCAGCTGGGAGGCCGCGTGATCACCGTCATTCTGGCCGATGACCACACGCTGCTGCGCGCGGGACTACGACGCCTGCTGGAACATGCCGGCGACATCTCGGTGGAAGGCGAGGCCGGCAACGGATCAGAAGCCTTGAAGTTGATGGCCCAGCGCCCGTGGGACCTGCTGGTGCTGGACATGTCCATGCCCGGCCGTGACGGCGTGGACCTGATCCGCCAGATCCGGCATGAGTACCCGAAAATCCCGATACTGGTGCTGACCATGCATGGGGAACAGCAGTACGCCGTGCGCGCGATCAAGGCGGGAGCAGCGGGATATCTGACCAAGGACAGCGCCGCCGAGGAGCTGGTGGAAGCGGTGCGCAAGGTTGCGGGCGGAGGCCGGTACCTGAGCCAGTCCCTGGCCGAGAGCATCGCTTTCGAACGGCACGGCGATACAGGCGCCCTGCCCCACCTGTTGCTGTCCGACCGTGAACTGTCGGTATTCCGGCATCTGGCCTCGGGCCTGAACAACTCGGACATCGCCCGGCTGCTGTTCCTGAGCGTCAAGACCATCAGCACCTATAAATGCCGCATCCTGGTCAAGATGCAGCTGCGCAACCAGGCCGACCTGGTGCGCTATGCAATCCGGCACCGGTTGATCGACGACAAGGACAGCCCGGACGCCTGAACCCCCGCTGGGGCGCGGCAGTCAACCCAGGTAGGAATATTCCTACAGCCGTAGGTAAACACCACGCCAATCTGGCGGGATGCGCCGATAGCGCGAAGCGCCACGGCCACGCATACTGGGTCCGTACATCCGCGGGGCATGCGCCCGCCTGCCCCACGCGGATTTCCGGCAGTCCGACTCAGTGAGGCGCCATCATGGATACCCTCTCGCCGTTTTCCGCAACCCGATTGCCATTACGCGCCGAGGTGATGGGCGATTGCGAAGTCTGCCCTCTCGCCCGTATCTGCCACGCCGGCACAGACGCAGGCCTGGCGCCTGCGGCCACGCCCCACGCCCGCCGGCTGGTCCATCAGGGCGAGGCCATCTATCGCGCAGGCGACCCTTTGCAGAATCTGTACCGGCTGCGCTCCGGGTCGGTGAAAATCCGGGCCACCAATCCGTCCGGGCTGGAACAGATCACCGCCTTTCCCGTCGCTGGCGCCGTGCTGGGACTGGACGCGATCGAGACCGGTACGCACACCAGCGATGCGATCGCCCTGGAGGATTCCCTCGTCTGCATCCTGCCCTTCTGCGAACTGATGGGAAACTGCCGGCAGGACTTCATCGCCGCCCAGCAGTTCAACCGGCTGATCTCCCATGACATCAATGAAGGCCGCGAACTGCTCATGGCCCTGGGGTGCATGACCACCGAGGAACGCGTCGCGCACTTCCTGATAGGCATATCCGAGAGAATGGTGGCAAACGGGTACTCGCCCCGCGAGTTCATTCTGAAGATGACACGCCAGGACATCGCCAATCATCTGGGCATGAAGGTGGAAACGGTGTGCCGGGTCTTCGCGCGCATGCAGGATGCAGCCCTGGTCAGCGTGCGCAGAAGGCAACTGGAAATCCGCAACATCGAAGCGCTCCGCAAGATCAGTTGCGGGTGACCGCAGGCGGACGCGCCGCCATCCCCGTAAAGTTGGCCGCGAATTGAGTTTCGTCAAGCCGGTCCGGGCAGGAGATCCTATTCTGAACAGGTCGCGCCCGGCGGACGCCGTTGCGGCGCTCCCTCTACCCTCGCGGAGGAACTCGTCATGCAACCGGATTACGAGCCCTATGTGGCACTGTACAAGTATGGCCTGAATACTGCGCTGGCCATGGCCGAGAACTATTTCGACAGCGCCCGGCAGCTACGCGCCCTGCAGCTGAAGACCGACAAGGAAATGCTCGCCTTCGCGCAGCAGGCGCACGCCGAAATGGAATCCATGTCCACGGTAGCCGCAATTTGCTCCTATCAGCAGAAGCTGGCCGCCGATCTGCTGGGGCGTGAACTGGACTACCTGCGCGAGATCGAGAAGATCGCCCGCGCGGCGTCCGCCTCTGCGTCCGCCACCTTGAGGGACAGCAAGAATCCGTGGCAGGAGCGGGTCTCGGAGGTCGCGTTCGACGTCGGCCAGTTTCTCGCCAACGGCAACGCGATGAGTTCCGCCGGCGGCAAGAATGCGTAGCGTCAGGAATTGGCAAACTGAAGAAGGTCCGTTCCAGGCGCTGAACCATTGGAAAGAAGCGCTGATCGCGCAGGCTACGGGCGGAGGCTCGCCGGCCGCGTTCACGCTCGCGCTCGCCGATTGGTGGATGCACCTTTGCACCGCGCCCGGCAAGCAGCTCGAACTGGGGTTGAAATGCGGCACTGAAGCCGCGGCGCTGTGCCGGCACGCCGCCCTGCCCTGGACCGGCGTGAACCGAAGCGCTTCCACGCCCGCGGCCGACAGCGCGCAAGCGCCGCCGGCCTGGCAGCGCGAACCCTTCAGCCTGTGGTTGCACGCGTTCCAATCGGCGCGGCTATGGTGGATGGACGCCACCAGGGATGTACCCGGCGTCGCCGCCCACCACGCGGATCTGGTGTCGTTTTGCGCGGCCCAGTGGTGCGATATGTTCTCGCCAGCCAACTTCGCGTGGTCCAATCCCGTCGTGCTGGAACGCTCCCTGGCCGAAGGCGGCCGCAACCTGATTGCCGGCCAGATGAACCTTCTTGCCGATCTGCAGCGCAGGCTGAGCCACGCCCCCGAGGAGGGGACGGAGCGCTTTCAGGTAGGCAAGGACGTGGCGGTCACGCCCGGCGCGGTCGTCTTCAGGAATCATCTCATCGAATTGATCCAGTACGAGCCGTCGACCGCCACGGCGCACCCCGAGCCGATACTCATCACCCCTGCGTGGATCATGAAGTACTACGTGCTGGACCTGTCGCCGGGAAACTCCCTGATCCGGCATCTGGTCGCGCAGGGTTACACGGTGTTCTGCATCTCCTGGCGCAATGTGGATTCGCGGGACCGGAACCTGTCCCTGGACGATTACCTCCACATGGGCTTCATGGCTGCGCTGGACGCCGTCTGCCGCATCGTGCCAGGCCGCCGCGTGCACGCCGTGGGCTACTGCCTGGGCGGTACCCTGCTGTGCATCGCCGCCGCCGCGATGGCGGGAAAAAAGGACGACCGCCTGGCCACGCTCACGCTTCTGGCGGCGCAAACCGACTTCACCGAACCGGGCGGACTGGGACTGTACATCGATGCCAGCGAGGTGTACTTGCTGGAAAGCCTGATGTGGGCGCAGGGCTACCTTTCAGCCGGCCAGATGTCCGCCGCGTTCCAGGCGCTGCGGCCCGTCAGCGATACGGCCGCGCGCGCCGTGCGCAGGTATCTGCTGGGCGAGCATACGGCGCCCAATGACCTGATGGCATGGAACGCGGACTCCACCCGCATGCCTTACCGCATGCATGCCGAGTATCTGCGCAAGCTCTTCCTGAACAACGAGCTGGCGGAGGGCCGCTACCAGGTCGACGGCCGCATCATCGCCCTGCGCAACATCCGCGTGCCCATCTACGCCCTGGGCACCGAAAACGACCGGATCGCGCCGTGGCGGTCCATCTACAAGATCCACTACCAGACCGACGCCGACATCCGCTTCGTTCTCGCCAGCGGCGGGCATAACGCAGGCGTCGTCAGCGAGCCCGGGCATCCCGGGCGCTGGCACCGCGTAAGGGAAGGCGAAATGGACAGGCTGCGCCTCGGCCCGGACGAATGGGCGGCCGCCAGCACCCTGCGCCCCGGATCTTGGTGGCCCGATTGGCATGCCTGGCTCGATGCCCACTCCGGTCCCGCGCAGCCGGGCCTGCGGCCCCTGGGCGAGCCCGGGGCCATCGGCGCCTCCTTGACGCCTGCCCCGGGGCGCTTCGTGCTTCAGAATTGACCAGCAGGGTTGCCGCGGCGGCGCACGATCAAGATCTTCAGGGCGCGGCGTCGCAAGCCCCGTTCTCCTGTGCGCACATGAAGACAGGCACCTTGATGAAAAGAATGCCTTTCAGCGCGAGCCCCCGCACCAACCCGGCGTCCGACAGGATAAAACCCGCAATCGGCTCGATGACCAGATTGCGTCCCGCCATGGCGGTCTCGTCCAGGACCTGGATGGTTCCGCTCGCGCCCTCCACCCATCCGGGGGCAGCCTGGAACGCCCGCAACGCCTCGTAGTTGGAGAAAAACAGGATCAGCGCCTTTCCGTCCAGCCCAAGCACCGAACCCGGGGGGCTGGCCATGGCGTTGTAATAGCTGCGCCCTCCCACCGCGTCGATCAGCACGCCACGGCCATAGGCCATTCCCAGGATGCCGCCATCCGCATGCAGTGCAGGCACGACCAGCACGCCAAAGGAACGCGCAACCAGCGCCTGCGCTTTGCGCGATTGAAGATAGAGACGCGATAGCGCCGCCTCCGCCTCCTGGTCCACCCGCTTGAGTACGGCGGGAGACACCGACGAGAGCGAATCCGCCGGCTGTCCAAAGGCGATTTCAACAGGCACGATGGCCAGGAGGAGTTGAAGCCATATGGCAAGGACGCGGGTCTTCATGAGTCCTCCAGGGTTGCGGCGCATTCCGGCTCGCGGCTGCGCGGTTCATCACGACGCCCGCCGGCGTTTCAGCGTGCGCCCTTGTGGTCCTTCTGGCCGGTATTCTTGTGCCGCCCCAACAACTCGGCCGTTTCGGCCTTCTGCCGCTGTTGCTCGGCGTTTTCCTTGGCATCCGAACGCGCCTTTTCCTGTTTGGCGGGCGGGGTTTTGGCAGGCTGTTGCATGTTGGTCTCCTGGACATCGGGGCGCGCCGACTGGGCGGCACATTGATAAAGGCGTAGATGAAAACTGCGGACATCGCCGCTAGGCATCCCCCGCCGGCAGGCCGCGGGCATGTATCCCATCTTGAGCCTTCCACCGGCGTTCTTGTTGACCAAAATCACAAACTCGATGCCGACGCGGCGGCGACCGGCCGGACCGCGCAGGGTACGGAGCGGGTCGGATCGGCACGCCGCTGAACAGGCGGCCTGGAGCTCGCCCAGCGTGATAGGCGTCGAGGCCTTTCAAGGAATCAAGACTGCCGTTGCTTGGATACGACCCATGCGGACATCGTCCAACGCCGCGTTCGCCTGTTCAAGAGGATATATGCGCACGTCGCACTGCACGTCGGAGGCGATGGCAACATCCATGAACTCCCGCCCATCGGCACGGGTCAGGTTGGCCACGGATACAAGCTGGCGCTCCTCCCATAGCAGTCGGTACGGAAAGGACGGAATATCCGACATATGAATGCCGCCGCACACTACGCAACCTCCCTTGCGTACCGCTTTCAGCGCCGCAGGGACGAGATCCCCCACTGGCGCGAAGATGATGGCGGCATCCAGTTGCTCCGGCGGGTCACTCATGCTGTCTCCCGCCCATACGGCGCCGAGCGCGCTGGCCTGCTGTTGGGCAGGAAAATCCCCTGCCCGCGTAAAGGCGTAGACGTGCCGGCGCTGCCAGGCGCAGACTTTCGCCACTATCTGGCCCGCGGACCCGAATCCATAGATGCCAAGCCTCTGCGCTGGCCCCGCTGCCCGCAACGCTCGCCAGCCGATCAGCCCCGCGCACATCCAAGGTGCCATTGAGGCCGCACTCCGGTCCCGAGGCACCGGAAATATGTATCGTGCGTCTGCGATCAGGTGCGAGGCGAAGCCGCCAGCCCGCGTATAGCCGGTGAATTCCGCGAAATCGCAGAGGTTTTCTCGCCCCGACAGGCAATAGCCGCATTGGCCGCAAGTCTTCCCCAGCCACGCCGCGCCTACGCGCAGCCCCACCATGCCCGGGTCGACGCCTGCGCCTGCCTGCTCTATGACGCCTATCACCTCGTGCCCGGGCGTGACCGGATAGCGCAGGCCCGGCAGCTCGCCATCCACCACGTGCAGATCGGTGCGGCAGACGGCGCACGCCTCGACCCTCAGCCTCACCTCGCCGCCGCCCGGCTCGGGCGTGGCGCCGTGCTCCAGGGTCAGAGGCTCGCCCGCGACCCGTTGCACCATGCTTTTCATGGCGGGCGCCCTGGTCGGCCGCGGCGTCGGCCTAGCCGACCGCCAGCTTGTCCTGCACTTCGACCACGCCGGGCACCGCCCAGGCCGCCCGCTCCGCGGCGCCACGTTCGACCCAGCTATTGACCCGGCCACTCAGTACGACTTTATGGTCATGCACGCTGACTTCCACGCGGTTGGCCTCGACCAGCGCACTGTTCAGCAGCGCTTCCTCGATCTTCCGCTTGACGTCGCCCGCGTGCACGGAGGGCGTCACTTCGATCAGGTTCGATATGCCAGTCACGCCTGAAAGCTTGTGGACGGCGTGCGCCGCCGCTTCGCGTTGATAGAACCACTCGACGGAGCCATTCAACGTCACCCAGCCCTTGTGCACGGACACCTGGACCTTGCCATCGGGAATCGTCGAATCCCAGGCAATGATGCTGAGCGCCCGCGAGGCGATCTGGTCGTCCGCAAGCTGCTTGTCCGCAGCCATCCGCACCTCGATCTCCTGAGCGATTCCGCGGACTCCCTTGACGCGTTGAACCGTTTCCTCGGCGGCCAGTTTCTGCGCGAAAGTGCTGACATGCCCCGTCAACGTCACTACGCCGTTCTCCGCCACCACGCCTATGTGCAGATTATTGACGCTGGGCTCGAATTCCAGCGCCCTCTGCACCCTGTCCCGCAGTTCCGCATCGATCATGATGCTCTCCTGAATGCTCGCGGTTGAACCAAGTCCAGCCCAATTCGGAATCGCCGAGCCCGGTTGCGGCCATATGATGATTCCCCATTCTTGGCCTGGGCCTCCCAGACATATTGATCCATGCCCGCGGGCTCTCGTTGATTTTTGTCATGCAAATATGGGGGCAAAACCGCGGCGGCTGCCCGTCCCGGGTCAAGACGCCTCGCCTCGCGCCATTCTTGACAACGGTCAATATTCCGGACGCGCACCCTCCGATACTGAGTATCCGTTCCCCCACTACGCGGAGCTCCAGCATGTATCAGAAAATTCTTGTGCCCATAGACGGCAGTCCGACGTCCGAACTGGGCCTGAAGGAAGCCATACGAATCGCGCGCGCCACGGGCGCCAGCCTACGCTTGATTCATGTCATCGATGAACTCTCGTTCGCCTTTACCGCCGACGCGTACAGCTATCGCGCGGGCGAGCTGTTGGACCTGGTCCGAAAGAACGGCGCAAAGGTGCTCGAAGCGGCGCTGGAGAAAGCCAAGGCAGCGGAGGTGGAAGCAGACACGGTGCTATATGAAAACCTCGACAGGACCGTTAAGCAAAGGGTGCTGGACGAAGCCTTGGCGTGGAAGGCGGACTTGATCGTCATCGGCACGCATGGACGCCGGGGACCGAGCCGCCTGGTGCTGGGAAGCAGCGCCGAGGGCATCATGCGCGGCGCCGCCGTACCTGTGCTGCTGGTGCGCGCCCCCGAAGGCGGCGCGTAGGTCCCAGGGGCTCCTGTGCGCTTGCCGCAGGAAATCTGTGCGCGAGTGATGGCCGACCGTTATGCCGGGCCGAACGAGGTCTCGGCGCGGCAGATCTACCGGCGGGTGGCTCGCGCATTGTCCAAGGCCGAGCCTGCGGAGCAACGCGCCGCCATCGCGCAAGTCTTTCTGCGGAACATGACGCTGGGCGCGATCGGCGCCGGCCGCATCATGGCCAACGCCGGCCGGGACATCCACGCGACCATGGTCAACTGTTTTGTGCAACCGGTCGGCGTCGGCGCACCCGGCCTGTCCTTCGAGGCGGGTCTGGATGAGGCCTGCAAGACACTCGCCATGGGCGGCGGAGTCGGCTATGACTTTTCGGCGTTGCCGCCAGCATCGGCCGATCCAAAGGCCCGGGACTCCATGCCCGGCGTCTGCGCCGCGATCGACAGGTACGACGCGGCCTGCGCTGGCCTGACGTTTCAAGGCAGCAGGCGGGGCGCGCAAATGGCGGTGCTGGCCTGCAATCACCCCGATATTCTCGAATTCGTGCGCGCCAAGCATGGCCGCACACGATGGTCGACATTCAATATTTCAGTCGCGGTGACCGATGCGTTCATGACCGCCGTCCAGCAAGACGAGGCATGGTCCTTGCTGCACCCTGCGCTACCCGATGCGCGCAGCATTTCCTTGGGTGCAGCCAAGCTGGCCTGCGGGCTATGGCGGTATGGCCAGGTACCCGCCCGCACGCTCTGGCGCGCCATCGCCGGTCAGGCCGTGCACAGTTCGGAGCCCGGCATCCTGTACATCGACACCATCAACCGCGCCAACAATCTGCGTGCAGTCGAAACCCTACGGGCCACCAACCCCTGTGGTGAACAGCCTCTGCCGGACTATGGCGGCTGCGTGCTGGGTCCGATCAATCTCACCCGCCTGGTCAGGCATCCGTTCGGCCTGGGCGGGCAGCCGACGGTCGACCTGAAACGATTGGGTCAGATGGTTCGGACACAGGTACGCATGCTGGACAATGTGATTGATTTGACCGAATGGCCGCTTCCCGCTCAGGCGGCGCAAGCGCATTCCAAGCGTCGGATTGGGATAGGAGTGACCGGCCTGGCGGATATGCTCGCCATGATGAAACTGCGTTACGACAGCGAACCCGGACGATCGGCAGCGAGAGCCGTCGCACGCTGTATTCGTGACCATGCCTACGCGGCATCTGCTGCGCTGGCCGCGCAGCGAGGACCATTCCCCCTGTATCGCCCCAACGATTACCTGGCCGCGGACGCGATCGGCAGCGCACTCCCTGTGGCGGTCCGGCAAGCGATTGCCGCGCATGGCTTGCGCAACAGCCACCTGGTTTCATTCGCACCTGCCGGCAGCGTCAGCCTTGCCTTCGCGGATGGCTGCTCCAGCGGCATCGAACCCGCCTTCGACTGGGCATATCGGCGGCGCCTTCAATTGCGAGACGACAACACAGCGGAAATGGTCGTGGAGAACCATGCATGGCGGCTTTGGAAACACTCCCAGCCTCCCGGCTCGCCGATTCCCGAGTACTTCCGAAAAAGCGCGGATATCGCGCCGGCAGACCACCTGCTCATGTTGGCGGGCATGCAACCATTCGTAGATGCCGCCATCTCAAAGACCGTCCCAGTACCCGGCAATTATCGTACGGAGGACGCGCAAGAATTGTTCATGCTGGCTTGGAGAATGGGGTTGAAAGGCCTGACAGTGTTCCGGCCAGATGCGCATTTGGCCGAGGTAATGACCTCCTCGGTCAACGTATCAGCATCTGAATGTCCAACGCGTAGTCCCGATACCTGCGGCTAGCGCAGCCACATGGCTCCGTAGACCACGAGCTCGGTCAAGCTCGAACCGTGCACTGGCGGTATTGATCGGCGCATGCAACAGGAGGGCGCGCGCGCCCTCCCCCGCGCAACCCGCCCTTTTCGCTACGCTCCCGCCAGGGAGGATGGAATGATCTTGCGTTCCATCAGCACCCCCAGCCAGTGCTTCACGCATGCCTCGGTGTCATAGGTCTGCGTGAAGCCCGCCTGCTTGATCTTGACCGTACTGACAAATGCGGGCGCGGGTGGGGTCTTCAGGCCATAGCCGAAACGGGCGTCGGCCGAGTAATGGGATTCGCCAAGGATCTGCGCCATGCTCAGGGGCCGCAAGCCATGCTGCTTGACGATCTCGTCCCACAGGGTTGCCCGGCTGGGCAGGTATTCGGCCAGGCGGACAGGCTGGTCCGGGCCGGCTTCGACGCCCAGGAACTCCGCCAGGGACGGCCACAGGTCGTGCCAGCTGAACACTTCGCCGTTGGTAAGGTTGTAGTGCTCGTTCCAGGACGTCGGATGCTCCGCCGCCCAGACGCCCGCATCGCCGATCAGACGCGCATCCACGGCTTCACGCGGATAGGAAATGTGGCCGGGATAGCAGAACGGCTTTCCTTCGGCGCGGCACACCGCCGCGTAGACGCCGATGACCGGCACGGTATTCATCGCCACGCCCACATTGGGGCCCAGCACGATGGTGGGTCGGAAGATCGTCCAGCCAAAGCCGCCCTGTGCGGCCTTTTCCCGGATGTAGTCTTCCTGGAACCAGTATGAGTTCGGATGATCGTCGCGGGGCTGGCGTTCACGCGCCGGCGTGCGGATGGGATGCAGGTGCACGCCATAGGCCTTGGTGCCCTGCAGCACGCTGACATGCCGCAGCCTGCCGCTGGCGGCCAGCGGCTCGATGACATTCCTGATCATGCTCAGGTTGGTGGCCATCTGCTCCGGGTCCCGCCAGCCGGCGATGAGGCCAGGCTTCTCATAGACCGCCGCATAGAACACGTGCGTGGCTTCTGGCATGTCCCCAAAGGCGCGACGGCACGCCTGCGCGTCCTGCAGATCGACCGGCAGATGGGTGTACGGCCGTTGGCTGATGATCTCCGGACGCCGGCGGGAAACCGCGACGTCCCAGCCCGCGTTCAGGAATGAGTCGACGGCAGCGGAGCCGACCAGCCCGCTGGCGCCAGTAACGATAACGGTGCGTGACATGATTCCGTCAATCCATGACCAGGTTGATCTGCTTGAACAATTCCTTGAAACGGACGTACTCGTCCGCCATGCGCTTGCCGAAGTCCGCCCGGCTGTCCGCTGAAGGAACGATACCCAGGCCGGCGAATTTCTCCTGCGTTTCCGGGTTGTTCACGGCCTTGACGATCTCATCGTGGAGACGGTCCAGGATCGCTTGCGGCGTGCCGGCGGGCGCGACGATGCCGTACCAGGCGACGCTTTCCGCGCCTGGCAGTCCGGCTTCGGCGACAGTGGGGACGTCCGGCAGCAAGGGCGAACGCTTGGCATCGGCCACGGCCAGGGCGCGCAACTGGCCGGACTTCACGAACGACAGGATGGGCGGCACGCCGCTGATGACCATCTGGGTGCGCCCGCCCAGGGTGTCGGTGATCGCATCGCTGTTGCCCTTGTATGGCACGTGCAGGATTTCGGTCTTGGACAGGTGCTGGAACAGCTCGCCGGCGATATGACCGCTGGTCCCGACGCCAGCCGAGGCGTAGTTGACCTTGTTCGGATTGGCCTTGATGTAGGCAATCAGCTCCTGCAGGTTCGTCACCGGAATCGACGGGTTGACCAGGATGACGTTCGGTCCCGTGGCCACCAGGGCTACCGGCGCCAGATCCTTGAGCGGGTCATAGGGCATTTTGCTGCGGGCATTGGGATTGACCGTGATCGGCCCCGCGGAAGCGAAGCCGATGGTGTAGCCGTCCTTGCCGGACTTGGCGACGATGTCGGTGGCCAGGTCGCCGCCGGCGCCCGGCTTGTTCTCGACGATCACCGGCTGGCCCAGCTGCTCGGCCAGGGGTTTGGCCACCAGGCGCGCGATGATGTCGATGGAACTGCCGGGGCCGAAGGTGGCGATCAGGCGTATGGGGCGCGCGGGGTAGGCATCGGCGGCCTGCGCGCCCGTGACGGCGGCCAGGCTCAGGGCCAGGCCGGCGATCAATCGGAAAGGAATCATGATGTTGTCTCCCATGGATGGTGGTTTCTTATGTGGATCGAATTCGTGGCGCGCGGCTCAGTCTCTGTGCGAGTACATCCGCTTGCCGGGATGCGGCAGCCGGGCGCGCAGAATGACGCCCTGCTCCGCTTCGGTGATGAACAGGGAACGCCCGTCCTCGCCGCCGAAAGCAACGTTGGTGGTGCGCAGGCCCGCGCAGGAATGGATGCGGTAAAGGGGTTCGCCCAGCGGGCTGAACAGCCACACGGTGCCCGCCTGTGCGTGGACGATGGCCAGGTTGCCGGCCTCATCCAGGGCCATGCCGTCCGGCCCGGCCGTGCTGCCCGATAGCTGGATGAAACGGCTGGCCTTCTTCATCTGGCCGTCCGGTTCCAGCCGCAGCGCGTAGATGGCGTTGTCGTGCGTGATGGCCACGTAGAGCACGTTCTCGGCCTTGTTCATGACCAGACCGTTGGGGCCCGCCAGACCTTCCATGATGAGGTCCACCGTCTTGCCGTCGGCGCGCAGGCGGAACACGCGGCCGGTGGGGTTTTCCAAGGCGCTTTCACCTTGATCGGTGAAGTACAGGTCGCCGTTGGAGGCGAAGAACAGATCGTTCAGGCCCTTCAAGCCTTCCCGCTGCACATGCTGCAGGTAGGGCCGGATGCTGCGGGTCTCGGGATCCAGAAGCATCAGGCCATGCAGATGGTCAGCGACGAAGATGCGGCCGTCGCGATGGATCTTCAGACCATTGGGTTCGCCTTCGTAGGTGACGACGACCTCGAAATTGCCTGCCGGATCCACGCGCAGGATGCGCCCATGCGCCAGATCGACGCACCAGAGATTGCCCGAGCGATCGAAAGAAGGCCCCTCCAGAAAAGAGTGCATCTTCACGTGGCGCGCGGCGAGCCAGGTGGAGGCCTGATCGGTCAGGTGCAGGGATTCGGGCAGCCGGGCGTAGACCTCGGTGCCCATGGGTTCAGCGGGAGGGTACATTGCGGTTCCTTTCAGGATTGCGGTGGGCAGGCCGGAAGTTCGATCCCCAGCATCAACGAACTAAGCGACTTGCCATGGGGATCCAGGCGCAGCGAGCGCGTGACGCCGCCCGACAGTACGTTCGGAATGACGAAGTTCAGCGCCCTCAGGCTTTCGACCTCATAGCGCCTCACCTTCCCTGCTCCCAAATGGGCAAAGGCCTGCTCTACGCGTTCGGCAGTGAGCGCCTGGCGCAGCAGGCGCCAGGCGTCCTCGTCGTAGGCAATGACGGCGATGCTCGAGGTATTGCCCTTGTCGCCGGCGCGCGCATGCGCCAGGTCATGAACCAGAATGCCCATGTTCAAGCTCCCACCGTAATGACTTCGGGCGTGACCCAGTCGCGCGGAATCAGCAGGGCATCCACGGCTATGACCTCCTTGGCGCCCAGGTTGACGGGACCGCCCGCGCCATAAGGCCCTTGCATGTTCAACTGCCGCACGTGGTCCCCCAACAGGTGGGCGCTCTTTTTGTCTGGACAGCGCGCCGACACGCGCAACCGGACTTCGTAGGGGTGGCCGGCGACGGCCTCCGGATGATCGCCATGCAGGCTGCTGATGCCGATCAGGTCTACCTGGATCTCGCTGGCCGCGCCGCCGTCAAGCCGGAACCGCTCCTTCACCGTGTCGGCCGCCAACCGCGCCCGCGCAATCGCGTTCACGCCCGCATAGGCCACCTCGCCGGTGCCTATCCACCCATCGAAGTAGCCGACCACGACCTTGTAGCGATCGGTCCGCGGCGCGGCGCGTATGCCGCGCACGGCCACCCGGTCCGCGTGCTGCTCCTCAAAATGCAGGCCTTCCAGGCTCAGTACGCAATCTGGCGTCACGTAGGCCGCGGGATCATGGATTTCGTACAGCGCCTGCTCGGTGCAGGTCATGCGGTCGAGGCGGCCGCCCGAGCCAGCCGGCTTGCCTATGTACAACTCGCCGTCGCCGTAAAGATCGGCATAGGGATAAGCCAGTTCGGCCAGGCGGGGAACGTCTTTCTTGCCTGGGTCGGCGAAGTAGCCGCCGGTGATCTGCGCCGAGCACTCCAGCAGATGGCCCATGATGGTGCCCGCCGCCAGCTTGGGCAGGTCCTGGTAGCTCCAGCCGTGATGATGCAAGGCCACACCCAGAAACAGCGAGGGATCTGCGACCCTGCCCGTCAACACCACGTGCGCGCCGGTGGCGAGCGCATCGCGGACCACGTCGGCGCCCAGGTAGGCATTCGCCGACGCCAGTTGCGGCAGGATCGCCTCCAGCGGCAGATCGCGATCCAGCAGGCGCAGTTCGGGATGCAGGCGCACGCGGTCGGCCACGTCGTCGCCGACTACGGCGGCACACTTGAGATCCTGCCATCCCAAGGCCTGACCGATGTCCAGCGCGGCCTGCGCGGCGCCGGCCGGGTTGGCCGCGCCCATATTGGACACCAGCCGGACGCCTTTCTCCCGGCACGCCGGCAGGAAGGCGCGCATGCGCTCCTCCAGCATCGGGTTGTAGCCGTGAGCGCCGTCATGCTTGCGCGACAGTGTTTCGCGCGCGATGGTCCGTTCGGCCAGGCATTCGCACACCAGGTAGTCGATATCGCAGTCTTCCAGCAGCGGCATGGCCGGACCGATGCGGTCGTCCGCCATGCCGGCCCCTACGCCGATGCGCAGCCGCTTGCGCGGTTCATTCATGTCTATCTCCATCCGTATTGCTACTTTGCGGCTTAGTATGCTGCGGCCAGCCTGATCTGAAAATTGATATATTTATATCTTCGTAATAACTCAAACGCATCACGCCGGCCATGACCCTGACCATTTCCGAACTGGAGGCGGTGCTGTTGGTGGCGGAAACGCTCAACTTCCGCATGGCCGCCGAACGCGTGCCTATTTCCCAGCCGGCGCTCAGCCGGCGCGTGCAGGCGGCGGAACAGAAGCTCGGCGCCAAGCTGTTCGACCGCGACAAGCATGGCGTGGCGCTGACCTCCGCCGGTGCGGAACTGGTACCAATTGCGATGCGGATGCTGTCGGAGTTCCGCGATTCGCTTAGCGATCTGTCCGAATTCATCGCGGGCCGCCGGGGCAGCATCAACATCTGGGCGCTCCCCTCAGTCGCCTCCGCCCTGCTGCCCGCGGCGACGCGCGCCTTCCAGAAGTCGCACCCTCAGGTGCGCCTGAACATCCACGCGGTTTCCGCGCGCCAGATCACGCAGGCCGTATCGGAAGGCAATGCCGACATCGGCATCTCCATCGAGGTTCCCGACCAGCCGGCCAGCGTGCAATTCACGCAACTACTGAAAGAGAACTTCGTGCTGATCTGCCCGATAGACGACCCGCTGGCGCAACGCAAGCGCGTGGATTGGAGCGTTTTCGCCGACAGGCCTTATGTGGCGAGCGGCCCCGCCAGCAGCATCCGCCAAGTCACCGACCAGATTCTGGCCGCCTCCGGCCGGCTGCCGGAAATGAACTACGTGTCCGACAATATTTCTGTCGTGGGCGCAATGGTGGCGGCCGGCGTGGGCATAGCGGCGGTGCCGCAGCTGGCCCTGCGCCTGATGGACACCTCGCGGCTGTGCAGCGTGGCGCTGCACTCGCCCACCGCGTCACGCAACATCGGCATATTGCTCAAGAGCCAACGGTCCCTGTCGGCGGCGGCGCTGCGCTTCCTGGACACTTTGCGGCGGACGGATCCGAGCTAGGAGCGCGGCGCCAGCTGGGTCTGCACACCCGTTCCGACCGGATTCAAACGATCCGCGATCTCGCGCTGCACACGCCACAGATGGACACGCATGCTCTGCTCGGCCGCATCCGGCGATCGACTCGCAATGGCTTCCGCGATTGCGCGGTGTTCCTGGTCACGCATCTGTATGCGCTCCCGCGTGGTTTGCGTCGTGGCGGGAATATGCAGGCGCTGGTCCGCGCCGACGTGGCGCAAGAACGCATAAAGGCTTGCCGCCAGTTGGTTCCCGGAGCTGTCCGCCAGCAATTTGTGGAACGCGATATCCCCGGTCGAGCGCGCAACCCCTGACGGCGTTGTGGCGGCTTCCAGGATTTTGGCGATCTGTACCGGCGAGGCCCGGATTGCGGCCAATCGCGCGATCGCCGGCTCCAGCACCATGCGCAGTTCGATCACCTCAAGCGCATTCGTCTCCTGGACCACGACATCGCCTTTGAGGATGGGCGGATCGTTGCGACGAATGGCCGGCCGCGGCAGTTCGGACGCCTCGCGCATCTTGTCCAGGGCAAGGCGCAAACGATGACGATTGACGTCCAGTTGCCCCGCGAGAACCCGCTCGGAAGGCAGTTCCTCCCCCTTGCCCAACAGCGCTCGAATCTGCGTGATCAACCTGCGTATGTCATTGGAAACCTCGGGTTGGCGGGTGCGTGCCATTGTTCCCTCGCGTCATGTTTTCGCAACCATCTTAGATTCGAAAACGGTTGAATCGCAATAAAAATAAACAACCGGTTGATAATTTTGATAAATCGAATTTTTCCGCATAACCAATTGTTTTATATCGTCTTTTTATAAATAAAAAGCACGACAAGCGGAGACCTTAGGGGTTTTCCATATCGAACCACAAATACCGTTTACACAACCATTGGTTGTTATTAGATTTGTTCCGCCATGTGGTTAATCAATAACTTTCAAGGGGAACATGTATGCACGGAACCCATCCCGCCAGCAGCACTCGCGAAGCGGATTTGTCGGCCATGTATGAGCAGATCGAGCGGAGATCCATGTTTCCGTTCTGGGCGCGCGAGAACGAGGCGCACGATGACATCAAACAGCTCGTCAGCGGCCCCAAGGCCGTGCCCTTCCGCTGGTCGTACAAAGAGGACATCCAGCCCCTGCTAGCCGAATCGGCGCGGCTGATCTCGACCGAAAACACCGACCGGCGCTCGCTGATCCTGGTCAATCCGGGCCTGGCCCCGCGCCGCGCAACGGTATCGACCCTCTACACCGCGTACCGTCAGAACGATCCCAACGAGATCATGCCTCCGCACTCGCACACCGCGAGCGCCATCCGCTTTGGGCTGACGGGCCAGCAGAACTTTACTGGCGTAGAGGGTGAAGACATCACTTTCCTGCCTGGCGACATGGTGCTCACGCCGCGCGACACGTGGCACAACCATGGCAATCTCGGCAACGAGCCCGCCATCAACCTATCGGTGCTTGACTACCCGCTGGTCGAAAACCTCAACGCGCTGAGCTTCAAGCACGACTACCAGGAGAACGGCGAAGTCGTGCGCAAGCAGAGCGCCCGCTTCCAGACCGAGTATTCGCGCACGCTCTATGGCGTGGGAGGCCTGACGCCCCGCTTTGTCGACCATCGGCGCGGCGGCGGCGACTCATCGCCCATGTTCGTGTATCGCTACGACGCCATGCGAGAGCTGCTCTACCGCTTCCGGGACTGGGACGAATCTCCGCACGAAGGCTTGCTGGTTGAATACACGCATCCGTTGCGGGGTGGGCCGGTGTACCGCACGATGACCTTTTTCATGCAGATGGTCCGCCCCGGAGAGACGACCTTGCCGCTGAAGCAAACGGCCAATCTCCTGGTCGCCCCGTTTTCCGGACTAGGCACGATGACCATCGGCGAAGAGAGTTTCCCGCTCGAGCCCTTCGATACCGTGGCCGTCCCCAGCGACACCTGGGTCCAGTACCGCAACGACCACACCGAACCATTGATCCTCTTCATCGCCAGCGACGAGCCGGCGCTGCGCGCAATGGGGCTTTTCCATCAGTGGGGCCGCACCGCGCAGGGCGACCTCATTGAGTTGGTCTGAGGAGACCCGTCTTGGCTAAAGCTTGGAATACCTCGTTGGTGGCCCATGTGGACTGCGAGGGCGGCGGGCAGGTCTGGGTGGAAGGGAACACGATGTTCGTGTCCCATATGCGGCCACCCTATGGCACCTCCATCTATGACGTGGCGGATCCGCGGCGGCCCCGGCTGCTGGCCTCGCTCGAGGTGCCGATGGGATGGCATTCGCACAAGGTCCGGGCCAAGGACGGCCTGATGATCGTCAACTATGAAAAGTTCCGCGCCGGCGCGGACGATTTTGGCGGCGGACTGGGCATCTACGACGTCAGCCGTCCGGACCGCCCCCGCCTCATCAAGCACTGGAAGACGGGAACGGAGGGCGGAGGCGTGCATCGCTACGACTTCGATGGCCGCTATGCGTACATTTCGCCCACGGCTCCCGGCTTCGTCGGCAATATCGTGAAGATACTGGACCTGCAGGAACCATCGCGTCCCGAAGAAGTGGGAAGCTGGTGGATCCCTGGCCAGAACATGCAGGCCGGCGAGGACTATCCGTGGGACAACTATGTTCCGCCCCGCTGCCACCACCCGCTGCGCATGGGGAACCGGCTGTACGTGTCCTATTGGCACCACGGCATGTTCATCCTGGATATCGAGGACTTGTCGCGCCCCAAGCTGATATCGCAATTCAACACCGGCCCGGCGCATCCTCATCCGACGCACACGGCCCTGCCGATTCCCATGTTGTTGAAAGGCCGGCAGATCCTGGTCGTCGCCGATGAAGACGTCGCCAAGCTGCGCCCGTCTCCGCCAGCCTTCACCTGGCTGTTCGACATCACCGACGAACGCCAGCCCATTCCGGTCTCGACGTTCCAGGTCGATGGCGTCGATCCGGACGGCACACCCAAAGAGCCCATGTCGGGCTGTCACCAGCCCGCCGAACGCTTCACGGGCAGCGTCCTGCCCTTTGCGTGGTTCGCGCGCGGCTTGCGGCTGGTCGACATCAGCGATCCCTTCAGGCCCAGGGAGGTCGGCTATTACGAGCCTGACACGCCCGCCGGGTTCGAGCGGGTCTCGTCGAACGACGTTACGACCGACTCGCGCGGCCTGCTCTATCTGCTGGACAGGCAGCGCGGGCTGGACATCATCGAAAGCTCCGTCTACGGAAACTGACATGACATATCTACAGCAAGCCTTCGGCAAGAAGAATCCCAACCTCCCCTTCCATCCAGCCGTGCGTGCGGGTGACTTCGTCTTCGTGTCCGGCCAGGTCGCCAAGGATGAGAACGGAGTCATGCAGGAAGGGACCATCGAACAGCTGACTCGCAGCACGATCGAAGCAATGCGCCGCGCCTTGCAGAGCGCCGGCTGCGACCTGGCGGACGTCGTCAAGGTCACGACCTACCTGGAGGATGCCCGCGACTTCGGCCGCTACAACGGCGTCTTCAAGGAGTACTTCCCAGACGGCATGCTGGCGCGCACCACGGTGGAAGCGCGCGCCGTCATCGACACCAAGATAGAGATCGAATGCATGGCCTACAAGCCGCTTTGACCGCAATCGGACAACAAACACACTCAAGGGAGTTGCATCATGTTGGAAGTTCTCGGCCGCGCCACGTCCGGCAATGTTCAGAAAGTACTGTTCCTGCTCGAGGAGCTGAAGGTTCCCTACGTGCGCAAAGACTACGGCAAGACATTCGAAGGCACGACGCTCACTGGGGAATACAAGGCCATCAATCCCACGCAGAAAGTGCCAACGCTGCGCGACGGTGACCTCCACATCTGGGAATCGCACACGATCCTGCGCTACATCGCCAACACGCACGAGGGCGAAACCCTGTACCCCGCCAACCCGGCGGCCCGCAGCCAGGTCGAGCGCTGGATGGACTGGACTTTGGCATCGCTGAACGTCGCGTACCTGGCGGGTTTCAAGGAAGCCAAGCTGCCTCCCGAAGAGCTGACCGAGGCCGCGGCGAAACTGTTGAGCGCGGAACTAACCCTGCTCGATGGCCACCTGGCGGGCAAGACCTGGGTGGCGGGCGACGCGATCTCCCTGGCCGATATCTGCCTGGCCCCGCTGGTCCGGCGCTGCCTGAAGTTCCCGCACGCCAAACCCGAATTGCCCAACCTGAAGGCATGGATGAAACGGGTCGAGGACAGACCGGCCTTTGCCACGGCCGTCGCGGCCGGTTGAGGTCGGCCATGGAGACCGGCATGCACAAACCGCCAGACGCCTCTCAGATCCGCGCGCGCGGACTGACTGTCGACTTCGACACCCGCGCCGGACGTGTGCGGGTGCTCAACGACATTGACGTCGACATCGCGAAGGGATCCTTCACCTCCATCATCGGCCCATCCGGCTGCGGCAAGAGCACCCTGTTGAAGGTCTTTGCCGGATTGGTGCCGCCCACCGGCGGCGACGTCCGCGTGGCCGGCGTCGCGCCCACGGAAGCGGTGCGCCAGCGCCGCGTGGGCATGGTCTTCCAGGAGGCCGCGCTCATGCCCTGGCGCACGGCGCTGGAGAACGTCTGCTCGCTGATGCACCTGGTGCATGCCCGGCCCAGGCAGGAAATTCTCCAGCGCGGGCGCGAAATGCTGCGACTCGTCGGGCTGGAGTATGCGGCCGACCGCTATCCCAAGCAGCTGTCCGGCGGCATGCGCCAGCGGGTTTCCATCGCGCGGGCCTTGGCCCTGGATCCCGAGGTACTGATGATGGACGAGCCGTTCGGCGCACTGGACGCCATCACCCGCGAAACCATGAGCGACTTCCTGCTGGAAATCTGGCAGCGCACCGGCAAGACCATCGTCTTCGTCACCCATTCCATCGATGAAGCCGTTTACCTCTCGGATCGGGTCTATGTCATGGCCACCAATCCCGCTCGCATCGTCGACTGTCTGCCGGTCGCGCTGCCGGGCCCGCGCAGCGAGGCCACGTTCGCCAAGCCCGAATTCCATGAGAAGTCCTATCAGCTTCGCCAGCTGCTCAAGACGGGCCACGCCCAGGGGAGCGCATCATGACGGCGGGTAGCACCATGAAAGCCAAAACACAGCCGCAAGTCCCAGCCGTTCCCCGGTTGCCGGGAAAGATCCGCCAAGCGCTCGGCGCGGCCATGCCCAGCATCGTGCTCGTGCTGATCGTCCTGGCGGCCTGGGAGGCCAGTGTCCGCATTCTGCAGGTGCCCGCGTTCGTCGTGCCCGCGCCGACGGACATCGCGGCCGTCCTGGTGGAACGGCAGGCGGAGCTCTTCCAGGCCTCGCTCGTCACGGGCGCGGAGATCCTGTACGGCTTCCTGTACTCGTGCCTGGTGGGCATCGCGATTGCGCTGCTGGTCGACCGCTACGCCTGGTTTGGCCGCGCAAGCTACCCGCTGATCGTGCTGTTCCAGAACGTGCCGAAGATCGCCCTGGCGCCGCTGCTGATTCTGTGGTTCGGGTACGACCTGCTTCCGAAGATCGCCCTGATCGTGATCATGGCCTTCTTCCCGGTCACGCTCAACATGCTGGTCGGCCTGCGGTCGGCCGATGCCAACCTGGTCGCGCTGCTCAGGTCCATCGGCGCGACGCCGAACCAGATACTGCGCCAGGTGAAGATCCCAGCTTCGCTTCCCGCCCTGATGGCGGGAATGAAGGTGGCCATCACGCTGAGCGTCATCGGAGCGATCGTGGGCGAATTCGTGGGCGCTTCGGCCGGGCTGGGCTACATGATCCAGTTCGCATCCAGCCAGATGGAAACAGCGTTGGTATTTGCCGCCCTGGTCCAGATTTCGGTGCTCGGCGTCTTTTTCTACTACGTCATCGAATTGATCGAACACAGGTTTCTGGGTTGGGCCACTCACTAAGTCGAATCAACAAGGGGAAAAACATGAGATCGAGTTGGAGATTCAGCGCGCTCTTCGGAGTGCTGGCACTGTTCAGCGGCGCCGTCCACGCCAAGGACGCAGTCACCGTGCAACTGGACTGGGTCGTGCGCGGCAATCACGCGCCCTTCTTCGTCGCCAAGGAGAAAGGCTACTTCGCGGACCAAGGCATCGATGTGACGGCGATCCGCAAGGGAACGGGGTCCACCGACGCCTTGCGGCTGGTGGCCAACGGGAACGCCGATTTCGGCTTCTCCGACCTGCCGACCCTGATGGTCGGAAGATCGCAGGGCGTGGCCAATTCGGCGCTGCTGGCGGTAAACCAGAAAACGCCGCTGGCGATCATTTCGCTGAAGAAGAACTTCGATCTGCAGAACGCCAAGCAGCTGAAGGACGCCAACATTGGCGTGCATCCCAGCGGTTCGACCTACATCTTCCTGAAGGCCGCACTGGCCAAGAACGGCCTGGCGCTGGCGGACATCAAACAGTCGACCGTATCGCCGCCCTACGAAAACCTGTTGCTGCTGAACCGAGTAAACGTGGTGCCGGGCTACATCGACGCCGAGGTTCCCGAGCTCGAACACAAGGCGGGAGGGCCGGGTTCCCTGTCCATCCTGCACGGCGAGGACCTGGGCATCCAGAGCTATGGCTCGGGCGTATTCACGTCGGACAAGAACATTGCTCAGCGCCCGGATCTCGTCCAGAGGTTCGTGACGGCCTATGCCAAGGCCTTCGCCGACGTGATCCAGAACCCGGAAGCGGCCGCCGACACGCTGATCAAGAACAACCCCGAGTACAAGGGCAAGAAGGAAATGCTGGTGGCGCAGTTGCGCGCAGATCTGGACTTCACGTTCTTCAGCGAGCACACCCGGACGCATGGCATCGGCTGGATCGATCCAGCCCTGTGGCGCTCATCCGCTACGCTCTTCAAGGAGCAAGGCGCGCTGTCGCCTTCCTTCGACGAAACCCAGGGCTTCGACACGCGCTTCCTCGAAAAAGCGCAAGCTCTGAAGCAGTGAGGCGAGATCATGGCAGGAAAAACTCATAAGACCGCCTCGGGCGATGTCCAGCTGCCCGCCAACAACGGCGTCTACTATGACGGCGGCTGGCACGCTCCCGTCAACGAACGCTGGACCGACATCACGGCGCCAGGAACCGGCGAACGGCTGATGGCCGTGGCCGATGCGGGCGCCGAAGACGTGGCGCGCGCGGCCCGGGCGGCGCGCGCCGGAGCCCGCGCATGGCGCCGCACGGCCCCGCTGGCCCGGGCCGCCACCTTGCGCAAAATGGCTCAGCGCTTGCGGGACAACGCAAGGGAGCTGGCGCTCCTGGACGCGCTGGACTGCGGCAATCCGGTATCGGAGATGGGGTCCGACGTCATGGTCGCCGCGGCGCTGCTGGATTTCTTCGCTGGCCTCGTGACGGAACTCAAGGGCGACACCATCCCGATGGGACACGACGCGCTGGATTACACCGAGCGGGAGCCCGTCGGCGTCGTGGCGCGCATCGTTGCGTACAACCATCCGCTGCTGTTCGCCATGGGCAAGCTGGCCGCCCCGCTGGCGGCGGGAAATGCCGTGATCATCAAACCGCCGGTGCAGGCGCCTCTGTCTGCCCTGCGTTGCGCGGAGCTGATCGGAGACCTCTTGCCTCCAGGCGTATTTTCGCTGATCCCCGGCGGCGCCGACGCCGGGGCTGCACTGGCCGCCAGTCCGGACGTCGACATGATCGGCCTGGTGGGCAGCATTCCCACCGGGCGCAGGGTGATGCAAGCCGCGGCGACGCGGCTCAAACCCGTGGCGCTGGAACTGGGTGGCAAGAACCCGTTTATCGCCTGCCCGGATGTCGACCCCGAGCTGGCGGCGCGCGCGATCGTCGACGGCATGAACTTTACGTGGTGCGGACAGTCCTGCGGGTCCACCAGCCGGGCCTTCGTGCACCGGTCCATCTATGAGGAAGTCTGCGCCAAGGTGGCGCTGGCTTGCGCCGCGTTCGTGCCGGGAGACCCGACCGATCCCGCCACGACCATGGGCGCGATGATCAGCCGCGAGCACCGCGACCGCGTCAAGCAGGCGATCGACGCTGCCGTGGCGCAAGGCGCCCGCCTGATCGCGGGCGGAGGCATCCCCCGGAACGGCGTCCCCGCAGGCGGCTTCTATCTGGAACCGACCGTCTTTGCGGACGTGGCCGTCGCCTCGCCATTGGCCACCGAGGAATTCTTCGGCCCCGTACTGGCGCTCATTCCGTGGGATGACGAGCAAGAGATGCTTTCAGCAGTTCACAGCCTGGACGTTGGTCTGACCGCCGCAATCTGGACGGCGGACCTGGCGCGCGCCCACCGGCTCGCCCGTGAAATCGATGCGGGATTCGTCTGGATCAATGAAGTCGGCAAGCACTTTCTTGGCGCGCCGTATGGCGGGGTCAAGCAATCAGGCATCGGTCGCGATGAGTGCATCGGCGAGATGATCTCGTTTACCCGGGAAAAGAATGTCCACATCAACTTCAGGCCAGTGAGCCCGACATGAAGGCGGAATACGACTACATCATCGTCGGCGCAGGCTCCGCGGGCTGCGTGCTGGCCAATCGTTTGAGCAAGGACCCGGCAGTCTCGGTGCTGGTCATCGAAGCGGGCCCCTGGGACCGAGACCCGCTCATCCACATTCCCCTGGGATGGGGCAAGATCCTGCAGCAACGTTTGCATGACTGGGGCTACGACGCCGAGCCTGCCCCGCATGCCGATGGCCGCGCCATCGAATGCGCGCGCGGCAAGGTTGTAGGCGGAAGTTCATCGACCAATGCGATGGCGTTCGTGCGCGGCCATCCCAAGGATTACGCACGCTGGGCGCGGCATTACGATCTGCCCGAGTGGAGTTTCGAGGAAGTCCTGCCCTATTTCCGCCGCCTGGAGGACTGGGAGGACGGACAGACCGGTGACCGCGGCGCTGACGGCCCCCTGCGGGTGCAGCGCTGCCGCTACCAGGATCCGTTGCTCGACGCCTTCTCCACGGCCGCCCGCCAGGCCGGGCACCCCTGGCTCGACGATTACAACGCCTCGCCGGCAGGCGGCTTCTCGCGCCTGCAGATGTCGATCCGGCGCGGACGCCGATGCAGCGCCGCCACGGCCTACTTGCGCCCCGCGCTGCGGCGCCCCAACCTGACCGTGGTCACGTTGGCGCATGTTCTTGGCCTGGACTTCGACGGCAGCCGCGCAGTCGGCTTGCGTTTTACCAGACAAGGCCGCACCACGGCCGTCAGGGCCCGCCATGAGGTGATTCTTGCCGCAGGCGCCATCAACACGCCCGCGATCCTGATGCACTCCGGGATCGGCCCCGCTCAGACATTGCGCGATGCCGGCATACGCATCAGGCAGGAGCGCGTTGGGGTAGGTGAAAACCTGCAGGACCATATCTCCGTCATCGTCACCGCACGCCGCCGCGAACCGGGCCCATTCGTGCATGGCATGCGCCTGGACCGCATCGGAGTGTCCATGGCGCGCGCCTATCTCGGCGCAGAGGGCTTTGCCGGCGACGTTCCTGGCGGCATTGTGGGATTCGTGCAGCCGGATGGCGCGGATACGCCGGACCTGCAATTTCTCCTGACTGCGGCGCCCTTCAACGCCCATCCCTGGTTCAATCCAGTACGCAAGCCTTTCGCCGACGGGTTTGCCGTCCGAACGGTGCTGCTGCACCCCCATAGCCGCGGCAAGATCACCGTCGCCAGCGCGGACCCGTTGGCACCGCCCCGGATCAACCAGAACTTTCTGGCGAACGACGCAGACCGGATCAGGGTACGCGAGTCGGTGCGTATCGCGCGGACCTTGCTGGACCAGCCCGCGCTTGGCGATTATGTCGCCACCGAGCTTGCGCCGGGCGGCGGTGTAATCGATGACGCCGCGATCGACGCATTCGTCCGCAAGACGGCCATCACGGTTCACCACCCCGGCGGCACCTGCAGGATGGGAGGCGAAAACGACCCGATGGCAGTCGTCGACAGCCGGATGCGCTGCATCGGCGTGCCAGGCCTGCGCATCGTCGATGCCTCGGTCATGCCGGACCTGACCTCGGGCAACATCAACGCGCCCGTGCTCATGCTCGCGGAGCGCGCCTCGAACTGGATACTGGAGGAGGCGCGTTGATGCGACTTTCATTGCAGCGTCATCGCTGCGTCAGCCTGCTGCCGCTGGCACACACCGCCCACCAGCGGCTGGACGATTTCTTTTCCGTCGAGTACTGCAACCCTGCCGACGAGCTCCCCCCCGACACGGCCGCGCTGATCGTCGGCGGGGCAAGCCTGGCATCCCTGCAAGTGGGGCTGCCGGCTCGGATTCAGTCCGTGACCGTGGTGGGCAGCGATGCAGTGCCGCCGCAATTCGTGGAACAGATGAAAGCCAAGCGCGTGCTGGTGACCTGGCCGCGGGTCGCCGGCGCCGAAGACGAGCGGGAAGCGATGGAGATATGTCACGACGTGATGGCGGCATTCGGATTCGGCCGCATGGGGTCGCGGCCGCGCAACGTCGTCAACGATGTCTTGCTTTGCGATTGCTGTTGACTGAGTATCCGCGTGACGGCCCTGGCGCCGGCAGAAGGGGGGTCTGCCGGCCGCCATCATCCCCCTAGAAAGACATCCTGAAACCCGCGGTCGCGGTGACGATATGGCTGCCGGAAAAATCCGTGTCCGCGTCGACCTGACCGTAGATCGCATAGCGCTCGCCCCAGCCGTAATTCACGCCCGCCCCCACGCTGCCCCAGGTTCGAGCCATGCGGCTGGCGACCTGCGTGTCAGCCACGCGTACACGCGTTCCGTCCAGGAATTCATGTTTCACGTTGACGACGCCATAGACGCTCGATTCCCGCTTCACGCCGGCCGTTTGCCAATTGCTTTTGTAGTCCAGCGCGATACCCAAACGGCCCAGCAGGCTGTCGCCCTTGTCGCTGGCGACGCGCGCGCCGAATTTGTCGTTGAAGCTGTCGAAGCGGGTCGATACGTATGTCAGCTGCGCCTGCGGGATCAGGGCCAACCCCTCGGTCAACCCGAAAGCCTTGCCCGCTTCGATACCCAGCCCATAGCTCTGGGCCTTCTGGCCGCCCTTCAACTTGCCGGCCAACCTTGAGTTCAGGTCGCTGTCGAACCAGGTCGCCTGGGCCTGGGCATCGATATAGACGCCATTCTTGCCGTACCAGGTCAAAGTCGGCGTCAGGCCATAGGCAGTGGTGTCGATGGTGCCGTCGCCATACACCGACGACAGACGCGTGTCGGCCTTGCCATAGTGAAAGGCCAGGCCGCCCACCAGACGGGAGCCCTCTTCCTGGCCCGCCAGGACGCGGTCAACGCCGAATTGCGCCTTCCAGCTATCGACTTTCTGGCTCACGCCCGTGGTGGACGACGCAGGGTCGAGCCGGGCCGTCGAGCCCTCCACGCGGCTCCATACGCCGTTGCGGCCGGCGTCCGCCGGATCATAGAGGCGATTGCCGACTCGCTGGCGCAGGGTAGGCAGCTGGCTCAGGTGCAGCAGCGTATTGGCATAGGCTTCATAGACAGGCACGCCGGGTTGATAGAGCAAGGGGGGTTCGGCGCCCGGCGTACCGCCGCCGGGCGAGGGTGTGCCGGGATCGGTCGGAGTCGTGCCTGGATCGGTTGGAGTCGTGCCTGGGTCGGTTGGAGTGGTGCCGGGATTGGTCAAGGAGGATCGCAAGTACCAGCCGCCATCGGCCGAGTCCTGTTGCAGCACATAGCCATAGGCGCCAGCCACCAAGGCCGGACGCCCCCCGATGACGTAGTCGCCATTGGCCAAATCGAATCTTCCCGCCGACAGGCCTTGGACCTGCACGACCTGTATGCCCCGTTGGGTCTGCGCGCCGGCGCCTCCCATGTTCTTCACCGTGACCGGTGTCGTGCCAGCGCTGTCGCCCGTGATCACCAGCTTGTCCGTCGGCGAGTCATCGGCGCCAAGCTGCGTGCGGATCTCCAGGCTGCCGCCCTGCGCCGCATAGTTGCCGGCGATCGTGAGGGTGCCGAAGCCGCTGCGCGGCCCCGGTGCGATGGCGCCCTGGTTGACCGTCGCGCCGACGCGTCCCGTGCCGCTCAGCCGTGCCGCCGCAAGCACATTCACCGGCCCGCCGAGGATGCCATCCACCTGCAGCGTTCCTGCCTGGATATCGGTGGTTCCCGTGAACGCCGCGCTGTTGCCTGACAAGGTCAGCGTGCCCGCGCCCTGTTTGTTCAAGCGCGACGTCCCCGAGAACGCGGTGGACACGCCCACGTCGTGGCCGTTCGTGTCGAACCAGGCGCCGCCGCTGCCCACGGCCTGCGTGACGAAGCCATTCAGGAAATTGTTCTCGTCACGATTGGCCCGCAGGATGCCGCCGTCCAGGTTGAAGGTGCCGTTGCCCGCGCCCTTGATGACCGAGCCGGTCTCCAGCACGCCGCGGCCGCTGGCATCGCCGGTCAGGTTCAGCGTGCCGGTGGAAGTGCCGGCAGGGGCAAGCCACGTGTCGCGGACGGCGACCGCAACCCCGCCCTTGGTTATGGTCAGCGTGCCCGTGCCTTCCGAACCGATTTCGATGCGGTCGCTCGCGGTGAGCGTCGAGATATCGGCCGTCGCGCTCGATACGGTCACCGTGCCGACGCTGCCCACGCTCTTCCCGATGTAAACCGCTGCCGCGGCGCCAGGCCCGGTCGATCCGACCGTGCTCACGCTGGCGCCATCCAGGACGTGCAATTCGCCGGTTCCTTCAAAACCCACGTATATGTTGTTCAGCGGATCCCAGACCGCCTTCGGGCCTGATACCGTGACGCTCCCCTCGGCGCCGGCGACCCAGCCGATGATCGCCTGGCCGCTGTGCACGACGCCGTTGTCGATCCGCAGCGTGCCCTTGCCGCCCGTGCCGATCTCGAACGCGCCGACGGTGTTGAGATTCCAGGTCGACCCCACCCCGGAAACAAGAACGTTCCCGACGCTGCCATTGTCGACGCCGATTCTGGCCGAATCGCTATTCGCCACGCCGCCGTCCAGGATGCTTAGCGTGCCGCTGCTGCCGGACTCGCCCCCGATCAGCACCGGGCCGGCGCTGGTCCAGGTGGACGCCGTGCCAGTGCCGTCACGGCCCTTCACCGTCACGGCGCCTGGAGCGCCATTGAAACTTCCAATGTAGGCCCAGTCGTTGTTTACCGAACCGCCCGCATCGATGACCAACTCCCCGGCAAGGGTATCTCCGACCGTCAGATCGCCCCCCACCGTCCAATGCGGCGTCTGGACGGAACCCGGTAGGACCTGGCCAGTGACGGAAACCGATTGGGCATTGGCGGGATTGGCGACGTTTGCCGCGTAGAAAACGAGGGCAGCCGATTTCAGCCATCCTGGGCGTGGGCAACTCCTGGCGACCATGAAGAATCCTTTTTTTGAGTAGACGCGACCTACTTTCGGTACGGCATGCTACCTGGATTTCTTAATAGGTTATTTCACCTATCCATGGGGTTCCGGCGGTCGTTCGCGAACGTCCATCTTCAGTCGATCCGCAAAGTGATGGCTCTCAGCTTGCCGGCCGCGGTGCGGACTGGCTCCGGCATCGGCGCTTGAGTCAGTCCGGCATTGCGGACACACACGGGGCAGAACCCGTAGCTTCGCGACTCGGAACGATGAAAATAGTTGCTGTAGGACGCTTCCATCGGTGCATGGCCGGGTATGCCGCAAGTAAAGCGAATGCGCGCCTTCGTGGTCGAGAATTCGCCACGCCCTCCAAAGCCTTCGGTGACGAGTGTTGCGGTTGGCGGCTTCATGGCGGCCGGCTTCAGGTGTGGCGGAGTGATCGCCAATACCGTCGCGCGCAGGATTTCCATCCGCGAAACCGTATCTGCCAAGGTTTTCCCGCGATGGTTGGTTGTACCAGCCTCCAGTTTGCAAGACAGGCAGAGGTGCCGATCGCCCAGTTTTTTCGCGTACCTGAGGAGATTGCGAAAAGAGATAGAGAAGGGCGAGTGGGGCGTTCCATCAGGACCGTTTCGTCCACAAGAGAATGTTTCCCTGTTCCAGCCCGTTGCGTCGAAGCCTGCGAGGTAGGAGATCTCCGGGTACATGCCCTCCAGTACGTACAGACGATGGTGCAGGGTTCCCATGAGCTTGAGCGCTTCGGTGACATCGACGCCGGGATATGCGCAGTCCGGGCAAGCCGAGGGTACTACGCTCATATCCGTCAAGCTCGTGTTCTTGCGTATCCGGTGCAACAAGGAACGGTCAATCAATCGCTCGTGGCCAGCGGGACAGCGCACTTGAGCTGTGAGCTGGCCCGCTTCGTACCTGGGTGAACCGAGCACGGCAAACTTGAACCCCGCGAGCGCGTCGGAAAAATCCTTGACATACTCAGGAAACAACGTCGCATGGTTGACTGCGACGCCAGAACGGGCACTGATGCATGCCGGGCAATTGAAGACGCCGGCGCTGACATGCCGCAGGGCGGACGTGCAACTATGCAGGATGGTCAAGTGATCGGCCTCGCAGCGATACAGGTAGCGGTTTGAATCATCGAACTCCATCCGGTCAATCACCGAAGGGGGCAGGCCTTGAGCAACCCACGCGCTGAGCGCCTCAGCCCGGCGTTGTTGGGAAGTGACCGCGTCCTTGCATAGGGGACAGTACTTGCGCACCCTTCCCGCAACCAGGCCCTTCGCCTGAGCAGTGTTCAGTTCGTTGCAATGGCCGCATTGATATACGACCATGCAGTCCTTGTTCACCTTTGCAATTTCGTGCGAAACCAGCTTGTGATGGCCAAGATTCCTTAGCAACGCCTGCTGAAATTCTTCGAGAGGATTCGCGCAAATCTCATTCCAACGGCTAGTGATCAGCTCCAGGCTTGGATTGGGGACCGTGGGCACGAGTCCTGCCTGGCCGACGAGCTCCTGGATGCAGGAAAGGAAGGCTGCTGGAGCCAACGGTCTATCTTTCATCTCGATCAGCGTTACGCCTGCCTTTACGCACCGCGTCCGCTTCTCGGCGTCCCGCTGAACCTGCGCGACGTGGGCTGCCAGGTCCTCTGCGCTCTGAGAGCGCGGCTTGTAATGATGCATGCCGTGATATTCGAGTGCCAGCTGCTGACTGGGGCTGTAGGCGTCAAGTTCAAGCCGATGCCCGTTATCTCTCAGGAGGAAAGCCGGGCGAGAGGTGCGTCGCCAATCATGGGCGGGGAACAAGTGGGAAATGACGATGAGAGCGAGTGACTCGCCGCGCCGAAACCCAGATTGCCCCCATGCCTTCTCCTCGGCGCGCCATCGCGTGTCGAGATGATAGAAACCCGTGCGGCTACGGTAGAAAATCAAAAATCCGCCACCTTTTCCTGGACTCCATTCGAACGAGACCTCTGTTGCCATGTGCTGCTTTGCTCGTTCGAGGAGGTGGGTGCGGAGTATCGAATCCTTGTCCTCTTGAAGCACTGCCTTGCGTACTGCTGCACGCGACATGCAGCTATCCTCAAGAGGTGCACGCAGTAGCCGCGGCCCGGTCTTCATGCTGAAGAATGGACCTGGCGACGTGTTCTCTGGATGTTGACGATGGGCGAACCGAAGTGTCCCCAAAGGGAAGGCACGCGTGAATTCTGACTGCAGTTCCACGAAGTCCTGATAACGACCCTGCACCGCCTCATTCGGCAGACGATGTCGCCGCAGCGCGCTCCTGACGGCCGCGATACCGATTGAGGGCATGGTCCATTCGAAATCTTCAGGCAAGGCCCATATCAAGGGCCGCACGTTGAACCTCAATCCAGCGGGGTTGGGAGGACCGCTTTCAGGCGTGCACAACGTCAGCGTGTGGTCGGAGAACGCCGATTTGAATTGGTCGATCAGACGGCCGACGCTTTTGCAGACTGGGCAGCCTTGCGGCGACAGGCGCACGTTGTCGTAATAAGTAATCCAGCTACCGTCCTGGCCCGCTCCGCAATCCAAGCACTCTACCGACAACCTGCGCTTCGATCCGCGTTCCGCAGGTTCACGGTCATGCAAGCGAAGTCGTCCGGATCTGCCTGGCTTGCCATCGAGTGCGGCGAGGACCCGGTTTCTAGCGTCTCGCCAAGCATCCCAGTTGGCGGGGCCTGAACGAAGCAGGCGCGGCTTTTTCGATGTACATCTCGTGCGCTCGATACTTTCCGGCATTTTTTTTCGCGGCAAAGGGACTGTCGAAAGTGCTTTCGGTGCTGAACGAATGCATGACTGTTGGAGCTGCTGATACGCCGCCAGGCGGCGCGGTTGCCCGCGGGAAATTATAGGGATACGGGAAACCACGCCAGCCTCGCAGCTGCAATTATCGCTAGTCGCGCGCAAGCACCGTTGACCGCGGCGTGGCATCCACGGAGGGCCTTGGGCAAGGGGACTGTCAGCTGGCCACGACGGATTCTTTTCATGCCTGTTCAGCTGTTGCGCGGCCAGCGCCGCACCCCGTACCAGATCGGAAAAGATGACAGCTAGAACAGCACGCCATCCTGCGGCGACAACGGCGGCGGCAGATTCTTGTCGCCCAGCAACTCCCCGACGTTGATTTCGATGCCGCGGCACAGGGCATCCAGGGGCAGGTTGTTGGGCAGGCGGTCGAAGGGTTCCTCGATCTGTTCGCCCAGGGCGTCCAGCCCGAAGAACGTGTAGGACAGCACGCCTACCATGAAGGGCGTCACCCAGCCTATGCTGCCGACCAGGCAGAACGGCAGCAGCAGGCAATAGATGTAGACGGTCCGGTGCAGCAGCAGGATGTAGGCAAAGGGAATCGGCGTGCTGTGTATCCGCTCGCAGCCGCCGCCTATGTATGACAGCCGCGTGATCTGGCCATCGATGTCCGCGAGCAGGATGCTGTCCAGCCGCCCTTCCCGCCGCAACTGGGCATAGGCCTGGCTCAAGTCGCCCAGAAGCACGCTGGGCGGATTCGCCGCATGCATGATGCGGGCCGCAGTAGCGGCGGGCAGCCAGCGCTGCAGGTCTTCCTTGGGATCGCTCTGCCTCAGCATGTGCCGCAAGGCATGGGCATAGGCGATGAGGCCATGCGCCAATTCACGCTGGCGCGCGGCGGGCAGGCCGTCGGGAAAACTCAGCGTCTGCCGCGTCAGGTTGCGGATGACGATGAGCAGCTCGCCCCAGAGCTTGCGCGCCTCCCACCAGCGCTCGTAGGCCACGCTGTTGCGGAACCCCAGGAAGATGGCCAGGGTCAGCCCGACCAGCGTCAAGGGCACGGCGCCCAACCCGACCCCGCTCAAGGGCAGCCGGTGCTCCGCCAGCACCACGGCGGTTGCCAGCAGCATCATGGCGACGACACGCTTCCAGATGATGGAGACAATGGACCCCTTCAGCGTGAACAGCAGCAGCCAGGGAGAGCGCGAGGCGGGGCGGACGATCATAACGGCTTACGCTTGGGCGCCCCCCTGCGCGGCTTTGCGGATGCGCACCGGTATCGACTTGTAGGAAGGCGTGCCGCATTCCTTGTCGATATAGTCCAGCGGAACCAGGACATTGGCCTCGGGATAGTAGGCCGCGACCGAACCTCGCGCGATGCTGTATTCAATCGCGGTAATGCCTGCCAGCCGCAGCGTCCGGTTCCGCGACACGGTTTCTATGTCCACCAGATCACCGTGTTCCAAGCCCTGCGCGGCCAGGTCTTCCGGATGCATGAAGAGCACGTCGCGGCGGCCGAAGACGCCGCGGTAGCGGTCGTCCAAGCCGTAGATCGTGGTGTTGTACTGGTCGTGGCTGCGTATGGTCACCAGCCGCAACACCTCGTCCGGCCAGGGCTCATAGCGCTCGCGCACGCCGGGGAACACCGAGAACATGGCCTTGCCGGTGGGCGTGTTCCACTTGCGCTCGGTCGGCGGCAAGGGCATGCGAAAGCCGCCGGGCACGCGGATGCGCGCGTTGTAATCGTCGAAGCCCGGAATCGTGCGCTCGATCAGGTCGCGGATGCGATCGTAGTTTTGCACCAGCCCCAACCAGTCCACCTTGCTGTGGGGCAAGGTCGCCCGGGCCATGGCGGCGACGATGGCCGGTTCCGAGCGCAGCTCGGCGGATGCCGGCTTCAGCTTGCCCGCCGAGGCGTGGACCATGGACATCGAGTCCTCCACCGTCACTGATTGCGGGCCGTCGGCCTGGACGTCCAGCTCGGTGCGCCCCAGCACCGGCAACAGGAAGGTCTCGCGCCCCACCAGCAGGTGCGAGCGGTTGAGCTTGGTGCCCAGATGCACGCTCAGCGTCAGTTCCTTCATGGCCGCGAAACAGAGTTCGGGATCGGGCAAGGCCACGGCGAAGTTTCCGCCCAGGCAGATGAGCGCCCGGGCCGAGCCGTCGACCATCGCTTCCATGGCCTGCACCGCGTCATGGCCGTGGCCCTGCGGCGGCGTGAAGCCGAACTCCGCTTCCAGCTTTGCCAGGAACTCCGGGCTGGGCTTTTCCGTGATGCCGACCGTGCGGTTGCCCTGCACATTGGAGTGACCGCGCAGCGGGCAGATGCCGGCGCCGGGCTTGCCGAAGTTGCCGCGCATGAGCAGCAGGTCGGCGATCAGCTTGACGTTGGCCGTGCCCGTGTTGTGCTGGGTGATCCCCATGCCGTAGGTGACGATGGTGGCGTTGGACTTGGCGTAGGCCTCGGCCACGTGCTCCAGGTCCGCGCGGTGCAGCCCGCTTTCGGTTTCGATGTCGGCCCAAGAGGTTGCCTCCAGGTCCGCGGCCAGCGCGTCAAAGCCCAGCGTGTGTTGCGCGATGAATTGGCGATCCAGGACGCTCCCCCGCTGCGCTTCGAGCGCCAGCAACGCCTTCATGATGCCCTTGAGCGCGGCCGCGTCGCCGCCCGCCCGGACCTGATAATAGGTCGAGGCGATATTGGTCGAGCTGAAGGTCGCCATTTCCACGATGCTCTGCGGATCGGCGAAGCGTTCCAGCGCGCGTTCGCGCAAGGGATTGAAGACGATGATGGGAACCTTGCGGCGCGCCAGTTCGTGCAGCGTGCCCATCATGCGCGGGTGATTGGTGCCGGGATTGTGGCCAATGGAGAGAATGAGCTCCGCATGGTCGAAGTCCTCCAGCGAGACCGTGCCCTTGCCGATGCCGATGGACTGCGGCAAGCCCACGCTGGTCGCCTCGTGGCACATGTTGGAACAGTCCGGGAAATTATTGGTGCCGAACTCGCGCGCAAACAGCTGAAACAGATAGGCCGCCTCGTTGGAGGCCCGTCCCGAGGTATAGAACTCGGCCTGGTCAGGCGCGTCCAGGCTGCGCAGCGCCTCGCCGATGCGTTCGAACGCGGCATCCCACGACACGGGAACGAATTTGTCGGTGGCCGCGTCGTAGGTCATCGGGTGAGTCAGGCGGCCGAAGTCCTCCAGTTCATAGTCCGACAGCGCCAGCAATGAAGACACCGTGCGCTGGGCGAAGAAATCCGGCGTCACGCGCTTGCTGGTCGCCTCCCAGGTGACCGCCTTGGCGCCGTTCTCGCAGAACTGGAACGTGGAGCGGTGTTCCTTGTCCGGCCACGCACAGCCTGGACAATCGAAACCCGCGGGCTGGTTGGTGCGCAGCAGGACGACGGGCGCCTCCACCACTTCCATCTGTTGCCGCACGGCCTGGGCCGTCGCCTTCAATGCCCCCCAGCCGCCCGCCGGCCCGTCATAGGGACGGATGCCAGGTACTTCACGTCGTTGTTTCATGGCTGGTCTCCTTCAAGCGCCCAATTCCCGCCAGCATGCGGCAACGACAAGAATTGATCTAATTTTTCCTGTGAACCTTTTGATAATCCATGGTTATCAAGGCTTCGTCGCCAGCGATTGGTTGAGGACGGCTTCCAGGTCCAGCTGGCCGGCGATCTGCCAGGCGGCGTTCGACAAGGCAGGCGGCTTGTCGCGCCGCAGCCTGACCAGGCAGACGTCCTCGGCGTGCTCCGGAGTGATGGGGTGCGCCAGCAGCCCGGCCCCTTCGTACTGGGCGGGCAAGGCGCTCAGGGGCATGATGGAGAACGCCCGCCCGCTCTGGCATTCCGCCAGCAGCACGCGGATGTCGTTGCTTTGCAGCACCACGCGCGGCTTGGCTTCCACGCTCTCGAAACATTTGTTCAAGGTCTGGCGGTTCTGCATGTCCGGGCTGAGCAGGCAGAGCGGAAGCTCGCCCACTTCCGACCAATCCAGCTGGCGCGGCAAGGAGGCCTGCTCGTTCGCCACCAGCACGTAGCGCTCTGCGTACAGCGGCATCACGTCGAAATCGGCGCTATCGAGCACGGACCGCTCATAGAGGATGCCCAACTGGATTTCCTGGGCCTTCAGCCGGCGCAGGATTTCCGGCGTGCTGAGCGAGGTGACTTCCAGCGTCAGCTGCGGAAGGATCTCCCGGTACTGGGCGCTGAGCAGCGTCGCCGCATGGTTGGCAGTGGGAATCGCGCCTATCGCCAGGTGGCCTTGCGGCACGCTGCGCACCAGGTTGGCCTCCTGCCGCAGCCCCTCCAGCGAAGCCATCACCTGCCGCACCCACTGGATCACCCGTTCGCCTTCAGGGGTAATGCCTTCGAAGGTCCGGTTGCGCTTGACGATGGTGATTCCGAGTTCGCGCTCCAGTTCGCGGATGCCATTGGACAACGCCGGTTGCGAGACATGGCAGCTTTCCGCCGCCCGTCCGAAATGCCGGTACTTGTCCAGGGCCAGGAGATAGGAGAGCTGACGGATAAACATAGACATTCCTGCATTTCATCGTCCACGGTAACGATCTATTTTGCAGAAAATCCGGGCCATCTCAAAGACATCGCGCACGCCGCCGCCTTGACGCCCGCGCTACCGCGCCGGCAGGTCTCCGAATGCCGCGGCAAAAGTAGTACGCTGGATTCAGCAGCGCCGGCGGCCCGCCGCCACGCGTTGCGTGTCGGAGGAAAGCAGCTCATGACCGCCCCGATCCTGAGCCTGATGTCCGGAACCTGTTCAATGCTGCGCAAGCTGCGCCGCGCGGCGGCGCTGTTGGCGGCAGCGACGCTCGTCGCGGGCGGCGCAGGCGCGCAGCCGGCCGGGGGCCAGCCGGCCGCCCTCTTGCTGACCCTGGACGGCATCGTCGGCCCCGCCACGGCGGACTACGTGATCCGCGGCCTGGCCGCCGCGCGTGAACAGAATGCCGCGGCGGTGGTGCTGCGCATCGATACGCCGGGCGGACTCGACGCTTCCATGCGCGACATCATCCGCGCGATCCTGGCCTCGCCCATTCCCGTGATTTCCTATGTGGCGCCCAACGGTGCGCGCGCCGCCAGCGCCGGCACCTATATTCTTTACGCCAGCCATGTCGCGGCCATGGCGCCCGCGACGAACCTGGGCGCGGCGACCCCGATTTCGCTGGGCGGCTCCTCCAAGCCGGCAGAGCCGCCAGACAAGCAGCCGCCCCCAGGGCACGAGGGCAGTCCTGGACGAACCGGGCAAGATCCGGCCGAAGCCAAGGCGATCAACGACGCCGTGGCCTACATCCGCGCGCTGGCCGCGCTGCGCGGACGCAATGCCGACTGGGCGGAACAGGCGGTGCGCGGCGCGGCCAGCCTCACGGCCGGCGAAGCGCACGCGCGTAATGTGATCGACCTGATCGCCGATGACCTGCCGGACCTGATGGCCAAGGCGGAAGGACGCAGCGTCCGTGTCGGCAACGGCATGCTAACCCTGCACACCAAAGACCTGCGAGTGCTGGCCAGAGACCCCGACTGGCGCACCCAGGTGCTCAGCGTCATCACGAATCCCAATCTGGCGCTGCTGCTGCTGATGGCCGGCATCTATGGACTGATCTTCGAATTCATGACTCCCGGCGCCCTGTTTCCGGGCATCTTCGGCGCCATCTGCCTGTTGGTCGGACTCTACGCCTTGTCGGCGCTGCCGCTGACCTATTCCGGGATCGCGCTGGTCCTGCTGGGGATCTCGCTAATGGTGGCGGAGATATTCGCGCCAACGCTGGGCGTCCTGGGCATTGGAGGCGCGGTGTCCTTCATCTTGGGCGCCCTCCTGCTCATCGACACCGATACGCCCGCCTTTGGCGTTTCCATTCCGCTGATGGCTGGCATCGCCGCGGCCAGCCTGGGAATGACCTTCCTGGTCGGCCGGCTGGCCCTGCGTTCGCGCCAGGCTCCCATCGTCAGCGGCGCCGAGTCGCTGATCGGCCAGCGCATCAAGGTGTTGAGCTGGGCGGACCGGCAGGGCTACGTGGCGGCCGCTGGTGAACGCTGGCGAGCGACGGGTCCGGCGGGCCTGGCTGCCGGCGATGCCGTCGTCATCACCGCCGTCCGCGGCGTGACCTTGCAGGTACGGGCGGACGCCGGCCCGCCGCCGTCGGGATGACGGCGTCCGCAACCTGAGCCCTCGAACCCTCCATGCGGAGCCTGCCATGTTGATGAACCTCGCCTTTTACGCCCCCATCCTGGCGCTGGCCGTCGCGCTGTTCGCCCTGTCGGTCCGAATCCTGCGCGAGTATGAGCGCGGCGTGATCTTTACATTGGGACGTTTTACCGGCGTCAAGGGTCCCGGATTGATCCTGCTGATCCCGCTGGTCCAGCAGATGGTAAGAGTGGACCAGCGCACCGAGGTCTTCGATGTTCCCAGCCAGGATGCCATCTCCCGGGACAACGTGTCCGTCAAGGTAAACGCGGTCATCTACTTCCGCGTGATCGATCCCGAGCGTTCCGTGATCCAGGTCGAAAACTTCCGCCAGGCAACCAGCGAACTGGCACAGACGACGCTGCGTTCCGTGCTGGGCAAACACGACCTGGATGAACTGCTCTCGGAACGCGACAAGGTGAACAGCGCGGTGCAGGAAATCCTTGACGCGCAGACCGACGCCTGGGGCATCAAGGTGGCGAACGTCGAGATCAAGCACATCGATCTGAATGAAGGCATGGTGCGCGTCATCGCGCGGCAGGCCGAGGCGGAACGCGAGCGGCGCGCCAAGATCATCCATGCCGAAGGCGAACAGCAGGCCGCGCAGATGCTGCTGAACGCGGCGCGCACCCTGTCGGAGCAGCCCGAGGCGATGCAGCTGCGCTACCTGAGCACGCTGGCCATGATAGGCGCGCAGAACAGCTCGACCATCGTCTTCCCCTTCCCCGTGGAACTGGGCCGCCTGCTCCAGGGCCTGGCGGGCAAGGGCCAGGAACCGCCCGCGGCCGCCGCCAGCCAAGCGGACCCGGGGACGCGCTAGGCCGCCGCCTTGCCCTCTTCCTGCAACTGCCGCCACAAGATTTTGCCGGTGCTGGATTTGGGCAAGGCGTTCACGAACTCGACGATGCGCGGCGCCTTGTAGGCGGCCATGCGCGTCCGCGCCCAGGCGATCACGTCTTCTTCGCGCACGCTGCCGCGCGCCTCGTCGCGCAAGACCAGCAGGGCCTTCACCGTTTCACCGCGGCTGGCGTCCGGCACGCCGATCACGCAAGCCTCGTGCACCGCGGGGTGCCCGTACAGCGTGTTCTCCACCTCCGCCGGCCAGACCTTGTAGCCGGACACATTGATCATGCGCTTCAAGCGGTCGGTCACGTAGAAGTAGCCTTCGTCGTCCACCCGGCCCAGGTCGCCGGTACGGAAGTAGCGCTGCCCGTCCAGCATGAAGAAGGCTTCGTCGTCGGCCTGCGGATTGTTCCAGTACCCCAGCATGACCTGCGCGCCGCGCGTCACGAGTTCGCCGGTTTCGCCTTGGGGCAGTTCAGCCAGCGTGGCCGGGTCCACGATCCGCGTGTCCACGCCGAAGGTGGGGACGCCTATGCATTGGCGCTTGTTGCGGTCCAGCGGATTGCAGTGCAGGAACGATGCGGTTTCCGTCAGGCCGTATGCCTCGTTGTAGGTAATGCCGTAGCGGCTGGCTAGCATGCCCGCGACCGCCTCGGGCATGGGAGCTCCGCCGCCGCACAGCTGCGCCAGGCTGGAGAGGTCCAGCTTTTCGATGCCGGGTTGCGCGAAGAAATCCACGACCATCGCCGGCGGCGCGGCCCAGACGCTGACGCGATGACGCGCCATCAGCCGCCCGGCCGCTTCGCGGTCCCAGCGCGGCAGCACCACCACCGTGGCGCCCAGCAAGATGGGCGTGTTCATGCCGCTCTGCATGCCCAGCAGATGGAACATCGGCGCCACGCCCATGATGACCGCCTCGGAGGTCAGGCCGCGCCATAGCTGCGAGCCGGCCAGGGATGCGTTCATGGTGCCGTGAGTGTGGCGGCAGCCCTTGGGCCGGCCGGTGGTGCCCGAGGTGTAGGGCAACAGACAGAGGTCCTTCGCCCCCGCCCGGGGCGGCGACGGCTGGGCGTTGACCGCCAGCGCGCCGTACCAAGGCACGCCGCCGCGCACATCAGGTGCGCGCCGGGGCGCGGCGACCCAGTCGGGCGCGTCAGGAGCCGGGGCCTGCAAATAGTCCGAATAGGTGTGGACGATGACGCGCTCCAGGCGTCCGTCAGCGGCGAAGCCGTCCAGCCGCGCGCACAATTCCTGGGCCGCGAAGGCCACTCGCGCGCCGCTGTCCGCCAGGTAATGCGCCAGCTCGTCCGGCGTGCTCATCGCGTTGACCGGCACCACTACCGCATCGGCGCGCAGGATCGCGTAGTACGCGATGACGAACTGCGGACAGTTCTGGCTCAGCAACAGGACGCGGTCGCCCGCCTTCACGCCGGCGCTGTGCTGCAGGTAGCCGGCCATGGCATCGACCTCGCGCTTTAAGCGCGCGTAGTCGAGCACGGTGTCGTAGAACACGACGGCGGCCTTGCCCGGATAGCGCGCGGCGGACGCCTCCAGGTTGAAGTACAGGCTGGACTGCGGCGGGCTGATCTCCTTCGGCAACCCATTGGGCCAGTACCGATAATGCGCTTGGTGCATCTTGTCTCCTCATCGTTGTTCTGACTGTCTGCCATGCGCTTCAGGCGGTCATGGCGCGCGCGATGATTTCCTTCATGATCTCGTTGGAGCCGCCGTAGATCTTGCCGACCCGCGCATCCGCGTACATCCTGGCTATCGGGTATTCAAGCATGTAGCCGTAGCCGCCGTGCAATTGCAGGCACTCGTCGATCACCTGGCAGTTCATCTGCGTGGTCCACCACTTGGCCATGGCTGCGGTGGACAGATCCAGCGTGCCGGCCAGCTGGCGTTCGATGCAATCGTCGACGAAACGCGCCGCAATGGTGGCGACCGTCTCGCACTCGGCCAGCGTGAAGCGCGTGTTCTGGAGTTCGATGAGCGCCTGGCCGAAGACCTGCCGGGCGCTGGCGTAGGCCACGGTTTCCTCGATGGCGCGACGCATGGTGGCCACGGCGCCCACCGCGATCAGCAGCCGTTCGCGCGGCAGTTGCTGCATGAGCTGTGCAAAGCCGCGGCCCTCGACGCCGCCCAGGAGGCAGTCCTCGCCCACGCGCGCACCGTCGAAGAACAGCTCCGCCGTGTCCAGGCTTTTCTGACCCAGCTTCTCCAGCAGCCGCCCGCGCCTGAAGCCTGGCAGGCCTTGCGTTTCCACCATGATCAGCGACACGCCCCTGGCTCCGGCCTGGGTATCGGTCTTGGCGACCACGCAGACCAGGTCCGCGTGCAAGCCGTTGGTGATGAAGGTCTTGGATCCGTTGAGCACGTATTCACCACCGTCCTTGGCGGCGGTGGTGCGCACGCTCTTCAGGTCGGACCCCGCTCCCGGTTCACTCATGGCGATGGCGCCCACCAGTTCACCCGTGGCCATGCGCGGCAGCCAGCGACGCTTCTGCTCTTCCGTGCCGTAGTTCAGGATGTAATGCGCCAGGATGGCGCTGTGCACGTTGTTGCTGAAGCCATGCACCATGGCGCGTGCCTGTTCCGCCGCCACGATGGCCTCGTGGGCGAAGCTGCCTCCGCCTCCGCCATAGGCTTCGGGCATGCTCACGCATAACAGGCCCAGACGGCCGGCCTTGTTCCAGACCTCGCGGTCCGCGTGCTGCTGCTTGCGCCAGCGTTCTTCGTCGGGCACAAACTCCTTTTCGAAAAGACGCCGCGTCGAATCCTGGAACAGCGTCAGGTCTGCGTCCATCCAGCCTTGCCGTGGCGTGTCCATTGCGCTCCCCCCTTTCAAGGACGGCCGCCGCCGACGACCAGGACCTGGCCGCTGACGTAGTTGGACTCGGGCAGGCAGAAAAGGTACACCGCACCTGCGGCTTCCGCCGGCGTGCCGGCTCGGCCGATGGGGATCAGGCTTTCGGCGTTCTTCAGCACTTGCGGATTGACGCCCACCTTGATCTGCCGGCCTTCGATGTCCAGCGTGGCATCGCCGTCGGCCGGCGCTTCGGTCAGGCGCGTCTTGATCAGCCCGAAGGCCACGCTGTTGACGTTTACCTTGTAGCGGCCCCATTCCTTGGCCAATGCGCGCGTCAGGCCGTTGATGCCCGCCTTGGCCGCCGAATAGTTGGCCTGCCCGGCGTTGCCCATGACGCCGGAAGTCGACGAGATGTTCACGACCTTGCGAAACACTTCCCTGCCTTGCTCCGCCTCGGCCTTGGCCGCCACCCGGATGAAACCGGAGGCCGCCCGCAGGATGCGGAACGGCGCGGACAGGTGCACCGCCAGGATCGCGTCCCATTGTTCGTCCGTCATCTTCTGGATCACGTTGTCCCAGGTGTAGCCGGCATTGTTGACGATGATGTCCAGGCCGCCATAGGTATTCACGGCGGTGCCGACGAAACGTTCGGCGAAGCCCGCTTCGATCACGCTGCCCGCGCAGGCCTGCGCCTGGCCTCCCGCCCTGCGGATCAGCGCCACGGTTTCTTCCGCCGGCCCCGCGTCCAGATCGTTCACCACCACGCTGGCGCCTTCGCGCGCAAGCTTCAGCGCGATCTCCTGCCCGATGCCGCGCCCCGCGCCCGAGACCAGCGCGACCTTGCCTTCCAATGTGCCCATCGTCATCTCCTTTCCTGGGTTACTGAATTGCCAGCACCGCCACGCCGCTCAGGCGCAGTTCGCCGGTCTGGCTGCGCGCATGCAGTTCCACCCGCAAGCGGGTTTCTCCCTGCGCTTCAAAGCGTTCCACGACGCTGCCGGAGCAGCGGACCTCATCGCCCACGTGCGTGATCGCCACGAAGCGCACGGCATACTCGCGCAGCGCCGATTGCGGCGCCCAGTTCGTCAGCAGCCGGGCCAGATAGGCGGCCGACAGCATGCCGTGGGCGAAGACGTCGTCCATGCCCGCGGCTCGCGCGAAATCCAGGTCCACGTGTATCGGGTTGTGGTCACCCGAAGCGCCGCAATACAGCGCCAGCCCCAATCGGCTGACCGGCCCCGCGGTAAAGCCGGGCAGCTGGTCGCCGGCCTTGGCGTCATGGTTCATGGCCGCAGTCATTCCCGTCTCCTAGGCGTTGCGCACGACGGTCGTCGCGCGCAGTTCGGCGACCAGGCGCCCGGCGGCGTCGGTCACCCGGGTTTCACGGACGACGAACTCCAGCGCGCCGCCTTTCTTGGCGTAGATGTCGGCGATGCGCGGCTCGAAGCGCAATTCGTCGCCTGCGTACGCCATGGCGTGGTAGACGAAGCCCTGTTCGCCGTGCAGCACCCGCGCGATGTCTATGCCCAGCAGTTCACGCATGGCGGCGGGCCGTGGACTGTCCATTTCCAGGCAGAAGAAGAAGGTCGGCGGCACCGGCAGTCCCGGGTAGCCGGCCGCCAGCGCGGCGGCCTCGTCGGTATAGACCGGGTCGTCCTGGCCGGTGGCCTTGGCAAAGAAGCGCAGGCGGCCCGCCTCCACGCTAGCGCTGAACGCCGGCAGGGCGGCGCCGATATGGCTGGTGTCGAGCATTGCGTTCCCCTCAGGCGGCCTGGTACAGCGTCACCACGCAGGCGCCGCCCAGTCCCAGGTTGTGCTGCAGCGCCAGCCTGGCGCCTTCGACCTGGCGCAAGTCCGCCTGGCCTCGCAGCTGCCACACCAGCTCGGTGCATTGCGCCAAGCCGGTCGCGCCCAGAGGGTGGCCCTTGGACAGCAGCCCGCCGGACGGATTGGTCACGACCTTGCCGCCGTAGGTGTTGTCGCCTTCCAGGATGAACTTCTCGGCGCTGCCCTCGGGCGTCAGGCGCAGGCCTTCGTAGGTGATCAGCTCGTTGGCGGTGAAGCAGTCGTGCAGTTCGACCACGTCCACGTCGTCAGGGCCGATACCGGCGGCCTCATAGACTTGGTCGGCCGCGGCTCGCGTCATGTCAAAGCCCACTACTTTGCGCATGTCGCCAGCGCCGAAGGTGGACGGCGTGTCCGTCGTCATGGCCTGCGCGGCAATGCTGACGGCGGGCGCCAGACGGTGGCGGCGCGCAAACTCGTCCGAGCACAGAATGGCGGCCGCCGCGCCGCAGGTCGGCGGGCAGCATTGCAGGCGCGTCAGCGGATCGAAGATCATGGGCGCGGCCAGCACCTCGTCCAGCGTGACCGGCTGGCGGAACACCGCGTAAGGATTGCGCGCGGCATGCTGGCGCGCCTTGACCGCGATGCGGGCGAAGACGTCGGCGCCGACGCCGTGCTCCTTCATGTAGTCGCGGCCCGCGCCGCCGAAGAACTGGGCGGCGCGCGGCTTGGCCGTGTCATAGCCCTGCATTTCGCTCATCGCCGAGACGAAATCCTGCAGAGGCGACGGGCGGTCTTCGTACACGCCTTTCAGCGCGCCAGGCACCATCTGTTCGAAGCCCACCGCCAGCGCGCACTCCACGGCCCCGCTTTCCACCGCCTGCCGCGCCAGGAACAGGGCCGACGAACCGCTTGCGCAATTGTTGTTGACGTTGAACACCGGAATGCCGCTGAGCCCCACGCCGTAGACCACCGCCTGGCCAGCGGTCGAATCGCCGTAGACATAGCCCGCGTAGGCCTGCTGGACCGCGTCGTATTGCAGTCCGGCGTCCCGCAGAGCCTGGCGCACGGCGCTGGCGCCCATCACGGTATATGCCTCGCTGGCGCCGGGCTTGCTGAAGGGAATCATGCCGACTCCTGCCACCCATACTTTCCGATTCATGTCTGACTCTCCTGATGAGCGGGCGCGGCGACAGCCGCGCGCCTGGATTCATGGTCTTGCCTCAGCACGGACTTCAGCACCTTGCCGGCGGCGGACATGGGCAATTCGCTGAGGAACTCGTAGGTCTTGGGGCACTTGTAGGCGGCAAGCTGCAGGCGGCAATGCCTGTCCAGAGCGTCGGCGTCGGCCGCCATGCCCGGACGCGGCACGATTACCGCGTGCACCGCCTCGCCCCAACGCGCATGCGTCACGCCGATGACCGCGCAGCGCGCCACTAGCGCGTGGCGGGCCAACACGCCTTCCACTTCAGCGCCGTAAACGTTTTCGCCACCGCTGACGATCATGTCCTTGAGGCGGTCAACGATATACAGGTATCCGTCCTCGTCCTGGCGGGCCGCGTCGCCTGTCAGCAGCCAGCCCCGGTCGAATGCACGGCGCGTTTCTTCGGGCCGGTTCCAGTAACCCTGCATCACCATGGGTCCGCGCACCAACAACTCGCCGACCGCGCCGGGCGCCGCCTCGCTGCCGTCGGGCGCGAGAATGCGCGTCTCCACGCCTACCGCAGGCGGTCCCGCCGATTCGGTGCGCGCGCCGCCCTGGCGCACGTCTGCATTGATGGCGACCGTGGCGGCGGTTTCGGTCATGCCGTAGGCATGGACGAACTCCGCTTGCGGAAAGGCCGCCAGCGCCCGGTCGAGCAAAGCCCGGGAAATCGGCGAGGCGCCCCAGATCACGCGCCTCACGCCGTCCAGCCTGTACTGCGCGAACCCGGGTTCGTCCAGCAGCATCTGGATCATGCTGGGCACCAGCAGTACTTCGGTTACGCCGTCGTCCTGCAGGGCCTGCAATACCGCGCGGGGCTGGAAGCCGCGCTGGACCGCCACCGATGCGCCCGCGACAAACTGTCCGATCAAACGTCCCAAGCCGGCAACATGAAACAGCGGTGCGACCAGCAGGGTGCGGCTGTCGGGCGGCGTGGGGACCGTAGCCATCCTGGCCACCGCGGCGCTCCAGAGATTCGCGTGTGTCAGCATGGCGCCCTTGGGCGCGCCGGTCGTGCCGCCGGTAAAGAGAATCGCGGCCAGCGCGTCGCCGCCCGCACGGACATCCTCCAGCGGCGCAGCCGCGGCGGCGTGCGCTTCCAGCACGTCGGCGGACAGCGGCGCCGTGCTGGCGGGAACGTCCACATCGGCCATGCGTGGCGCCATGGTCTCGTCCACCAACAGCAGGCGCGGACTGCAGTCGGCCAGTGCCTGCGCAAGCTCTGGGCTGCTCCAGCGTGTGTTCAAAGGCAGCACGGCCGCTCCCAGCCACCAGCACGCCAGGATCCACGACACATAGTCTGCGCCGTTGGCGCCCCAGAACGCCACGCGATCGCCCTGCAGTACGCCATGGCCGCGCAGCACGGCGGCCTTGCGTGCGGTCCAATCGATCAGCGCCGCGTAAGTCCAGCGCCGTACGTCTTCGCATAGCGCGATCTTGCCGGGGTGCAGCCGGCCTGCGCGATGCAGGCCTTGTGTCAGATACATGGTGCTCGTCTCCTGCGGCGCCGCGCTCCTTGCGCGGAGCAGCGTGCGTTCGTCCTTGAGCCCCTAGCTTCCCCCTTGGGGCAGGATCGCGGCAATGGCCGCAGGCGTCAAACCGATAGGCCAAAAGTGTCAGCGGCTTGCCGGCCTTCGGGGCCGCAGACCAGGCGGTTGCGGCGGTATTCTCCCGGCGACACGCCGGTCCATTTCTTGAAGGCGCGGTGGAAGGTGCTGGGTTCGGAAAAACCCAGGCGCTCGGCGATGTCCATCAGGGATAGCTCGTGGCGGCCCAGGTATTCGACCGCGGCATCGCGCCGCAAATCATCCTTCAGGGCCTGGAAGCCCTGCCCCTCTTCACGCAAGTGCCGCCGCAGCGTCTGCGGCGTCATTGCCAATTGCGCGCTGACCTGAATAAGCGACGGCAACTCCTTGGACAGATCGTTGCGCAACAGGCGGCGGATGCGATCAGTCAGGGTGGTGCGGTGCTGGTACTTCACCAACAGGTCGAACGGCGCATTGGCCAGAAACGGCTTTAGCGTCTGTTCGTTCTGCACCACCGGCAAGGCCAGCCAACGCGACTCCAGCCACAGGCCCGTCACCGGCTGGCCATAGCGCACCGGTGCATAGAACAGCCTGTGCGCATCGGCGCTGCGCGCGCCGCTGCTGTAGTCCACGCCCAGAATGGGAATGCGCCGCGCCGCCAGCCAATTGGCCACGCCAAGCGTGAAGAACAGAAAGGAGCGTTCACCATACCAGCGCGCACAGCTGCTGGGCGCGCGCGAGTCGAGCACGATGCGCGCGCGCTCGCCGCTCACGCACAGGCGGGCGGTGAAATCCCGCAGCACGCCGTGGTAGTAGCGGAACGCCGCGCGCAGCGCCTGCCCGACCTTGTCTTCCTGCAAGGCAAGCCGGCAGGCATGGTCGAACGCCCCCATGGGAACCGGATGCTGGCCCATGCCCAGGAAGTCATCGCGGGTGGCCCGGCGCAACGTCCGCATTATCTGTGCGAGCTGCGCCTGCGATACCCGCGCCATCGGCGCCTGCAACAGGGACGGCGGCACGCCGGCGCGCGTCAGGACCCGGTCCACGTCCACCCCCCGGCTGCGCGCGCCTTGCAGGATTTGGGCGATATGTCCCACGGCAATGGTGTGATGGGTCATGAGGATATCCAGCGGCTGGCGTACGCCGATGGATCGATGGTAGCCAAAGCCTGCGCGCGCAGGAATGGCTGGCGTGAGCATTCTCGCCAAGCGCAATCAGCGAATCCGCCATTGGTCGGCCGGAAAGCCGCGCCTAGACTGGCGCGAGCCCCAGGCGGGCATGCCACTTCGTATTTACGGGAGTCCCTCTTTGGATACACCGAACACCGCTCCGCTCGCGGGCGTCAGGATCCTGGACCTTTCGCGGCTGCTGCCCGGTCCGCTGGGCGCGCAATACCTGGCCGACCTGGGAGCCGACGTCATCAAGATCGAGGATACGCAGGCGGGCGATTATGCGCCGCCGCCCCTGCGCGCCATCTGCAACCGCAACAAGCGCGGGCTGCGGCTGGATCTCAAACATCCCGAGGGACAGGCAGCGCTGGCGGCGCTGGCGCGCGGCGCGGACGTGGTGATCGAGAGTTTCCGTCCGGGCGTGGCCGCGCGGCTGCAGGCCGACTACGCCACCCTGGCGCGCCACAATCCCCGGCTGGTCTACTGCAGCATCACCGGCTACGGCCAGGATGGCCCGCAGCGCGACGCCGCGGGCCACGATCTGAACTACGCGGCCTGCGCCGGAGTCGCCGATCAGATGGGCTGCGGGCCCGATCTGCCGGCGCTGTCGAACCTGCCCGTGGCCGACATCCTTGGAGGCTCGCTTACGGCGGTAATGGGCATCCTGGCCGCGCTGTACGACGCCCAGCGCAGCGGACGCGGACGGTACATCGATATCGCCATTGCCGACGGCCTGCTGGCTGGCGCCGTCGTGCCGCTGGCCACGCTCAATGCCCGCGGCGACACGCGGCCGGCGGGCGCCGATACCCTGTCCGGCGGACTGGCCTGCTATGGCCAGTACCGCGCCGCGGACGGACGCTATTTGGCGGTCGCCGCGCTGGAATTGAAATTCTGGGAAACGCTGTGCCGGCGGCTGGATCGTCCCGATCTGGCTCCGCTGCACCGCAACGGCGACGCGGCGCAGCAGGCGCGCGTGCGCCGCGAATTGCAGCAGATCTTCGGATCGCGCCCGCTGGCGCATTGGCTGGAACTGTTTGAAGGCGCCGACTGCTGCGTGTCGCCCGTGCTCAAACTGGCGGAAGGCCTGACGCATCCGCAGTTCGTCGCCCGCGGCATGTCGCTGCAGACCGAGCACCCGGTCTACGGCCGCAACACCCATGTGGCCAGCCCGGTGAAGATGTCGGGCTTCCAGTTCGCCATACATCGCCAGGCCCCGCTGCCCGGCGAACACACCGATCAGATCCTGCGCGAGGCCGGCTACAGCGAGCCGGACGTCGCCAGCCTGATCGGGCGCGGCATTGCGCTGTAGGCACATACGGCCAGCCTCGCCCGCCCCCCAAGCGACCATAACCAGGACGGAGACAATCATGAACGATCCTCATCGCAGCCTTCCCTCGCCCCTGCGCCGCAGCCTGCTCAAGCTGGGCGCGGCCCTGCCCGCCACGCTGGCCTTGCCGCGTCCGGCCAGCGCCACGGGCTTTCCGGCCCGCCCTGTCACGCTCATCGTGCCATTTCCGGCTGGCGGCGCGACCGATACGCAGATGCGCGCGCTGGCGATCGCGGCCACGCGCGAACTGGGCCAGACGGTCGTCATCGCCAACCGGCCGGGCGCGGGCGGCACACTGGGCCCGGCAGCCATGGCGCAGACCGCCGCACCCGACGGCTATACGGTGTCGGTGGTGGTCGGCACCTTGTTCCGCTACCCCTTTCTGCAGCAGGTCAATTACGACCCGCTCAAGGACTTCACCTACGTCGCCTGCATGACCGCCTATTCCTACGCCATCGTGGTGCGCGAGGACGCGCCCTGGCGCACGCTGGACGAGCTGATCGCGGACGCGCGCGCCCATCCCGACAAGATCAGCTACGGCGGCACCGGCACCGGCGGCTCCGGGCGCATCGCGATCGAACGCCTGTCGCGGCTGACGAACACGCGCTTCAATTTCATCCCCTACAAGGGCGCGGCCGAAGAGACCACCGCGCTGCTGGGCGGCCATATCCAGATGATCTCGGACGCGGGTTGGGGGCCGATGATAGACACCGGCAAAGCCCGCTTGCTGGCGGTGCTGGGCGAAGCCCGCGCCAAGCGCGTGCCGGACGCGCCCACGCTGACGGAACTGGGCTATCCCATCGTCGCGGCCAATCCGGTCGGCATCGCCGGACCGAAGGGCATGGATCCCGAGGTCACACGCATCCTGCAGCAAGCCTTCCACCGCGCGTCCCGCGATCCGGAGTACAACCGCGCGCTGGAAACCGCCGACCAGCCCCACATGCTGATGGACAGCGCCGCCTACACCGACTTCGCAGTCCGCCAAGTCGCGGAAGAAAGGAAATTCGTTGCCGAGCTGGGCCTGAAGAACTAGCCGCGCCTTCAGCCTGCGGGACTCAGCATGGAGTCGCGCAGGCGCAGCACCGACGCGCAAGACGTGTCGCGATGCGTCACCAGCGACAGGGACAGCGCATCGTGCGCGTCGGCGTCGGTCAGCGGCACGAAGGCCACGTGCGGGGTGGAATACGCGCGCGTCACGCCCGGCACCAGTGCCAGGCCCATGCCGCTGGCGACCAGGCTGATCAGCGTCTGCACCTGTATCGCCTCCTGGCTGATGCGCGGCGAAAACCCGGCCTTGAGGCATAGCGCCTGCGCCACGCCGTGCAGGCCCGGCACTTTCAGGGGCGAATACAGCACGAAGTTCTCGGCGCGGGCGCGCTCCAGGCTGACCGGCCCGCCCGCGGCCAGCGGATGCCCCGCCGGCACGGCCAGGATGAGGTCGTCGCGCTCCACCACCCAGGAGTCCAGCGCCGCGTCTTCCGCCAACGGACCGCGCATCAGGCCTGCATCGATATCGTTGGCGCGCAGCATCGCGACCAGGCCGACCGTGCTGTCCTCGCGCAGGTCCAGTTGCACGCCCGGATACTGCGCGCGAAAGACCGGCAGGCAGCGCGGCAGCAGCATGTAGGTAGCCGAGCCCACGAATCCCAGCCGCAGCGTACCCCACTCGCCCAGCGCCACGCGGCGGGCAGCCTGGCGCGCCTGGTCGGCGTGGAACAGCGCTCGGCGCACGTCCGCCATCAGCGCCTGGCCCGCAGGCGTCGGCGTCACGCCCTTGGGGCCGCGCACCAGCAGCGGCGCGCCCACCGCGTGTTCCAGTTTCTGGATCGAGACCGACAGCGCCGGCTGCGCAATATGCAGCGTGTCCGCGGCGCGCCGATAGCTGCCCAGCTCCGCGATGGTGACGAACTGCCGGAGCTGCCGCAAATCGATAGCCATAATAAATTCCATATCGCCCAATACCGATGCCATATTAGACGTGTATGCCGACGGCCGATAGGATTTCCGCCATGACAGCCACTCCCCTATCCCAAGCCAGCGCATTGGGCGGCGTGCGCATCCTGGACCTGACGTCCGTGGTGTTCGGCCCCTACGCCTCGCAGATACTCGCCGACTACGGCGCCGACGTGATCAAGGTGGAATCGCCCGCGGGCGATTCGACGCGGCATACCGGCCCCGCCCAGGAACCCGGGCTGGCCGCCATCTTCCTGGGCCTGAACCGCAACAAGCGCAGCATCGTGCTGGATCTGAAGCAGGCGGCGGCGCGCCAGACGCTGTTGACGATGGTGGACCAGGCCGACGTGCTGATGCACAGCATGCGCCCGGCCAAGATGGCCGCGCTGGGACTGGATCCGGACACGCTGTGCGCGCGCAACCCGCGGCTGGTCTACGCCGGCCTGTACGGCTTCGGCGCGGGCGGCGCCTATGACGGCCTGCCGGCGTACGACGACATCATCCAGGGCCTCTCGGGCCTGGCCGACCTGGTGGACCGCCAGACCGGCGCGCCGCGCTACCTGCCCACCGTGGCCGCCGACAAGACTTGCGGGCTGATCGCGGCGCACGCCATCCTGGCCGCGCTGTTCCAGCGCGAGCGCACCGGCGCGGGCCAACAGCTGGAAGTGCCCATGTTCGAAAGCATGGCGTCCTACGCGCTGGTCGAGCATTACTACGGCAGGCACCTGGCCGACGAGCCCGGCGAGGCCGGTTATCCGCGCGTGCTCACGCCCTGGCGCAAACCGTGCAAAACCGCCGACGGCCATGTCTGCCTGATGCCGTATACCGACGCCCACTGGCGCGACTTCTTCATCGCCGCGGACCGCCCCGATCTGGCGCAGGACGCGCGCTTTGCCGACATCGCATCGCGCACGCGGCACATCGAAACGCTCTACGAACTGCAAGCAGGCATCGTGGCCGGGCGCGATACCGCCTACTGGCTGGCGCTGTGCGCGCGCCTGGAAATCCCCGCCGCGCCCATCAACCGCCTGCAGGACCTGGAGGCCGACCCGCACCTGCAAAGCGTGGATTTCTTCGCGCCGCTAGCAAGCGCTTCCGGCAGCCGCTACCGCTTTCCCCGCAACCCGGTACGTCTGCAGCATTCCCATGTGCCGGCCGCGATGCCGCCGCGCCTGGGCGAGCACACGCTGGACGTGCTGCGCCAGGCCGGCCTGGACGACGCGCAAATCGCCGGGCTTCTGGAATCGGGCGCAGCTCGCGACGCGCATCCCTCAACCCCGAACAACCGCAAGGACCCCGCATGACCGCCGACCGCAACGCCGCCGACATCAAGCAGCTTGGCCAGGGCTATTACTGGCAGGACCTGGCCGTGGGCCAGCGCTTTCAGACGTTCCGCCGCACGGTGACCGAAACCGACATCGTCAACTTCATCAGCGTGACCGGCATGCTGGAGACGATCTTCATCGACGCCACCTATGCCCATGGCGCGATCCAGGGACGCCCCGCCCCCGGCGGCCTGACCTACGGCCTGATCGAGGGGCTGATCATGCAGGGCATGGTGCAAGGCACCGGGCTGGCGCTACTGGAAGTCCACAAGAAAATGCTGGCGCCCGTGGTCGCGGGCGACACCATCTGGGCGGAGATCGAAGTCACGAGCATACGCCCCACCTCGCAGCACAACCGGGCAGTGGTCGCCTCGGTGATCGAAGTACGCAACCAGCACGGCAAGCCGGTAATGGCCTACACGGCCACGCGCATGCTGGCCGGCAGGCCCTGAACTTTCATCAGGCGATCAAGCGCCCCATAGAGGGCGCTGGCGCCGGGACGCCATCCGCGTCACAAGAACAGCACAAGGAGACAAGCAATGAAGAAAGCACTGCTGGCGGGCAGCCTCGCCATTCTCGCGCTGGGCGCCGCCGCAAGCGCCCACGCCGCCTGGCCCGAACGCCCCATCACCATGGTGGTGCCCTTCCCGCCTGGAGGGCCGACCGATCTGGTCGCCCGGGTGCTGGCCAAGCAGCTGACCGACCAGTTGGGCCAGACCGTCGTGGTCGAAAACAAGGGCGGCGCCAACGGCAACATCGGCATGCAGTACGCGGCTGCCGCCAAGCCCGATGGCTACACCGTGCTGTACAACACCTCCTCCATCGCGCTCAGCCCCAATCTGTACCGGTCGCTGGCCTTCGACCCGGTCAAGGACTTCGCGCCGGTGTCCTCCACGGCGGTGATCCCGCTGGTGCTGCTGGTGCATCCTTCCGTGCCGGCGCCGGACACGCGGACCTTCGTGCAGTATGCGCGCGAGCATCCCGGCAAGCTGTCGTATGGGTCGGCCGGCGCCGGCAACGTCACGCACCTGGGCGCCCTGCTGCTGTTGCGCTCGCTCGAGATCGACGCGGTGCACGTCCCCTATCGCGGCAGCGCCCCGGCCATGACGGATCTGGTCGGCGGGCAGGTGCAGCTCATGACCAATACGCTGAACGATTCGCTGGGCTTCATCCGCGAAGGCAAGCTGCGCGCGCTGGCCGTGACCAGCGGCACGCGCAGCGAGCAATTGCCCGACGTGCCGACGGTGGCGGAAACGGTGGCGCCCGGATTCGAGATGGGCGCCTGGCAAGGCGTGGTGGTACCGGCAGGCACGCCAGCGCCGGTCATCGACAAACTGAACGCCGAAATCCGCCGCGCGCTGCAATCGCCTGAAATGACCAGGCAGCTCAAGGCACAAGGCGCGCAGGCGCTGGGTTCCACGCCGCAGGAATACGCTGCCTACATCAAGAGCGAAATCGCGCGCTGGGGAGAAGTGGTTAAGGCGGCCAACGTGAAGCTGGACTAATGGTTGCTGAAGACAAACGCAAAAACGCTCGCGAACTGAACCGCCCCCAGGTTTTCTAGTTGCACTAACCACCTTTGAACGAACTCACGCGGCGTCAGTCGGCTGAGCGAACAGTGGGGGCGATGATGCCTGCGTAAGCACCCGTGTCAAGCCTTCCACGCTGGGGGACCTTCTTTTATTTCGAAAACTCCTGTGCTTGCGCACTGCACCCGGAGCTCACACCGATATCTCATCTCGTGGATTTCCAAGCTATGAGTTTGAGGAGTTTTGTCCTCGCACGAATTTGGGAAAATAGCTCCCCGCGCCAGAAAGCAGTGAGATGAAGAGAGCAGGATATGCTGGAGGCCGTTGAGTGAATTTTCAGATGTCGACGCGCGCTATGCCACCATGATTGAGAGGCGCGGGTCCATCCTTTTCATTCATATTGAAAGGACCTACCCATGAAGGACAAACTTTACAACCCAACTTCCGCACATTTATCCCGATTTGCGCCGTTATGCATCACGGTGGCTATGCAGGTATTGCCCTTGTCGTTGGCGCCGATCGTCGCAACGGCTCGGAATTTTGATGCGTCTGCACTTGATGCGGATCAATTCAGTCTGGGAATGGTCGGATTTGCTGGCGGCATATCCGGAGCCGAAAAGGAAATGGCGAAAATTCTCGAAAGACCGGATGCGGATGATTTCTTCTTGTCGGTCATCAATGATGACAACCGGAGCACGGTGGCAAAACTCTATGCGCTATGCGGTTTGAAGAAAGGCAAGAGCACAGCCTTTGGATATGCATTCGAGAAAATTCAGGCCATGAACTCGAGTGTATCTGTCATGCATGGGGATGTTATGAAAAAAGAGAGCGCGGGAGATCTTGCGGTGCAAGTAAAAAATGGTCGTTGCTGATTTCTTCAGAAAAATAGAATGAGAGAAATCTCGGCGAAAGACCTGCTCTTCATCGCCGACGGAATGGATTTATCGAGAGGAAATCGCGGCGAGTCGTTTGGCTTTCTTTGGGTAGCGGCGATGTCAGTGATCGGGCTGCCATGAACCTCCGACTTGCTGTCGGAGGCTGTATTTCCAGGGCTGCCGAACTGGCAGCAAAACTCAGCGGCCGTTGGCCTTGGCCGTGATGCCGTTGGCCGCGCCCATGTCGGTATTGGGCACGTCGCGCAGCAGCACGCGCACGTCCTGGCCGGAGATGCCGATGCTGGCGCACACCGCCTGGTTCAGCGCCGCGATCAGCGCGGCCTTCTTGGCTTCGTCGCGGCCCGAGATCAGCGCGACGTCGACACGCGCCATGGCCTTGCCGATTTCACCGCCCACGATCACATGCGCCGCCGGCACTTCCTGCAGCACGATGCGCACGCTGGGCAGCGGCGCAGCGATGCTTTCAACCACCGCGTTGGATGCGGCCTGCAGCAACGCAGCCTTCTGGGCGGCCGTGTGGCCTTCCATGATCTGGACATTCAAAATTGGCATGACTGATTCCGATGTTCCGAAAAAGGAGAAACCGGCCCAGGCGGCCGGCAAACCATCATATCCGGATCGGAGCGCCGCGGACGGCCGCGCGGCCCCAATCCGGATTAGGGTTTCTCCCTGTCAGGCCGCCTGGTCGCGGCGCTCGGGTTCGGACTGCTCCTGCGCGTCGGTGGCAGCGGCGGCTTCCGCCGCGGGCGCCGTTTCGGCCAGGGCCGGCGTCACCAGCTCCACGACCTTCTTGCGCGACAGCATGCCGATAAACTCATCGTCTTCGCCGGTCACCGCGACCGGCTGGTCGCTGTGCACCAGCTGGGCCAGCACTTCGCCCAGGCCGGCCGTGGCCGGCACGGAAGCCAGATCCTCGACGTAGCGCGAGATATCGCGCGCGCCTTCCTCGATGGCGCGCGTGGCGGCCTCGGCGGTCAGCACGCCGGCCAGCCGCTTGCCGTCCAGCACCGGCGCATATTCGTAGCTCAGGGCGCGCATGCGGTCCATGGCATGGGCGGGACGCGAACGCATGGTCAGGGTCAGGCGCGCCGGGTTCACGGCGTGCGTGGCGTTGAGCACCTTGGTGCGGTTCACGTCCTGCAGGAACGACTGCACGTAGTCGTTGGCCGGGTTCAGCAGGATGTCCTCCGGCGTGCCTTCCTGCACCAGTTCGCCGTCCTTGAGGATGGCGATGCGGTTGCCCAGGCGCAGGGCTTCGTCCAGGTCATGGGTGATGAAGACGATGGTCTTGTTGAGCTTGGCCTGCAGCTGCAGCAACTGGTCCTGCATCTCGCGGCGGATGAGCGGATCCAGCGCCGAGAAGGCTTCGTCCATCAACAGGATTTCGGCATCGGTGGCCAGCGCCCGGGCCAGGCCGACACGCTGTTGCATGCCGCCCGACAACTGGTGCGGGTACTGGTTTTCAAAGCCCGACAGGCCCACCTGGTCCAGCCATTCGCGGGCGCGCTTTTCGCGTTCGGCGCGGCCCACGCCCTGCACGGTCAGGCCGTAGGCGGCGTTGTCCAGCACGGTGCGGTGCGGGAACAGGCCAAAGCGCTGGAACACCATGCTCATCTTCTTTTGGCGGAAGACCTCCAGGTCGCGCTTATTCAGGCTGACCACATCCACGCCATCGACCAGGATGTGGCCGGCGCTGGGTTCGATCAGGCGGTTGAAGTGGCGGATCAGCGTGGACTTGCCGGAACCCGACAGGCCCATGATGACGTAGATGCTGCCTTCTTCGATCGACAGGCTGATGTCGCGCAGGCCCAGCGTGTGGCCGCTCTCGGCCAGCAGTTGTTCCTTGCTCATGCCGCCCTGGGCGGCTTCCAGCCATTTCTTCGGATGCGGGCCGAAGACCTTGTAGATGTTCTTGACCTCGATCTTGCTCATCGCTGGCCTCCCATGCGCATGCGCTGTCCATACGATTGCGTGATCCGGTCGAACAGCACGGCCAGCACCACGATACCCAAGCCCGCCAGCAGGCCGCGGCCTACTTCAAGACGGTTGATGCCGAGCAACACTTCATAACCCAGGCCGCGCGCGCCGATCATCGAGGCGATCACCACCATCGACAGGGCCATCATCGTGGTCTGGTTGATGCCGGCCATGATGTTGGGCAGCGCCAGCGGCAGTTGCACGCCGAACAGCTGCTGGCGCGGATTGGCGCCGAAGGCGCGCGAGGCTTCCAGCACTTCGCGGTCGACCAGGCGGATGCCCAGGTCGGTCAGGCGGATCAGCGGCGGCACGGCGTAGATCACGGTGGCGATGATGGCCGGGATCTTGCCCAGGCCGAACAGCATGACCACGGGAATCAGGTACACGAAGCTGGGCATGGTCTGCATCACGTCCAGCACCGGCAGCATGATGGAGCGCAGCCAGTTGACCCGCGCCATCAGTACGCCCAGCGGGATGCCGATGATCACCGACAGGCCGGCCGCCATGATCATGAGCGCCAGCGTCTGCATGCCGGCGTCCCACAGGCCCAGCACGCCGATCACGCACAGCAGCGCGCCCATCGCCAGGCTCAGGCCGATACGGCGGCTGACGCCCCAGGCGATCGCGATCGTCACCGCGACCACCGCCCACCAGGGCGAATTGCGCAGCAGCTGCTCCAGCCACACCAAGGCATGCAGGACGGGCTGGGACAGGGTCTCCAGCGTGTCGGCATAGTTGGTGACCAAGTGATCGACAAAGCCGTCGATCGCCCCCCGGACCTGCCGGGCGGGAATAATTTCAGGAAACATTCGTTCTACTCCATTCTGGCGCACTCACCGCCCGGACCGCGCCCGCATGCCCAGGAATCGGGCGATGCGGCGCAAGCTTGCGGCTTCCAGCTAGAAAACGGCCGGCCATCCCGGCAGCGCCAGCGCATCTCGGTCCGGGCGCGAGCGCCCGGCCGGCGGCCATCCTGGCAAAGGAAACCGGCCCCATGAAGGGCCGGAGCGCGCCGCGACGGCGCGCAGCCAGGCACATGGCGGGTTACAGCGCGCTTTGGACGCGCCCGGCGACGTCGGCGGGGACCCACTTGGTCCAGACGTCGGGTTTGTTCTTCAGGAACCACTTGGCCACGGCGTTGGCTTCGTCGCCGGACTCTTCCATGTGGGCCAGGGTTTCGTTGATCACCGGCAGCGGCACCGAGACCTTGGACAGGAATTCGGTGAGCTTGGGCGCTTCCTCGGAGAACTTGGTGTTCACCGCCGTGAAGACGGGGTTGTCGGGATAGGCGCTGGGCTCGGGCTTGGCGCACTTGGGCGACGTCAGGCACTTGTGCTTTTCGGCGTCGTAGGGCGGCATGTCCAGCTTGACCAGGTCCATCGAACCCACCAGCGGCGTGGGCGACCAGTAGTAGAAGACCACGTTCTGCTTGCGCTTGTAGGCCGACATCAGGGCCGCCTTCTGCGCCGCGCCCGTGCCGGGCGAATACAGGGTGTAGCTGTCGTCCAGCTTCAGGGCGTGGAACAGGTTATTGCTGGTGATCTCGCAGCCCCAGCCCGCCGGGCAGCCGTAGAAGCGGCCTTTGCCGGGCTCTTCCGGATCCTTGAACTTGTCCTTGAACTTCGGCAGGTCGGCCGCGGACTTCAATTCGGGCAGGCGTTCCGCCGTGTAACGCGGGATGTACCAGCCCTCGGCGCCCATGTAGAGATCGCCGATGCGCTTGACCTTGCCGGTCTTCTCGGCGCGGTCCCAGGGATCGGCAACGCTGTTCAGCCAGATCTCGGTATTGATATCCAGGTCGCCGCGTTCCAGCGCAGCCAGGGCGGGCAGGGTTTCGGTCGGCAGGGTCTCGGTTTTGCAACCGTAGCCCTTTTCCATGATGAAACGTTCGACGTCAACCAGGACCAGATTGGATTCCCAGTTCATCGCGCCGAAATTGACCGGGCGCTTGATTTCGCACTGGACGGCATCGGCGGCTTGGGCCGCGCCGGCGAAGGCGAAGAACACAGCCGCGGCGGCCAGGGTCTTGACAGGGGTAAAACGCATTGGCTTTTGCCTCCATAGGTTCAGGGACACACGCCAGGCTTGGGCCCGGAGGTGCCATGGAGCTAAGGGGGTTGTGCGGAAGACGGGCAGAACCGCCAATACAAACCGACACTAGCAACAAGACGGTCCGCGAGGGTGCGGCATCTTGCAAGACAGGAGCTTCAAAAACGCAGTTTTTGAAAACCCACAGAAAGTGAACAAACTGAACGAAGAAGCCAGCATCTTAAACGAAATTGATGCTCAACCCAACCCCACCCCGGAATGAATCAGATACATTTCCCGAAAAAATGGTCCGGGATTACCCGCAAGCGCAAGGAGTGAAACAGCGACTTTACCTAGGGGATTTTGATTCAGACGAAGAGATACATTCAGTAAATAATAAATTCATATCCATACGCTTTAGCCGCTTCAAACGGGCCGGAAATCGCGGTTCCGGCCAGCGGATGGACGCGTTTCGGACAGTTTTCCGTCGCCAATTCCATTGAAATCGACCATCCTGCGGACATCTGCCGGCCGCTACTCGTTCTTGGCGTACATGTAATCCCGGCGCCAGGGGTAGGCAAGGTCCGGCGGATTGTCCAGCTCGTCGGAGCGTCCTGTCGCCGGGTGCTGTCCCAGGATCTGGTGCAGCGCAATCCAGCCGTGCTCGAACGCCATGGCGCAGCCAGCCAGGTACAGCCGGTAGGCGCGCAGCGAACGCTCGCCCTGCTCGCCGCCCAGGATGCGCGCCGCTTCAGGCAGGCGCGCCTCCAGCGCATCGCTCCAGGCCCACAGGGTGCGCGCGTAATGCGGCCGCAGGTTTTCCACGTCCACCTCTTCCAGGCCGCCGTTGGTCAGGGTTTCCATCACCACGCTGACATGGGTCAGCTCGCCGCCCGGGAAGATGTATTTCTCGATGAATTCGCCCATGCCGTTGCCCAGCTCGGCGTTGTAGACGCCGGCCGCGGTAATGCCATGGTTCATGATCAGTCCGCCAGGCTTGAGCAGGCGGCGCAGCTTGGCGAAATAGCCTTCGAGCTGGGCCCGGCCCACGTGCTCGAACATGCCGACCGACGCGATCTTGTCGTAGGGCGCGGATTCGTCCTGCTTGCGGTAGTCCAGCAGCTCCATGCGGACCCGGCCTGCAAGCCCCTTCTCCTGGATCAGTTTGCTGACATGGGCATGCTGATTGCGCGACAGGGTGATGCCGGTGGCGTCCACGCCATAATGCTCGGCGGCCCACAGCAGCAGGCCGCCCCAGCCCGCCCCCACGTCCAGGAACCGTTCGCCCGCACGCAGGCGCAGCTTGCGGCAGATGTGGTCCAGCTTGGCCTCCTGGGCCTGGGCCAGCGTCATGCCCGGTTCGCGGTAGTAGGCGCAGGAATAGACCCGGCGCGGGTCCAGCCAGAGGGCGTAGAAGTCATCCGACAGGTCGTAGTGAAATTCGATCTGCTTGGCGTCGCGCTCGACCGAATGGCGCCAGACCGACACCACCTTGCGCACCAGCTCGGTCAGCCAGCCGCCGCGAGCCGCGTCCACCGGCGACCCCGGCAGCAGCGCCGAAGCCGCGGCCATCACATCGCGCATATTGCCCTCGATGTCGATGCGGCCTTCCACATAATCCTGCCCCAGCACGCCCACCGCGCCTTCGGCCAGATGCGCCAGGGCAGTCTTGTCGTGCGTGACGAAACGAACACGGGGTTCGGGCGGCCCCAGCACGGCGCCGTCGGGCAGAACCAGCTGGACCGGGACCGGCAGGGCCTGGAGTTTGCGTTCCACAACAGACAACAAAGGATTCACGACTTCTCCTCTGGAATACGTACGGACCGCAATGACTTTATCGGAAAAAACTTGCAATTTGCTTGTAAGGTTGCCCGTGATACAGTCGTTTACTTGGCCCAAACCGTGCAACAAACCGCATCCGGGCCCTGCCACTGCGCTACCCCGCAATCGACATGCCCCCTTCACAGTCTTTCCGCAGCAGCCTGCCTGGCTGGCTGATACTCATGGGCGCGCTGACCGCGATCGGTCCGTTCGCCATCGACATGTACCTGCCCGCCTTCCCCACGATCGCGGCAAACCTGGGCGTGTCCCGCGGCGACGTCGAACGCACGCTGGCCGCCTACCTGATCGGCCTGGCGATGGTGCAAGTGTTCTATGGCCCCATGGCCGACCGCTACGGCCGCAAGCCGCCGTTGCTCGTCGGCCTGACGCTGTTCATGATCGGTTCGCTGGGGTGCGCACTGTCCGGATCGGTGGAAGCGTTGACCGGCTGGCGCGTGGTGCAGGCCATGGGCGGCGCCGCCGGCATCGTGATCCCGCGTGCGGTCATCCGCGACCATTACGAAACCCATGAAGCCGCCCGCGCGATGTCGCTGCTGATGCTCATCATGGGCCTCGCCCCCATCCTCGCGCCCTTGGCCGGCGGCCAGTTGCTGGCAATCACCTCGTGGCGCAGCCTGTTCTGGGTCATGCTGGCCGGCGGTGCGATGCTGATGGCCGCCGTCATCCTGATCATGAAGGAATCGCTGGCGCCTGAACGCGTGGTGCCGCTGCGCTGGCACACCATACTGCGCAACTACCGCGACCTGTTCGCGCACCGTGGCTTCATGGCGCACAGCCTGGCCGGCGGCTTCGGCCAGGCTGGCATGTTCGCCTACATCATCGGCTCGCCGCGCGTCTTCATCGAACTCTACGGCGTGCCGCCCCAGTACTACGGCCTGCTGTTCGGCACCAACGCGCTGTCGCTCATCATCTGCTCGCAGATCAGCGCGCGCCTGCTGCGCGCCTACACGCCGCGCCAATTGCAGCGCCGCGCGCTGACCTCGCTGGCCTGCGCCAGCCTGGCGGCGGTCGCGCTGACGCTGGCCGGCTGGATGAGCCTGCCCCTGCTGATGCTGTGCCTCATCTGCTACATGGGCAGCCAGGGCTTCGTCAATCCCAACTCGGCGGCGCTGGCGCTGGCGGACCAGGGCAAGCGGCTGGGCGCGGCTTCCGCACTATTGGGGACGCTGCAATTGTCCTGCGGCGCGCTGGCCGGTTTTGCCGTCAGCGCCTGGCAGACCGACAGCGCCCTGCCCCTGACGACCACGCTGGCGGCCTGCGCCTGCCTGTCCTGGATCTCGGGCCGCGTGGCGCAATCGCACACCACATAGCGTCGCCGCTTGATTTAATTAGGCTTTTCATATTAGAATCTAAGTCTTCACATGAAGTTTCCCGTGCCGAACTACTATGCTTTGTAGTTCAGCACTCTGACCCCAACCGCGCGATGTCTGGCGATTCCTTCCGGGATTTCCAGAAGTTCTTACAAGAATTCAGCGGGTGGCAGGCAGCGGGTATAAGCACTGGGGCGGACCAGACTGGGCTTTGATGGCCATTCCGATCCCCCCTCATCCACTAAGACTGGGTGGCCGGCTTAGGCAAGGTACAGCAGCAGCGTACGAAGCCTCTACAGCCCGGCGGCTAAAACCCTGTCTACCCCCCAAGCGATGCGCGCAAAAGAACGACCTAAAGAGGTGCATCCATGGCACGCGTATGCCAAGTGACCGGCAAAGGCCCGATGGTGGGCAACAATGTTTCGCACGCGAACAACAAGACCAAGCGTCGCTTCCTGCCCAACCTGCAATCGCGCCGGTTCTGGGTTGAAAGCGAAAACCGCTGGGTCCGCCTGCGTGTTTCGGCCAAGGCCATCCGCACGATCGACAAGAACGGCATCGACGCCGTGCTGGCCGAAATGCGTGCCCGCGGCGAACTGGCTTAATCAGCCTCCCCGCCAATCTACATACTAGGAGCACGACATGGCCAAAGGTATCCGCGAAAAGATCAAGCTCGAGTCGACTGCCGGCACGGGTCATTTCTACACGACCACCAAGAACAAGCGCAACATGCCCGAGAAGATGCTGATCAAGAAATTTGATCCGGTCGCTCGCAAGCACGTTGACTACAAGGAAACCAAGCTGAAGTAATTCAGCCGGTTTTCCCGCAAGACGAAAAGGCCCTGCACCGCAGGGCCTTTTTTCGTTTCCGGGCGGGCGCTGCGCGCCGCGCCTGTCTATTGCCCCGGGGCGAAGGCCCATGTTCCAATTGGGCCGCTGTCATCCGCCGCGCCTGCTGGCGCCAGATTCCTTCTCCACGCGATACCTGACATGTTCCGTCCCTGCCTCACTCTGTTGCGCCGCGCCGTGGCGCCGGCACTCCTGGCCCTGGCGCTGACTTCCGCCGCCTCGGCCAAGGACAAGGAGCCGCCCATCCGCATCGGCGAGATCAACAGCTACAAGGCCATCCCCGCCTTCCTCGGCCCCTACAAGAAGGGTTGGCAGCTGGCGCTGGAAGAGGTCAATGCAAGCGGCGGCGTGCTGGGCCGAAAGCTGGAAGTGATCTCGCGCGACGACAACGGCAACCCCGGCGATTCGGTGCGCGCGGCCCAGGAATTGCTGGCCCGCGAAAAGGTCGAGCTGCTGTTCGGCGGCTTTCTTTCAAATACCGGCCTGGCGCTGACGGATTTCGCCAAGCAGCAGCAGGTGTTCTTCCTGGCGGCCGAACCCCTCACCGACAAGATCACCTGGCAGGACGGCAACCGCTACACCTACCGCCTGCGCCCCTCCACCTGGATGCACGTGGCGGCGCTGGCCCCCAAGGCGCTGGCCTTGCGCAAGAAGCGCTGGGCCATCGTCTATCCCAACTATGAATATGGTCAGTCCGCCGTGGCCACCTTCAAGGCCATGATGACTTCGTTCCAGTCCGACGTGGAATTCGTCGCCGAGCAGGCCGTGCCGCTGGGCAAGGTCGATGCCGGCGCCGTGGTGCAGGCCCTGGCCGACGCCAAGCCCGACGCGATCTTCAACGTGCTGTTCGCCGCCGACCTGACGCGCTTCGTGCGCGAAGGCAATACCCGCGGCCTGTTCGAGAACCGCGCCGTGGTGTCGGTGCTGTCCGGCGAACCCGAATACCTGGAGCCGCTGGGCGCCGACACGCCCACCGGCTGGATCGTCACCGGCTACCCCTGGTACGCCATCGACACCCCGGCCAATAACGCCTTCGTCGAAGCCTACAAGAAGCGCTACAACGAAACGCCCAAGGTCGGCTCGGTCGTGGGCTACGCGTCCCTCATGTCGATCGCCCAGGGCCTGAAGGCGGCGGGCGAAGTGGACACGGAAAAACTGGTCGACGCGTTTGCGGGCCTGAAGGTGGACACGCCCTACGGCCCCATCCAGTACCGCAAGATCGACCACCAGTCGACCATGGGCGTGTACGTGGGCGTGACCGCGGTGGAAGACGGCAAGGGCATCATGAAGGATTTCGCCTACATCGACGGCGCCCGCCTGCAGCCGCCTGACGAACAAGTGCGCAAGATGCGTCCGGCGCACTGATGAGCCTGTCCGGGCTGCTGCTGCAGCTGCTCAATGGGCTGGCGGACGCCAGCGCGCTGTTCCTGGTCGCCGCCGGCCTGTCGCTGATCTTCGGCGTCACGCGCGTGGTGAACTTCGCGCACGGCTCTTTCTACATGCTAGGGGTCTACCTGGCGTGGACCTTCACCAACTACTTCGGCGACGGCGCGGGCTATTGGGCCGGGCTGCTGCTGGCGGCGCTGGCCACGGGCCTCATCGGCGCGGCCGCCGAATGGCTGGTGCTGCGGCGCCTGTACCAGGCGCCCGAACTGTTCCAGCTGCTGGCGACTTTTGCGCTGGTGCTCATCATCGGCGACGCCGCGCTGGCCATCTGGGGGCCGGAAGACCTGTTCGCGGCGCGCGCCCCCGGCCTGTCCTGCGCAGTCCAGATCCTGGGCCGGCGCTATCCCGAGTACGACCTGCTACTGATCGCCGCCGGCCCCGTGGTGCTGGGCCTGCTGTGGCTGCTGCTGATGCGCACCCGCTGGGGCCGGCTGCTGCGGGCCGCGGCGGAGAACCGCAAGATGCTGGCCGCGCTGGGCGTGAACCAGGCCTGGCTGTTCACCTCGGCATTCACCCTGGGCGCGTTCCTGGCCGGCCTGGGCGGGGCGCTGGCGGCGCCGCGCGTGCCCGCCACCCTGGGCCTGGACCTGGAAATCATCGCCAGCGCCTTCGTGGTGGTGGTGGTGGGCGGCCTGGGTTCGATTCCCGGCGCCTTCCTCGCCGCCCTGCTGATCTGCTCGATCAAGGCATTGTTCGTGTTCCTGGGGCAGGTGCAGATCGGCCCCTGGCTCTTCAATCTGTCCAAACTCACGCTGCTGGCGGAATTCGCCGTGATGGCCGTGGTGCTGGTCGTGCGCCCCTGGGGCCTGCTGGGCAAGCCGCCCGAGCCTGCGGCGCACGCCGCCGCGCCCGAGCGCCCGATCGCCCCGGCCGGCCGCGGGCTGCGGCTGGCCTATGGCGCGCTGCTGGCGCTCCTGCTGCTGGCGCCGGTGGCGGCCGCGCACAGCCCCTATCTGGGCATCCTGCTGACCGAAATCCTGATCGCCGCGCTGTTTGCCGCCAGCCTGCATTTCCTCACCGGACTGGCCGGCATGACCTCGTTCGGCCATGCTGCCTGGTTCGGCCTGGGCGCCTATGGCGCCGCGCTGCTCCTGAAGCTGGCGGCCGTGCCGATGGAAGCGGCGCTGCTGCTGGGCCCCTTCGCCGCCGCATTCGGCGCCCTGCTGTTCGGCTGGTTCTGCGTGCGCCTGTCCGGCGTGTACCTGGCGATGCTGACCCTGGCGGTGGCGCAGATCCTCTGGGCGCTGGCCTATCAATGGGATGACGTGACGGGCGGCAGCAACGGCCTGATCGGGCTGTGGCCGTCGGCCTGGCTCGCCCAGGGCCCATGGTTCTATTACCTGACGCTGGCGCTGTGCGTGGCCGGCATCGCCTGGCTGCGCCGCCTGGCGTTCTCGCCGCTGGGCTATGCGCTGCGGGGCGTGCGCGATTCGGCGCTGCGCGCCGAGGCGCTGGGCATGGATACCCGGCGCGTGCAATGGGCGGGCTTCGTGGCCGCGTCCTTTGCCGCCGGCCTCGCGGGCTCGCTCTACGCGTTTTCCAAGGGCAGCATAGCGCCCGACACGCTGGCCGTGAGCCGCTCCGTGGACGGACTGGTCATGGTGCTGCTGGGCGGGTTGCAGACGCTGGCCGGCCCGCTCGTAGGCGCGGCGTCCTACACCTGGCTGCAGGATGCCGCCGCGCGCAGCACCGAGTACTGGCACGCGGTGCTGGGGCTGGCCATCCTGGCCCTGGTCATGGCCTTTCCCGAGGGGCTGGCCGGCGCCGCCGCGCGCCTGGCCGCGCGCTGGAACAGGGGGCGCGCATGAATACCGCCCCCTTGCTGCAAGTCCGCGAACTGCGCAAATCGTTCGGCGGCATCGACGCGTTGGCTGGCGTGTCATTCACGCTGGAAGCCGGCCGGATGCTCGCCCTGATCGGCCCCAACGGCGCCGGCAAGTCCACCTGCTTCAACGCGCTGGGCGGGCAACTGCGGCCCGACTCGGGCTCGGTGCTGCTGGACGGCCGCGAACTGGTGGGCTTGTCGGCGGGCAAGATCTGCCGGCTGGGCGTGGGGCGCACCTTCCAGACCGCCGCCACCTTCCGCTCCATGACGGTGCGCGAAAACGTGCAGACGGCGCTGCTGTCGCGCGACCGGCTGCTGCTGAACCCCTGGCGCCGGGCCACCCGGCACGCGGCCGAGGAGGCCATGACGCTGCTGTCGCAGGTGCAGATGGCGGACAAGGCGCAGGAGCACTGCGGCACGCTGGCCTACGGTGACGTCAAGCGGGTGGAACTGGCGATGGCCCTGGCGCACCAGCCGCGCCTCTTGCTGATGGACGAACCCACGGCGGGCATGGCCACCAATGAACGCCATGCGCTGATGCGGCTGACGCGCACGCTGGCGGACACCCAGCGCATTGCGGTCCTGTTCACCGAGCACAGCCTGGACGTGGTCTTCAAGCATGCCGACCGCATCGCGGTGCTGGTGCGCGGCAGCCTGCTGGCCGAGGGCGAGCCCGCGCAGATTGCGGCCGACGAGCGGGTCCGCGCGGCCTATCTGGGCACGGAAGCGCCGCAGCCGGCCTGAGCCGGCCGCGCACGCGGCCTCAGTCGTTCCTCAGCCCGTTGGGCTGGCATTCCCAGAAGATCTTGGCCTGGCATCCCTCGCAGATGCCTCGGTCCAGCTTGGCGTAGATCGTATGCAGCGCCGTCGCCTTGTCGGGAAAGACATGGTCCTCGCCCAGGCGCTGCAGAAAGCCCGTGCGGCGCCACATGTCCAGCACTTCCGGCCGCGGGCGGTGGAAATACAAGTCCCCACCCATGGCCCGCCTGGCGGCGAGCTCGTCTTCCCAGACCTGCGCGCCGGCCATGTCGATGAAGTTCATGCTCTTGGCCATTACCAGCAGATGGCGCGGCGCCCCCGGGGCCGCGCGCAGCTCGTGCAGGCGCTGCGCCACGTGCGTGGCGGCGCCGAAATAGACCGAGCCCTCCATGCGCAGCAGCTTCAACTGCGGGCATTCTGGCAAGGCGTCCTGCGCATGCTCCAGCACCACGAAGCGCCGCTCCAGTCCGCGCGTATCGAAGCCCATGGTGCGCATTGCGGGCCGCGAAGTGCGGTGCAGATAGACCATCAGCGACAACACCGTGCCCAGCAGGATCGCCACTTCCATGCGTATGGTGATGGTGGCGGTCAGCGTGGCGGCGGCGATGACCGCTTCGCCGCGCTGGGTCCGGATCAGTTGCCGCCAGCGCGGGATATCGAACAGGGTCCAGGCCACCAGCAGCAGCAGCCCGGAAATCGCGGCGTGCGGGATCATGGCCAGAAGCGGCGCCGACAAGGCCACCAGCGCCACCAGCAGCAGGGCCGAGAACACGGACGCCAGCGGCGTCTTGGCGCCAGCCTCGTAGTTGGGAATGGACCGGTTGAGCGACCCGCAGGACAGGTAGCAGGAGAAGAATCCGCCCACGATATTGGACAGCCCCTGCCCCACGAACTCGCGGTTGGCGTCGATGCGCTGGCCCGAACGCGTCGCCACGGCCTTGGCGATGGAGATGGATTGCGCCAACGCCACGATGGTCAGCGCGAAGGCCACGCTCAGCAATTCGGGCAAGGCGCGCCAATCGACGCTGGGAATATGGAAAGGCGGCCAGGGCTGGGCCAGCGCGCCCAGCACGGACACCGGCGCGCCATCGGTCAGCGCGTTGAAGGCGGCGGCCGCCAGCGCCCCCGCCGCCAGGCCCGCGAGCATGTAGGGCTTGCGCTTGTCCAGCCGCCGCACCAGCAGCGCCACGGCCAGGGTGGTCAGCGTCACCAGCAAGGCGCCCCAGTGCACCTGCGCCAGATTCGCGGCCAGGCTGGCCAGCAAGGCGCCCGCGCCGTGCGCGTCCGGCGCCGGCATGCCCAGCGCGTCCTTCAGCGCATGCACGGCGATCAGCAGGGCCGCGCCGCTGGTGAAGCCGAACAGCGCCGATGGCGAGATGAAATGCGCCAGCGAGCCCAGCCTGAGCGTACCCACCAGCCATTGCATCAGCCCGACCAGCACGGTCACGGCCAGCGCCAGCTGGATGTAGCCCTGGCTGCCGGCGACCGCCAGCGGCGTCAACACCGCATAGAGCGCCAGCGAGTTGGCATTGGTCGGGCCCGACATGACATGGCGGCTGGACCCGAAGAGCGCCGCGACGATACAGGGCACGATGGCGGAATACAGGCCGTACTCGGGCGGCAGGCCCGCCAGCATGGCGAACGCCACGCCTTGCGGCAGCACCAGCAGCGCGCCCAGCAGGCCCGCCGTCGCATCCGCGCGCAAGGTCCGCGCATTGACCTCGTCCACCCACGAGCCGAACAACCGGCGCGCGACGCTCATCCCCCCCTGCATCATTCTTTCTTGTCCCTCGGCATCTGCTTTCTGATTGATTCCGCCTGCGGCGCACAGGGCTGGCGGCGGGTCGCCTAGCGTAATCGCTAGCGCCCCTTGCGCGCAACGCGTCCCGCTTACTTCAGGTAACGGCGTTCCAGCTCCCGCATATGGGCGTCGCCCTGCAGCGCAATGATCTCCTTGACCGCCGGCAGCGCCGCGTCCACCTGGTGGATGCCGCCATCGCGGCGGATGCGGGCGAACACATCCCGCATCGCCCCCACCGCGGCGCGGATGGCGTGGTTGCCATAGATGACCAGGCCCACCTTGCCCAGCGCCTGGATATCGGCTTCGCGCAATTGGGGATAGGCGGTAGGCACCAGCACCAGCGGCGCGCGCCCTTGCCATGCGGCCACGAACGACAGGATCTCGTCGGGCGTGTTCTGCTTGGAATGGATCAGGATGGCATCCGCGCCGGCGGCCTCATACGCGCGGGCGCGGGCCAGCGCCTCCTGCTCGCCAGCGCCCGCGATCAGGGCCTCGGTCCGGGCGATCACGCAGAAATCCGCATCGCGGCGGGCGCCGCAGGCGGCTTCGATCTTGCCCTGGAATTCCTCGACCCGCACCAGTTCCTGCCTGCCGGCCGCGCGCAGGCTGGTGTCCTTGGGAAAGGTCTTGTCCTCCATCACCACCGCCGACACACCCGCGGCTTCATACTGCGGCACCATGTACGCGACATTGATCGCGTTGCCGAATCCGGTGTCGATGTCGGCGATGACGGGCACGTCCACCGCGGCGGCGATCGCCCGCATCATGTCCAGATGCTGCGAGGGCGAGAGTATGTTGGCGTCGGGCACGGCATAGCTGGCCGACAGCTCGAAGCCGCTGCCCCAGATGGCATCGAACCCGGCTTCCGCCGCCAGCCTGGCGGACAGCGGGTTGTGCGCCGACATGGCGTGCATCAGGCTGGGATCCTGCAATTTCTGGCGGAAACGGGCGTTTCTGTTCATGGCGGGCAGGTAGGCGAAAACCCGGCGCGCCGCGCGCCGGCTGCGGCCATCGTAGCGCCAATTCCCGCGTTGCCCGAAACTTCAGCCGGCCTCGCCGCCGCGTCGCGCCTTCATGGCCTGCCCGATGCCTGCCAGCGCATCGTCCGGGATCAGCCGCGCCGCCATCGGCAGCAGTTCGCTTTCTTCACGCTGGATATGCGCGGCGTAGGCATCGGTGAAGTCCTGCACCTGCCCCGGGGGCAGATCGGCCTGGCGGCCCGCCGCGATCTCGGCGAGCACCCGGCGCAAGGGCTCCCAACGCTGTGCCAGCTGCCGGTGCTCGGCCACCAGACCGTCCACCAGCGCGTGCAGACAGACGGCGTCGGAGCCGGCCATGGACTCGATCAGGGCCGGGAAGAGGTCCTCTTCCTCGTCCTCGTGGTGGTGCGCAGCCGCGGTATCGAAGTAGCGCATGACGCTGGCCGCCGCGGTTTGCGCCGCGGCGTCGCTGCCATGCACCGGCAGGTGCGCGGCAAGGCGTCCCAAGGTCGCGCACTGGCGGGAAATGCGGCCGTGGCAGGCCGACAGCAATGCCAAGGGATCATCCGCGCCCGGCGCCGGGGCCGGACCTCCAGGAAAGCTCACCGCCATCGCACACCTCCGTTATCCGGCGTGGCCACGCCACCACAAGCGGATGGAATCCCACGCGCGTCCCGCGAATCCGGCCTCGGCCACCGGTTCCAGCGCCACCACCGGAAACTGCATGGCGGGCTTGCCGTCCACCAGCACACGCACCGCGCCGACTGCGGACTGGGCCGCGATCGGCGCAATCAGCGGATCTTGCGGCGTCCAGACCGGTTCGACCTTGGCGCCCGCGGGTACCGTCACGTACGCATCGCGCGCGAATCCGGCCTTCAGGCTGTCCTGCTCGCCCTTCCAGACCTCGGGCGTGGCGACCGCCTGGCCGCGCGCGTACAGCTTGATGGTATTGAACCCCTGAAAGCCCCACTCCAGCAACTCGCGGCTTTCCTGCGTGCGCAGCTTGTCCGACGCCGTGCCCACCACCACCGTGATGAGGCGGCGCTGGTCAGCGCCGTTGGGCCGCTGCGCGGTGGCGACAATGCAAAAGCCGGCCGATTCAGTGTGCCCGGTCTTCAGGCCGTCCACGCTGGGATCCAGCCACAGCAAGCGGTTGCGGTTCGGCTGCGTGATCTTGTTGTACGTGAAATGCTTGGCCGAATCGTAGGTCTTGTAGAGCTGGGGAAAGTCGCGGATGTAGCGCGTGGCCAGCACGGACAGGTCGCTGGCGGTGGAGTAGGTCCCGGGATCCGGCAGGCCGTGCGGGCTGGCGAAATGCGTGGCATGCAGGCCGAGCCTGGCGGCGGTTTCGTTCATCCGCGCCACGAAGGCCTCGACGCTGCCCGACACGGCCTCGGCCAGCGCGATGGCCGCGTCGTTGCCCGATTGGATCATCAGGCCGCGCAACAGATCGTCCACCGACACTTTCGAGCCAGGCTCCAGGAACATCTTCGAGCTGCCCGCCGGCACCTTCCAGGCGCGGGTCGACACCGTGACCATTTGCGCCGCGGACAGCTCTTTCTTGCTGAGCGCCTCGAACACCACGTAGGCCGTCATGATCTTGGTCAGGGACGCTGGCTCGATGCGGGTCGTCGCCGCATGCGACGCGATCACCTGTCCGCTGGTCTCGTCCAGCAAGAGCCAGGCCTTGGCCGACAAGGCCGGCGCGGGCACCGTTTGCGCCACGGCGCCCGACATGCACGCGGCCGCGACGATCAGGCTCGCCGCCAACTTCTTCATCAACATATAACTGCTTCGCTTCCATGCTTGGTTTTTCCCGCGCGGGTCTCGCGCAGGGCACGCAATTGGAACACGCTCGACGCAGTTGGTTCAGTGCCGCAGGCATTTGAAAAGATGCGCGATGAATGTCACGACATCTTGCTGGAGCCCTTCTACAAAGCACTTTCTGTGTCGAAAACAACAAACAAGGGCCAAAAACCCGCTAGAAAACCGCATTAATCGCCACTCTTCCGCTATCATCGGCCGCGTAGCGTCAAACGCCGATACCCGGCACGCGCTGCTCCATGACCTCAACATACGGATTTTGACCATGGCCACGAAAGCAAAAGCTCCTGCCAAGAAAGTCACCAAGCCCGCCGCCAAGGCGCCCGCAAAGAAGGCAACTGCTGCCAAACCCGCTGTGAAGCCCGCTGCAAAGCCGGCCGTCAAGAAGGTCGTCGCCGCCAAGAAGGTCGCTGCTGCCCCCAAGGCCATCAAGGCTGCTCTGAACAAGACCCAGCTCATCGCCTACATCGTTGAGCAATCCGGCGTTGAAGCCAAGTCGGTCAAGGCCGTCCTGGCCAGCCTGGAAACCTCGGTGCTGGGTTCCGTGGACAAGAAGGGCGCCGGCGAATTCACGCTGCCCGGCCTGTTCAAGGTTGCCGTGCAGAAGGTTCCCGCCAAGGCCAAGCGCTTCGGCAAGGATCCGTTCACCGGTGAAGAGCGCTGGTTCCCCGCCAAGCCGGCTTCGGTCAAGGTGAAGGTTCGCCCGCTCAAGAAGCTGAAGGACGCC
>NZ_JAOCAT010000071.1:0-1437 GCF_029839485.1 Achromobacter sp. GD03932
TTGGCCAGTTCCGTCAGTTGCGCCGATGTGGGCGCACGGGTGTGGTGCAGGCGCGGCTTGCGCTGCGGACGCTCGGTGGTGTCCTCGTACACGCCGTCGAGCCACAGCATGTGGAAGTGGATGTTGAGATTCAGCGCGCTGCCGAAGCGCTGGATCAGGGTCACCACGCCGCATTGCGCCGTATCCCGCGGCACGCCGGCCTGATCGGCAAGCCAACCGGCGATCACACGATGCACGATGCCCAGCACCGGGCCGATCGCCTCAGGCTTGCTGGCGAACAGGAAGCGCAACGGGTACGGGAAACTCAGCACCCATTGCCGCACCGGCCGCGGGCCGAACACCTCGTCGACCAGGTGCCGCGCACTCTCGGCCATGCGTCGCGCGCCGCAACTCGGGCAGAACCCGCGCTTCTTGCAGGAGAAGGCCACCAGCCTCTCTGCACGGCAGTGCTCGCACACCACCCGCAGGAAGCCGTGCTCGAGCACGCCGCAACGCAGGTAGGCATCGAACGCCTCGCGGACATACCCGGGCAGCGAGCGGCCCTCCGCTTCGATCCGTGCAATGAAGTCCGGGTAGTGCGCCTCTACCCACGCGTACAGCAGCGTGCGCTCGGGCGCGTGGCGCGCGTACCGCGAACCGGTGTGGGCGGACGGCAGTGGCGCGCATCCCGCGGCTTGCCGCCGGGATGTGGCGAGGCGCGGCACGCAGCGCTCCGGTGCGGGGACGGCTGCTCAGTGTTGCGCCTGTGTTCGCACGTTCGTATCGGTGCGTTCTGATCTTCGCGTCAGACATTGCCGCGGCGCGGGCACAACAAAAAGCCCGGCATCGCTGCCGGGCTCCGGCCCCGTCCTTGGGGCCTTGATGTCGGGTCGTTGCCGGGATCGGACCGCGCTGGCGCGGTCCGGTTCCCTGACGACCGGGCCAACCGGAGCCAAGGCGTCCTGAGATAGCCCGGTCATCCAGCGCGCTTCCCTTACCCTCTCGAACAGCTTGCCCACGTCGCCGCCTCCTTGTGGGCAACGAGAGTGCGTCGGGGTGGCGCGTAGTAAGTTAGTAACACTGTATGGCCCCAGCCATCGAGGATCAGGAGCAGCACGGGTTTCGGTGTGGGCACGAGCGCATTCCGCAAGAACGATGCCGAGCGCGTGCGCGAGCACCTGTACGCATTCGGGCAATCCGTGCTGCACACCGAAATGCAACGCCTGCTTGGCCGCGCATCAACAAGGATTAATTCATGAGCATCAAACAAGAGACCTGCCGCCGACTGGGCCTGCCATGCGATGGTGTTGCGATCACGCACTTGACGGCGGGGCAACTGGCCACGGCCCTGCGCGCCTTCAAGGCCTGCGAGGCGCTCACTGAGCGTGGAGCCCGTGGCATCGACGCGGCGCTGATCGAAGTCATGGCCGAAGCAATAGCGGGCATCACCGGCGCGGA
>NZ_JAOCAT010000072.1:0-1226 GCF_029839485.1 Achromobacter sp. GD03932
ATTGCTGCCTTTTTGCTCGCCCGATCCCCATCGTGGAAGTCGCTGCGGAGGCCGACGCCATGGTGACGGTGTTCGGCATTCTGAATCTCACCGAGGACTCCTTCTTCGATGAGAGCCGGCGGCTAGACCCCGCCGGCGCTGTCACCGCGGCGATCGAAATGCTGCGAGTCGGATCAGACGTCGTGGATGTCGGACCGGCCGCCAGCCATCCGGACGCGAGGCCTGTATCGCCGGCCGATGAGATCAGACGTATTGCGCCGCTCTTAGACGCCCTGTCCGATCAGATGCACCGTGTTTCAATCGACAGCTTCCAACCGGAAACCCAGCGCTATGCGCTCAAGCGCGGCGTGGGCTACCTGAACGATATCCAAGGATTTCCTGACCCTGCGCTCTATCCCGATATTGCTGAGGCGGACTGCAGGCTGGTGGTTATGCACTCAGCGCAGCGGGATGGCATCGCCACCCGCACCGGTCACCTTCGACCCGAAGACGCGCTCGACGAGATTGTGCGGTTCTTCGAGGCGCGGGTTTCCGCCTTGCGACGGAGCGGGGTCGCTGCCGACCGGCTCATCCTCGATCCGGGGATGGGATTTTTCTTGAGCCCCGCACCGGAAACATCGCTGCACGTGCTGTCGAACCTTCAAAAGCTGAAGTCGGCGTTGGGGCTTCCGCTATTGGTCTCGGTGTCGCGGAAATCCTTCTTGGGCGCCACCGTTGGCCTTCCTGTAAAGGATCTGGGTCCAGCGAGCCTTGCGGCGGAACTTCACGCGATCGGCAATGGCGCTGACTACGTCCGCACCCACGCGCCTGGAGATCTGCGAAGCGCAATCACCTTCTCGGAAACCCTCGCGAAATTTCGCAGTCGCGACGCCAGAGACCGAGGGTTAGATCATGCCTAGCATTCACCTTCCGGCCGCCCGCTAGCGGACCTGGTCAGGTTCCGCGAAGGTGGGCGCAGACATGCTGGGCTCGTCAGGATCAAACTGCACTATGAGGCGGCGGTTCATACCGCGCCAGGGGAGCGAATGGACAGCGAGGAGCCTCCGAACGTTCGGGTCGCCTGCTCGGGTGATATCGACGAGGTTGTGCGGCTGATGCACGACGCTGCGGCGTGGATGTCCGCCAAGGGAACGCCCGCCTGGGACGTCGCGCGGATCGACCGGACATTCGCGGAGACCTTCGTCCTGAGATCCGAGCTCCTAGTCGCGAGTTGCAGCGACGGCATC
>NZ_JAOCAT010000073.1:0-1215 GCF_029839485.1 Achromobacter sp. GD03932
CACCGACACGTTGGGAAGGGTAATCTGCTCGCAGCGCAGCTCGCAATAGGTCCCCTCGATTGGGTGGAGGAAGTAGATGCGTGAGGCGTCGTAGGGGTTTCGGCGGACGACGAACTTGCGTTGCTCTCCAGCGTCCAGGAACGGCCGCAACACCTCGTCCCAGTATTCGATATTGTCCCAGCGCATGCCGTAGCGCTCGATCGTCCGGTCTTCGATGTCGGCGAAGTCGAGATAGAGCTTCTGCTTGTCAGCGATGATCGGCGGGAGGCCGGCGCCTGCACGCTTCTCGGTGCCATAGATGCCGCGCTCCCAGGCCAGATCCGGGCGCTGCTTGGTCGTGCTGTGCGGCCGGACGTGATACTGGCCGCAGATGAACTCGAGCATCCAGACCTCTAGCTCATCGAGGGTCATCTCGGCCGCCTCGTTCGGATTGCGGGTCTTGACCTTGTCGAAGCCGCGATCACGGGCGGTTGCTGCGGGGAGCAGCCGCATCTGGTCCATCGCCGTGCCCATGAAGCGTTCAATGATGCCGCCGAAATGGACCAGCCCTGGCGGGCGATGCTCGGGCGGCGCGATGCCGTATTCCCTGCACCCATAGAACAGGGCGCGTGACCAAAACTCAGCTGCGTTGTCGAGATAGACGCTATTGGGCGTGCCATACATCGGCCATGGGAGTGGAACGCCGACGCGCTCCAGCCACTCATCCTTGGGCGTCATCACCCGCGTCATGCACTGAGCGACGGTCGAGGCGTTTGGATATTCCCAGGTCAGCACGAACGCGAGGACGGCTCGGGTGCATTCGTCGAGCGCGATAGTGATCCAGGGACGGCCGACATGCTCACGGTCGAAAGCGCTCGCGCAGACCACGTCGACGAGCGTGTGGTCGATCTGGATACGCTCAAGTGGAAACGTCGTTTCGGGCGTCTTGCCTCGGATATGCTCGTATCGCTCACGAGCCACCTTCTTTCCGTACTTCAGGCCGACGCGCTCACGCGCCGGAACGCCGGCGAAGCGGCTTCGCAACGTGTTGTGCGAGGGCGGTATCAAGCCCCGCCGCACGCAGCGGTTTCGAATCTCGGCGAATGCGTGATGGTTCTTGGCCTCCTTGCGATGACGGCTGAACTCCAGCCGCACCTCGGTGATGACTTCCTCGACGCGGAGGTCGAGCCGCAGCCGCCCCCGCCCGCCGCTCCGCCCGCGCGGCAACAGGCAGGT
>NZ_JAOCAT010000074.1:0-880 GCF_029839485.1 Achromobacter sp. GD03932
GGCTCTGTTGCAAAGATTGGCGGCAGTCAGAGGTAGGCTGTCGCTCTGCGCCGATCAGGCGGCTGCTGCGAAATGGTGGTTGAGCATGCCCATGGCCTCCGTCAGCGCCGAGGGCCCAATGCCAAAAGCTCTCTCCACAAGGCGCACCTCGCCCCTGATGCCGGGCTGCAGGCACCAGGGGCGAGCCTGTCCTTTGCGCAGGGCTCGCATGACTTCGAATCCCTTGATCGTGGCATAGGCCGTGGGGATCGATTTGAAACCGCGCACCGGCTTGATCAGTATCTTGAGCTTTCCGTGATCGGCCTCGATCACGTTATTGAGATACTTCACCTGCCGGTGGGCCGTCTCCCGGTCCAGCTTTCCTTCGCGCTTCAATTCGGTGATCGCTGCACCATAGCTCGGCGCTTTGTCGGTATTGAGCGTGGCAGGCTTTTCCCAGTGCTTCAGGCCTCGCAGGGCCTTGCCCAGGAACCGCTTCGCTGCCTTGGCGCTGCGGGTCGGCGACAGGTAGAAATCGATCGTGTCGCCCCGCTTGTCGACTGCCCGGTACAGGTAGGTCCACTTGCCCCGCACCTTGACGTAGGTTTCATCCAGGCGCCAGCTCGGATCAAAGCCACGCCGCCAGAACCAGCGCAGCCGCTTCTCCATCTCCGGGGCGTAGCACTGGACCCAGCGATAGATCGTCGTATGGTCGACCGAAATGCCGCGTTCCGCCAGCATTTCCTCAAGGTCGCGATAGCTGATCGGATAGCGACAATACCAGCGCACCGCCCACAGGATCACATCACCCTGGAAATGGCGCCACTTGAAATCCGTCATCGTTCCGTCCGTCCAATCTCCGCCAAGCATGCTCAAGCTTCACGATTTTTGCAACAGAGCC
>NZ_JAOCAT010000075.1:0-825 GCF_029839485.1 Achromobacter sp. GD03932
GGGGGCACTGTTGCAAAGTTAGCGATGAGGCAGCCTTTTGTCTTATTCAAAGGCCTTACATTTCAAAAACTCTGCTTACCAGGCGCATTTCGCCCAGGGGATCACCATAATAAAATGCTGAGGCCTGGCCTTTGCGTAGTGCACGCATCACCTCAATACCTTTGATGGTGGCGTAAGCCGTCTTCATGGATTTAAATCCCAGCGTGGCGCCGATTATCCGTTTCAGTTTGCCATGATCGCATTCAATCACGTTGTTCCGGTACTTAATCTGTCGGTGTTCAACGTCAGACGGGCACCGGCCTTCGCGTTTGAGCAGAGCAAGCGCGCGACCATAGGCGGGCGCTTTATCCGTGTTGATGAATCGCGGGATCTGCCACTTCTTCACGTTGTTGAGGATTTTACCCAGAAACCGGTATGCAGCTTTGCTGTTACGACGGGAGGAGAGATAAAAATCGACAGTGCGGCCCCGGCTGTCGACGGCCCGGTACAGATACGCCCAGCGGCCATTGACCTTCACGTAGGTTTCATCCATGTGCCACGGGCAAAGATCGGAAGGGTTACGCCAGTACCAGCGCAGCCGTTTTTCCATTTCAGGCGCATAACGCTGAACCCAGCGGTAAATCGTGGAGTGATCGACATTCACTCCGCGTTCAGCCAGCATCTCCTGCAGCTCACGGTAACTGATGCCGTATTTGCAGTACCAGCGTACGGCCCACAGAATGATGTCACGCTGAAAATGCCGGCCTTTGAATGGGTTCATGTGCAGCTCCATCAGCAAAAGGGGATGATAAGTTTATCACCACCGACTATTTGCAACAGTGCCCC
>NZ_JAOCAT010000076.1:0-745 GCF_029839485.1 Achromobacter sp. GD03932
GTCGGCTGTTGCACCTTGTCGGCCGAGGATCCCGAGTTCTGGCCCGACGCCCTCAAGGGGGAGGCCGCATATCTGCACAAGCTCGCGGTGCGACGGACACATGCGGGCCGGGGTGTCAGCTCCGCGCTGATCGAGGCTTGCCGCCATGCCGCGCGAACGCAGGGGTGCGCCAAGCTGCGGCTCGACTGCCACCCGAACCTGCGTGGCCTATACGAGCGGCTCGGATTCACCCACGTCGACACTTTCAATCCCGGCTGGGATCCAACCTTCATCGCAGAACGCCTAGAACTCGAAATCTAACGTCCGTTCGGGCATCGAGGTCCATGTCGGGGTGGGACGGGCCCGTGGCTTCAAGATCACTTGCAGTCCGACCGCGATGTCTTGGTTGCGCGAGAGGTTGTCGATATCCTCCACTTCCATCATCAACCCTGGATAATGCCGCCGCCGTCATCGCCGCCGACGCCCGTGCCGGGCTTTTCGGGCCTGTCAGGCTTGCTCGGCCTTCAGCCTGCCTGGGCGAGATCTCCGGCGGACGGATTAACGGCGGAGCTTCGCCGCCTTTCGTGCGTGTGAAGGCCGAAGATAGTTCTCTCAAAAACATCCGTTTATGAGAGATACCAAATGTCATTTTCAGAAGACGACTGCACCAGTTGATTGGGCGTAATGGCTGTTGTGCAGCCAGCTCCTGACAGTTCAATATCAGAAGTGATCTGCACCAATCTCGACTATGCTCAATACTCGTGTG
>NZ_JAOCAT010000077.1:0-660 GCF_029839485.1 Achromobacter sp. GD03932
CCGATGAGCGCATCGCGCTGCAAATTGGTGGATTGGGATCCGTCCGCTTTCGACACCCGCATATAGCCGATCAACATCTCTTCGCCTGTCACATATACGTTCGATTATGTGACAGTGTGAGCCAGAACGTGCCGGTCGTCAAAAATTGTCACTTAACCCGTAATTCTGTCTAAGGCATACAAAGGGTGTTTATGGTTAGTAAAGTGACGGCGCAAGACAGCATCGTGCAGGGGACTTGTCGTTTTCAGAAGACGGCTGCACTGAACGTCAGAAGCCGACTGCACTATAGCAGCGGAGGGGTTGGATCCATCAGGCAACGACGGGCTGCTGCCGGCCATCAGCGGACGCAGGGAGGACTTTCCGCAACCGGCCGTTCGATGCGGCACCGATGGCCTTCGCGCAGGGGTAGTGAATCCGCCAGGATTGACTTGCGCTGCCCTACCTCTCACTAGTGAGGGGCGGCAGCGCATCAAGCGGTGAGCGCACTCCGGCACCGCCAACTTTCAGCACATGCGTGTAAATCATCGTCGTAGAGACGTCGGAATGGCCGAGCAGATCCTGCACGGTTCGAATGTCGTAACCGCTGCGGAGCAAGGCCGTCGCGAACGAGTGGCGGAGGGTGTGCGGTGTGGCGGGCTTCGTGATGCCTGCTTGTTCTAC
>NZ_JAOCAT010000008.1:0-216423 GCF_029839485.1 Achromobacter sp. GD03932
GGTGCATGGGTGGGCTCCGGCGGCGTCCGAAGACGTGTAATCGAGCTCCTATGCTGCTGCGGCAACGCCCATTTGTCGCTAGTACCGACGCCCTAGTCCTGGCCGAACGGTCGCCGTCCCAGGAGCAAACAGGGGCAGAACTAGGGCATGCGGTGGAATTTTCCCTGCCTACTTTCCAGTAGCCCATGGCGCTTACGCTAGAATATGACTTAATATTTCCTATAATTACTAAATAATTTCACCTGACAGAAACACCAGGCTGGAGAGGCAAGATGGACGCAGAAAACACGCTCCAGCTGACGCTGGACGCCACGACCAACGTCCTGACGGCGGTCTACACGCCGCCCGCACGTCCCGATGCAGCGGATTCCGCGCTGGCGTCCCCCTCGCCAGCAGAGACGGACGGGGCGGCCGCCCTCGAGGCCGAGGCCAGCGTCGCGGTCGCGGACGACGACGAACCAGGCCCCCAAGCCAATGCCGACCTGCCCAGCTGGGACACGCTGGCGACGGTGGCCGTCGCTCAGGGCTGGGGCGCCGAAGCGCTGGACAGCCAGGCCGTCCTGACCTTCATCGACCTGTGCCGCCACGCCAACGAACCCGTGCGGGCCCCGGTTGGCCAGGTCGTCGACGGTTCGCTGGAACTGGAACTGGACGCCGAGCGCATGTCCGCCCTGCTGACCCTGCTCCCGCCCAAGGGGGGCAAGCCCGTCACGCTGGAAGCCGTGCGCCAGGTGCTGGCCGAGCGCGGCATCGTCCACGGCATCCTCGAACAGGAGCTGATCGACACCGTCACGCAAGGCCGCCGCGAAACCACGCAGATCGCCCGCGGCACGCCGCCCACCCGCGGCACCCCGACGCGCTTCGAAAGCCTGCTGGACCGTCTCAAGCCCCGCGGCCAGGACATCGACGAACTGGCCCAGGTGGACTACCGCGACCTGGGCAGCCTGTTGCTGGTCACGCCCGGCATGCCGCTGATGCGGCGCACGCCGCCCCTGCCCGGCGTCGATGGCAGCACCGTGCTGGGCGAACCGATCCTGCCCGACGAGCTGCCTGACACGCCGTTCGCCAGCGACCTGTCCGGCGCCGTCGTCGACCCGGAAGATCCGCTGCTGCTGCGGGCCACCATCGCCGGCACGCCCACCCTGGTCAGCCACGGCGTGCAGGTCAATCCCCTGGTCGAGGTCGACGCCGTCAACCTGAGTACCGGCAATATCCATTTCGAAGGCTCGCTGCTGGTGCGCGGCGACATCGCCGCCACCATGGAAGTCCACGTGACGGGCGACGTGATGGTCAACGGCACCATGGAAGCCGCGCTGGTCGAGGCCGGCGGCAACGTGACGGTCAAGGGCGGCGTCATCGGCCTGGCCGAAGCCCTGCAAGACGCCACCGCCGCCGCACGCACCGCGCGCGTCGTCTGTGGCGGCGCGCTGCGCGCCAAGTTCATCGAGAACGCGGTCATCAGTGCAGGCAAGGACGTAGACGTGGAGCGCGAAGTCCGCCAGAGCAGCATCGCGGCCGGCGGCAGCGTCAACGTCGGCCCGCCCAACACCCAGCAAAGCGCCATCACCGGCGGCCAGACCCGCGCCATGCAGGCGGTGCGCGCCGGCACCATCGGCTCGCCCTCGGGTATCCCGACGCTGGTGCAGGCCGGCCTGGATCCGCACGCCGACATCAAGCGCTCGGCATTGGCGCGCAAGCGCCAGAAGATGCACGAGGAAAAATCCAAGCTGGAACAACTGCTGATGTTCCTGAAGGCCAATCCTCAGCGCGCCCCGGGCGACGTCGCCGACCGCGCCCGCAACACCCACGTCAAGCTCAGCCAGGACCTGCTGGCGCTGGACGCGGAGGAGGCCCAGCTGGTGCTGGACCTGCAGCCCCTGGCCAGCGCCACCATCCAGGCCGCGCGCCGCTTCTGCGGCGGCGCGACGATTCAGGTGGGCAACAAGGTGCAGGAATTCCTGGAAGATCAGATCGGCGGCAAGGCCGCCGTCGAAGAAGGGCAGATCGTCATCCGCTGACGCCGCCCGCTGGCGCCTTCAGGGCGCCAGCTCCTTGAACCAGGCGCGCGGCGAAATGCCGCGGTCCGGCCCCAGGATGGAAAAGCCGCCGTCCACGGGTATGTCCACCCCCGTCATCCACGAAGCCGCGTCGGAGCAAGCGAAGCACACGGCCGCGGCGATCTCCTCGCCCGAGCCGACCCGCCCCAGCGGATGGAAATGCGCTCCCACCGCGTCCGCCGCCGGACGCGAACCGCCCGACAACTGTTCCACCGACGGCGACCAGGTCCAGGCGGGCGACACCGCCAGCACGCGTACGCCAGCCGGCGCCAGTTCCACCGCGAAGTTCTTGGTGATCTGCAGCAGCGCCGCCTTGGACGCCGGATAAAGCGCGCGCCCTGCCGCGCCGAACTTGCCGCCCGTGCTGCCCATGTTCACCACCACGCCGCCGCGCGGCAGCAGCGGCGCAGCCATTTGCGTGAAGATGGCCGCCGACACCAGATTGGTGTCCAGCGTGCTGTGCCATTCCGCGCGCGACGAGACCAGGCCCCGGTCCGCGTACTGGCAGGCGTTGTTGACCAGGATATCCAACCGCCCGAAGCGCGCCACGGCGGCGTCGATGCAGCGCTGTATCTGGTCGTCCTGCCCGATGTCGGTTTCGCAGTACAGCGCGCGGCCGTCCAGCTCATTTTCGAGCTTGCGGCCGGCCTCGGCATTGCGCCCGACCAGCACCACGTTGACGCCGGCCGCGGCCAGGCCGCGCGCGATGTCCGCGCCCAATCCCTGGGTGCTGCCGGTGACGATGGCGGTCTTGCCGGCCAGCCCGGGAAAGCCTGTGAAGTCCATGATGAATCCTTGATCAATGAGGCGCGGCGGCCCAGCGCACAGCTTCCGCCACCGGCCCGGTTTGCGCAATCAGGCGCATGCTGGCCAGCGACGCGTCATGGACCGCCGGGTCGGCGGACGCGCAGGCGTCCTGCGCCACCATGACTTCGAAACCGATGTCGGCCGCATGGCGCACCGTGCCCTCCACCACCGAATGCGTGGCGACGCCCGCCACCACCAGCCGGCGCGCGCCCAAGAGCCGCAGCGTCTCTTCCAGCGGCGTGCCGTAGAAGGCGCTGATGCGGGTGTGCTTGACCACGAACTCGCGCGCGCTGCCCGCCAGCGGCTGCAGCCCCTCGTAAAAGGCGCTGCCCCACTGCCCCTCCGGCACCGCGCCGATGGCGGCCACGTTGCGGAAGATGGGGCAATTGGCCATCAGGTCGGCGTAGTCCGGCCGGAACGCGATGCGCACGTGCACGATGGGCAGGTCATGCGCCCGCGCGCCCGCCAGCAGGGCCGCCGCATTGTCCAGCAGGCGCTGGCGCGCCCCGCTGTCCGCATCCAGGCCGACACGGATCTTGCCCTCGGGGTGCAGCACGTCGTTCTGGAAGTGCAGCGCCAGCACCGCGGCATCGGTCGTGGTCACACGAACACCTCGAACACGTCGTGCACGTCGTCGCAATTGACCAGATCCACCCGCTTCATGCGGATGCGCCAGCTATCGCCCTCGGCGGCCAGCTTGTGGGTATAGCGGCCCGCCAGCTGACGCGGCTGGCGCTTGCGCCATTCGGTCATCTGGAAGGTGGAATGCACCACCAGGTTGCCGCCCGCGTCCACGCCCTCGATCTCCACCGCGCCCACCAGCCGCGCGCTGCGCGTGGGCGGCTGCTGCGACCAGTTGCGCGGATGCTCCAGCCGGCGGATGCGCACGTCGCGCAGCATGCGGTCTTCCCAGAACAGCGAGATGTGGTCATACGGACTTTGCTGGCCCGGCACGCGCGGCATCCAGTACATGCCGTCGGCGGTCCACAGCGCCTGCCAGTCGTCGTAGCGGCGCTCGTCCAGCAGACGAGCCTCGCGATACAGGAACTGCGCGATGCGGTGGTAGGCGTCGGCCGGCACCTCGGCCGGCGACAGGCCTTCCGTGCTCACGTCGAAATCAAGGTCTAGCAGCATGAGCGGTCTCCGGTGGCGGCGGCTTCCGTGGCAGCGGGGCCGGCTTCCATATAGGTCTTCCAGGCGTCGAACTGGTTGCGCATGGGCAGTTCGCTGGTGCCGTTGACCGACACCAGGCCTTCGCTATCGCTGCGGTCGCTGCCGTGGTAGCGGTGCATGCTGACCCATTCGCCGCCGCGTGTGGCATTGCCTTCCTGGCAGCGGTTGTAGAGTTCGATGTCGTCCGGCATGACGTTGGACGAAGGCGAGTTGATGACGTTGGCGTACAGCATGGCGCGCTTGAACACCCCGTCCGGCGCGCCCTTGCAGCGGAAGGTCTGGATCTCGATCATGGTGCGGTCCACGGCGATGGGGCGGATCACGCGGAACTGCTGGAACACCGTGTGGGGCGAGCCGCTGCCGTAGATCACCGTGTTGTGGCGGTTCATGCCCAGGATCTCGCGCGCGCGCGTCTCGCCGTAGGCGGCGGTCAGGGTTTCGAAATGCGCGCGCGACACCGGGTCGCGTTCGGCCGCGCCCGGATTGAAGATGCCTTCCATGTAGCCGTGGCCGTTGGGATAGGCGCGCAGCTCCAGCTTTTCCCAGAATTCGTAGGGTTCGCCGTTGCCGTCCATGATGTGCAGCTCCAGCGGCATCTCGCCCATTTCCTTGGCCTCGTCGCGGGCCGCGGCATATGACGATTCATGCGTGACGCGGGCATGCATGGTGTCGTGCAGATTCTCGTAGAACACCTTCCAGTTCGAACGCTGCATGACGCGGAAGATGCCGCCGGCCACTTCCACCTCGCCCACCGGCGAACGGTCGCAGAGGTTGTCGATCGACGAGCGCACGCCGCCCAGGAAGTCTTCCAGCGCCGGGCCGTCCTTGGCCTGGCTGGCGAACACGAAGCCGCGATAGCTTTCCACGCGCGCCACCCGGCGCATCGAGAAGGACGGATCGGCGGGATCGTAGGCCGTACCCTCCAGCCCCTGCTTCAACGGCACGCCCAGATGGCTGCCGTCCAGCTTGAAGGTCCAGGCGTGGTAAGGGCAGCGGAAGAACTTGCCGACACAGCCCTCGCCGTCGGCCACCACCTTGGCGCCCTTGTGCGGGCAGCGGTTGTACAGCACGTGCACGCGGCCGTCGGTGGCGCGCACCATCAACACGTCCTGGTCGCCCAGGCGCGTGGTGTGGTAATCGCCCGTCTTGGGCACCTGGCTTTCATGCCCCACGTAGATCCAGGCGCGGCCATAGATCCGCTGCATCTCCAGGTCGAAGATGGCGGGGTCGGTGTAGACGCCGCGGTGCACGCTGTCGCCGCGCACCATCGCGGCCAATTGCTCTTCGGTGTATGACATGTCCGGCTCCTACTTGTTCTCGCTTTCTTTCCAGCGCGCCATCAACGTGTTCGACGGCAGGGTCTCGTCCAGCAGCTTGGCGGCGGTCTCGCGGCCGGCCACGGGCAGGCCCTTGGGGTCCAGCAGGCCCACCTGCACCAGCACGCTGGCCTGGTCCCAATAGATGTGCTCGTGATAAAGCTTGTCGCCGCGGAACTTGACGATGGCGATCAGCGGAATCTCCACATACTTGCCAGTGGGCTTCACGCCCGGCAACAGCCAGTCGATCTCGGTGGTGTGCGTGAAGCAGAACAGCAGCTCGTCCACGATCTGCGTGGCGCCCACCGTGCGCGACAGCGGCACCAGGCGCGTGTCCGGCGGATTGCTGTTGACGAAGTGGTGCTGGTAGAAGCGGCTCAGTTCCTTGTGGCCCACGCCGCCGGTCATGGTGGGGATGTGGTTCACGTAGGGTTCGGCCACCATGGTGGCCATCGTGGCCGCCACGTCGCGCGTGCCGAATTCGTACTCGCAATGCTTGTCCCAAAGGTAGGAATAGTCGAATTCGGGCCCGATGGCGCGCTGCAAGGCCGCCATGCTGCGCTGGTGTGCCATCAGCGCCGACGGCTTGTCGTAATGGTCGCCGCCCGTGCGTGCGAACGCATGGTCCATGCCCGGATAGACGTAGATCTGCACCCCGGGCTTGTTGCCCAGCGCCTCCAGGATGCGCTGGCGCGCCTCGGGCGGACAGAAGCCGTCCTGCTCGGCGATGTGCAGCACCAGGCGGCCGCGCAGTTGCGACGCTTCGTCCAGGCTGTTCTCGATACCCACGCCGTAGTAGCCGATGGCCACATCCACGTCGGTGCGGCAGGCGGCCAGGTAGGCCAATTTTCCGCCCAGGCAATAGCCCAGCACGCCAACTCCGCCCTGCTGCTCGGACAGCCCGCGCAGCGCGGCGATGGTGGAAGCGATGTCCTTCAGGCCCAGCTCCACGTCGAATTTCTGGTAGAGCTCGAAGGCGCGCGGCATGTCGGCCGGGCCGTCGGTCAGCTGGATGCCCGGCTGCTGACGCCAGAACAGGTCCGGCACCAGCACCACATAACCTTCCTCGGCCAGCAGCTGCGCCGCGCGGCGCATGAAGTCGTTCACGCCGAAGATCTCCTGGCACAGCACCAGGCCCGGGCCGTGCCCGGACGCCGGCACGGCCAGATAGGCGCCGAAGGACTTGCCGTCATGCGAGGCCACCGTCACTTCGCGCGTCGTGATGTTCTGGGTCATACGTATCTCCTTGTTGCGGATGTCCGCCCTACTTCATCTGGCAGGCTGCGGCGAAAGGGTCCTGGTACTGGGTCAGCACCGTGCCCGACAGCTTATTGGACAACTTGCCCCCCGCCCCCGCCTCGACGATGCGCAGGTAATAGTTCTGCACCGGATACTGGTTGCGGTTGAATTTGAAATCGCCGCGCACCGACTTGAAATCCGCGCGCCTCAGCGCCGGACGCAGCGCATCCGCCTCCAGCTTGCCGCCGGTCTGGCGCACCGCGCTATCCAGCAGCATGGCCGCGTCATAGCCCTGCGAGGCATACAGCGTGGGGCTGCGGTTGTAGGTCTTCCGGAAATCCTCGACGAACTTGCGGTTGGCCGGGTTGTCCAGGTCCGATGCCCACTGCGAGGTATTGCGCATGCCCTCGATGGGCGCGCCCACCGCCGCGATGGTGTCCTCGTCGCCCGAAAAGCCCGGCGCCAGCAGCGCGATCTCCTTGGACAGGCCGGCGCCGTTGAACTGCTTGATGAAGTTCACGCCCATGCCGCCGGGCAGGAAGAAGAACACCGCGTCCGGCTTGCTGGCGCGCAGGCGCGTGATCTCCACGCCATAGTCCAGCTGCCCGAGCTGGGTGTAGATCTCTTCGGACAGGCCGCCCTTGTACAGGCGCTTGAAGCCGTTGAGCGATTCGCGCCCGCCCGGATAGTCCGGCGCGATCAGCGCCACGCTCTTGTAGCCCTGGTCGGTGGCGTATTTGCCCATCGCGGCCGGGATGTCCTCGTTCTGCCAAGCCACCGCGAAGAAATTCGGATTACAGCCCGCGCCCGCATAGTTCTCGGGGCCCGTATTGGTGCTGAGGTAGATGGTCCCCGATTGCAGGATGGCCGGCATCACCGGCAGCAGCACGTTCGAGAACACAATGCCCGTCATGACGTTCACGCGGTCGCGCTTCAACAGCCGCTCCACCGCCTGGCGGCCGGTGTCCGCCTTCTGCTGGTCGTCCGCCACCACCACTTCGGCCGGCAGTCCGCCCAGCTTGCCGCCGGTATGCTGCAGCGCCAGATTGAAGCCATCGCGGATCTCGTTGCCCAGCGCCGCGCCCGGCCCCGACAACGTGGTCAGCAAGCCGACCTTGACCTTGTCCGCCGCCACGGCGCTCGCCGCCGCCGTCATGCACACCAGCGCAGCCAGCGCGCGCCGGCTCCATAGCTTTTGATTCATGAGCCACCCCGTTTTTCCCGCCCGGCCTGGCCGGCGGAAAGTTGACAGAACCCGTCTGCCGTCGGTTAACGCATGCTGCCGAACAACGCCGCCAGCTTACGCGCCGCGGCGGCGCCCTCCAACCAACACGCGAAGGGCCTGCCGGCTAGATTAGGCTGCCCCAGAGAGCCGCTCTATCCGGATTCCGTCAGCCTTATCCGGGAATCACTTAATTCCAAGTCCTTGACGTTTAAAGTACCCTCGCCAATGACACGGGAGCGTTCCCGTCCCGGAGGCATCCATGCACGGCTGGTCCCGACTCACGCTTGCGCCCCTGTTCAAGCGGCGCGTCTTCAGCTCTACCCAGCAGGACGAGACGCGCACCCTCGTCTCCGAAGCCCTGAAAGAGCACCGTCTCACCTGGAAAGGCGGCCGCGTCGATGCCGAGCTGAACCGGGGCCGCTTCGGTTCGCTGACGGTCTGTACGTTGCGCTACGGCGCCGAAGTCCACATCGAACCCGACCGCCTGCAGGACTTCATGCTGGTCCAGGTCCCCCTGAGCGGCCGCGCCTGTATCGAATGCGGCAACGACCGCGTCGACGCCGACCCCGATTGCGCCGCCGTCATCGCCCCCAACCGCCCGCTGAAACTGCATTGGGAAGCCGGCTGCGAACAGCTGCTGCTCAAGATCCCTCGCGGCAAGCTCGAAGCCATCGGGCTGCGCGCCTTCGGCGAGGCCGCCACCCGGCCGCTGGACTTCAGCCCCGCCCTGCGCCTGGACAACCCGGTCGGCGCCGTCTGGCGCAGCATGGTCGAAAGCCTGATCCACCTGCTGCCCACCCTGGATGACGGCGCTCCCCGCCCGCCCGCGGCCTGGCTGGAGCACCTGGAAGACACGCTGGTGCTGCACCTGCTCTACAACCAGCCCAACAGCTGGCAGGCGCATGCCGGCATCGCCCCCGCCGTCCCGCGCCGCCTGAGCGCGGCGGAATCCTATATGCGCGACCACCTCGCCGTCCCGCTGACCCTGGCTGACATTGCCCGCCATGCCGGCGCCAGCGCCAGCGCGCTGACGCGCCTGTTCCAGGAACACCGCAACACCACGCCCATGAACGCGCTGCGGGCGCTGCGGCTGGACGAAGCCAGAAACCGGTTGCGCACGCAGGCAGGCGCCAGCGTCACGGAAGTGGCGCTGGGCGTGGGGTTCGGACATCTGGGGCGGTTCTCGGAGTATTACCGGGAACGTTTCGGGGAACTGCCGCGCGAGACGCGGCGGGTGATGGAGTGACGGGGATGGAATGACTCAGGCCACCCGCGCTCCTCCAATGGAAACCACCGTCGCACTGAAGTCCTTCAGCAACGCCTCCCTGCGCGCAGCCACGCTCTCCATCGCGGCCTCCTTCACGTGGCCATACCCCCGGATGTCCTCGGGCAAACTCGCCAGCGCCACTGCACGGTCCAGGTTCCCGCGATTCAGCTTCGACAGGATCGCCGTGATCGTCTCCCGGTACTCGCGGATCAGTTCGCGTTCGGCGCGGCGCTCGGCCGTGTAGCCAAACGGGTCCAGTCTCGTGCCGCGCAATCTGCGCATCCGCGCCAGCACCCGGAACACGCGCAACATCCCCGGGCCATAGCTGCGCTTGATCAGGTGGCCGTCCTTGTCGCGCCGCGCGAACAGCGGCGGCGCCAGGTGGAAACGCAGCTTCCAGTCGCCTTCGAACTGCGCTTGCACCCGCTTGAGGAACTCGCCGTCCGAATACAGCCGCGCGACTTCGTATTCGTCCTTGTAGGCCATCAGCTTGAAGTAGTAGCGCGCCACCGCCAGCGCCAGCCGGTTGGTGCCCGTGGCCTCGCGCTCGGCGCGCGCCACCTTGTCCACCAGTTCGGTGTATTGCAGGGCGTAAGCCTGGTTCTGGTAGTCGGTCAGGAACGCCTTGCGCACCGCCACCACCCGTTCCAGCTCGCCCGTCGGCTTCTTCAGTTCCAACACAGGCTTGTCGGCGCGCGGACGCTTGAGCTCGATGATGCCCTCCGGCCGCGACGGCGCGCCGCCGTTGGCGATCAGGCGCTTCACGTCCGCCAGGTCATGCGCGGCGCGGCGGCCCCAGGCGAAGGCGGCGAGGTTGTTCGGCACCTGCTGGCCGTTCAGTTCGATGGCGCGCAAGAGCGCCTGCTGCGACAGCGGGATCCAGCCCTTCTGGTAGGCGTAGCCCATCATCAGCGGATTGGAGTAGATCGCATCGCCCAGCAGGCCCAGGGCCAATGCGGCGGCATCGACAGTGGCCAGGTGCTCCTTGCCGCAGGCGGACGCCAGGTCGGCGGTCAGGTTGGCGCCCGGCAGCGTCCAGTCCGGATTGCTGACGAAGGACGCGGTCGGCGCGGTGTCGCTGTTGAGCAGCACGCGGGTGCGGTCGGGATTCACCCGCGCCATGGATTCGGCGCTGGTGGCCACCACCAGGTCGCCTGCCAGCAGCAGGTCGGCCTCGCCCATGGCGACCCGCGTATTCAGCAGGCGGTCCGGCGTCTGCGCCAGCACCACGTGCGAGTACACCGCGCCGCCCTTCTGCGCCAGGCCCGCCATGTCCAGCACCGAACAGCCCTTGCCTTCCAGGTGCGCGGCCATGCCCAGCAGCTGGCCTATGGTGACCACGCCGGTGCCGCCCACGCCGGCGATGAAGACGCCGTAGGGCTGATGCAGTTCGCGCGCTGCCGGCTGCGGCACGTCGTCATCGATGGCGCCGTCCTGCGCCAGCGCGCCCGGCTTCTTGAGCTTGCCGCCTTCCACCGTCACGAAGCTGGGGCAAAAGCCCTTCAGACAGGAGAAATCCTTGTTGCAGCTGGACTGGTTGATCGTGCGCTTGCGGCCGAACTCGGTGTCCAGGGGTTCCACCGACAGGCAGTGCGATTTCTGTGAACAATCGCCGCAACCTTCGCACACGCGTTCGTTGATGAGCACGCGGCGGGCCGGGTCCGGGTAGGCATTGCGCTTGCGGCGGCGCCGCTTCTCGGTGGCGCAGGTCTGGTCATAGATCAGCACCGATACCGCGGGATGCTCGCGCAATTCGCGCATGACCGCGTCGAGCTCGTCGCGGTGCCGTACCGGCACGCCGGGCGCCAACCCCTCGACATGCTTGTACTTGTCGGGATCGTCGGTGACGACGATGATTTTCTCGATGCCCTCGGCCGCCACCTGGCTGCTGATCATGGGCACGCTCAAGGGTCCGTCCACCGGTTGCCCGCCCGTCATCGCCACCGCGTCGTTGAACAGGATCTTGTAGGTGATGGGCACCTTGGCCGCCACCGCCGCGCGTATGGCCAGCAAGCCCGAATGGAAGTAGGTGCCGTCGCCCAGGTTGGCGAACACGTGTTTTTCCTCGGTGAACGGGGCCTGGCCCACCCAGGGCACGCCCTCGCCGCCCATCTGCGTAAAGACATCGGTGCTGCGGTCCATCCAGCGGACCATGTAGTGGCAGCCTATGCCTGCCATCCCGCGCGAGCCTTCCGGCAGGCGGGTCGAGGTGTTGTGCGGACAGCCCGAACAGAACCAGGGCTTGCGCTCTTCGACCACGCGCGGGCGCGCCAGCGCCTGTTCGCGGCCGCTGATGAAAGCCAGGCGCGCCTCGATGCCGGCGCGCACGTCCTCGGGCAGTTCGAAACGCAACAAGCGCGCGGCGATGGCGCGCGCAACCATGGCGGGCGAGAACTCATAATGCGCCGGCAGCAGCCAGTTGCCTTGCGGCACCGACCATTCGCCGCCGTCCTTGTCGTCGAACTTGCCGACCACGCGCGGAATCTTCTTGCCGCTGCCGATCCAGCTGAACAGTTCTTCCTTCAGCTGGTACTCCAGCACCTGGCGCTTTTCCTCGACCACCAGGATCTCGTCCAGGCCTTCGGCGAAATGCTGCATGCCGGTGGACTCCAGCGGCCAGACCATGCCGACCTTGAACAGCCGCAGGCCGATGCGCTGGCATACGGTCTCGGACAGCCCCAGGTCGGACAGCGCCTGGCGCGTGTCCAGATATGCCTTGCCCGAGGTCATGATGCCGAAGCGCGCATCGCGCTGCGGCACATGCCAGAGTTCGCGGTTGAGCTTGTTGGCGCGGGCATAGGCCAGCGCGGCATAGAGCTTGTAGTCCAGCAGGCGGGCCTCCTGCTGCAGCGGCGTGTCGGGCAGCCTGATGTTCAGGCCGTCGGCCGGCAGCAGGAAGTCCTGCGGCAGCAGTATCTCCACGCGATGGGGATCCACGTCCACGGAAGCCGAGACTTCGACGATATCGGTGATGCACTTCATGCCCACCCAGACGCCCGCGTAGCGGCTCATCGCCCAGCCATGCAGGCCGTAGTCCAGCACTTCCTGCACGCTGGACGGAAACAGCGCAGGGATCATGCAGGCCTTGAGGATGTGGTCGCTCTGGTGCGGCAGGGTCGAGGACTTGGCGGGGTGGTCGTCGCCCGCCACCACCAGCACGCCGCCATGGCGCGAGGTGCCGGCGGCGTTGGCGTGCTTGAAGACGTCGCCGCAGCGGTCCACGCCGGGCCCCTTGCCGTACCACATGCCGAACACGCCGTCGTACTTGGCGCCCGGGAACAGGTTGACCTGCTGCGAGCCCCACACCGCGGTGGCGGCCAGGTCTTCGTTGATGCCGGGCTGGAACTCGACGTGATGGGCCTTCAGGTACTTGGCCGCCTTCCACATGTTCTGGTCCACGCCGCCCAGCGGAGAACCGCGATAACCAGACACGAAGCCCGCCGTATTCAGGCCGGCGCGCGCATCACGCACGCGTTGCATCATGGGCAGGCGGACCAGGGCATGGATGCCGCTCATCCAGGCGCGCCCGGATTCCAGGGTGTACTTGTCGTCCAGCTGGACGGATTCAAGCGCGGCACGCAAGGCAGGCGAAGCAGGAGCGTTCATGTCGACTCCAAGGGATCCAGGAACCCCGGCCGGCGACGCGCGACACCCTCTTGAAGCGCACGCGGGCGAGCAAGGGACGTGAATTGCGGGCGCTGGCGCGCTTCTGTTTCCATTGTTTGTAACCGCTAGCCCCACCCCGGGCAATAGGGCGATGCGATAATTGCCTCCATGGACTTCGCCCCTCGTATCGTCGACTGGCAGCGCCGTCACGGCCGCCACGATCTCCCCTGGCAAAACACCCGGGATCCCTACCGCATCTGGCTTTCCGAGATCATGCTGCAGCAGACGCAGGTGGCGACGGTCATCCCCTATTACGAACGCTTCCTGCAGCGCTTTCCGGACGTGGCCGCGCTGGCGGCGGCCGCGCAGGAAGACGTAATGCCCTACTGGGCCGGACTGGGCTACTACGCCCGCGCCCGTAACCTGCACCGCTGTGCGCAAGAAATCGCGCGCGACTGGGGCGGACGTTTCCCGCCCACGGCGCAAGCCATCGCCACGCTGCCGGGTATCGGCCGCTCCACCGCCGCCGCCATCGCCGCGTTCGCCTACGGCGAGCGCTCGCCCATCCTGGACGGCAACGTCAAGCGCGTGTTCACGCGGCACTTCGGCATCGCCGGGGACCCGACCAAGCGTGAAATCGAACAGAAGCTGTGGGCGCTGGCAGATGCGCAGGTCGAAGCCGCGCCCGGCCTGGACATGGCCGCCTACACGCAGGGACTGATGGACCTGGGCGCCACGCTATGCACCCGCGGCAAGCCTGCCTGCGAGGCCTGCCCCGTGGCGGACAGCTGCGTGGCCAAACGCGAAGGCCGCCAGGCCGAACTGCCCACGCCCAAGGCGCGCAAGGCGATCCCCGAACGCGAGACCTGTATGCTGGTCCTGCGGCATCAAGGCGCCTTCCTGCTGCAGCAGCGGCCCGAGCCCGGCATCTGGGGCGGACTGTGGAGCCTGCCCGAATTCGACGTGTCGCAAGACCCCGACAGCGCTTCCCGCGCGCTGGGCCTGGAGCCCGAACAGCGCTTCGAGCTGGCGGCCTTCGCCCACACCTTCACGCACTACCGCCTGCACATCCGGCCCTGGCTGGTGCCGGTGCGCGCGACAGGGCTGCGCGAGTCCGCAAGGCCGGAACGCTGGGTGCCGGCGGACGAACTGCCGTCGATGGCGCTGCCGGCGCCGGTGAAGAAACTGCTGCAGGGGCTGGTCGACGCCGGGATGCAGGACAGCCTGTTCAAGGGCTGATCTTTCAGGGCTGCGCGCCCCCGCCCAACAACATCACCAGCTTCAGGTCCGGATGCGTCGCCAGCCGGAACGTGATCTGCTGGTAGGCCAGCTTGCCGCGGCCCGGATGCTGGAATTCGCGCAGGCCGCCTTCACGCTCGACCACCGCATGGCGCGTCCACCAGTGGGCGAACACCGGGCTTTGCCGGTTCAGGTTGTCCAGGAGCGCCAGCACGGCCGGCTCGTCCAGGTGCGCGCCGGCGTCGGCGCGGAATTCCGCCACCACGCGGCGGGCGCGCTGGTCCCAATCCACCACCAGTTCGCGCGCGGCGGGGTCCAGGAAGATGTAGCGCAGCAGATTCGGTTCGGCATCGCGCGCCGGCCAGTTGTCGAACAGGTCGCGCAGGGGCTCGTTGTAGGCCAGCACGTTCCAGGCCCGGTCCAGCACGTAGGCCGGGGCGTTGATCGCGTTCACGCATTCCTGCAAGGGACCTGGCGCGCCGGCGTCGTCGCGGCCGTGCTGCGGATCGGCGCAGTCGGCCAGGTCGAACAGATAGGCGCGTTCGGCGCGGGCCAGTTGCAGCACGCCCGCGATGCGCGACCAGACCGAAGGCGATACCGACACTTCCCGCCCCTGCTCGATCCAGGTGTACCAGGTGACGCTGATGCCGCAAAGCTGGGCCACTTCCTCGCGCCGCAATCCGGGGGTGCGGCGACGCATGCCTTCGGGCAGGCCGGCCATCTGGGGCGTGATGCGGGAGCGGGCGCTGCGCACGAATTCGCCCAGCGCCTGGCGGCGCAGGGGGGAGCCTTCGTGGCCGGCGGCGCCGGCCTGGGGGGAAGTAGTCATACCAGGATGAGCAATGGACTTGTACGTGTATGGACAGCCGCCTATCTTAGCGCCTGGGCCGCCGCTTCCACCTGCTTTCCACCCCCGTACCGGCCCCAGCCACCCAAGGATTCCCATGACCGCCAGTACCCATGACGCCGCCGTCGACCGCCAATTCAGCCCGCGCGCGACCGCCTATCTGACCAGCGCCGTACACGCCCAGGGCGAAGACCTGCTGCAGATGGCCGACATCGCCGCGCAGCATCCCGAAGCCCGGCTGCTGGACCTGGGCTGTGGCGGCGGCCACGTGAGCTTTCACGTGGCGCCGCAAGTCAAACACGTCACCGCCTACGACCTGTCGCAGCAGATGCTGGACGTGGTCGCCGGCGAGGCCGCCAAGCGCGGGCTGGCCAATCTGGCCACCCGCCAGGGCAAGGCGGAGTACCTGCCCTTCGGCGACGGCGAGTTCGACCTGGTGATGTCGCGCTATTCCACCCACCACTGGCAGGACGCCGGGCGCGGCCTGCGCGAAGCCTTCCGGGTGCTGAAGCCGGGCGGCATCGCCGTGTTCGCCGATGTGGTGTCGCCGGGCGAACCGCTGCTGGATACCTGGCTGCAGACCATCGAAGTGCTGCGAGACACCTCGCACGTGCGCGACTACTCGGTCGCCGAGTGGACCCGCATGCTGACCGAGGCCGGCTTCACCCTGCAGGGCCTGACGCCGCGCCGCCTGCCGCTGGAGTTCCAGTCCTGGGTCGTGCGCATGCGCACGCCGGACACGCTGGTGGCGGCCCTGCGCCATATGTTCGGCATCGCGCCGGACGTGGTGCGCGCGCACTTCGACGTGCAGGACGACGCTTCCTTCACCAGCGACACGGCGACCATCGTGGTGAGGAAGCCGGGCTGATTCCTGGCGCGGCGGCGGGACCTGCTCGACAGCGCCCGCTTCCCCCTGTATAGGTACGGGTTCGACAGAATCCCGCACAGGTAAGGAAGCGTCATGTCCGATACGTCCAAACAGCCATTGCCCGCCGCGTCCCCTGCGGACCTGACCGTCACCGAGGCCGCGGCCCTTATCCGGCAGGGCCGCCTCACCAGCGTTGCGCTGACCCAGGCCTGCCTGGACCGCATCGAGGCGCGCGCCGATCTCAACGCCTTCATCACCGTGGACCGCGCAGGCGCGCTGGCCCAGGCCCGCGCCCGGGATGCCGCCCGCGGCCAGGCGGACCAGGCCGCGCAGCCGCTGGCCGGCGTGCCCATCGCCATCAAGGACAACATCCACGTTGCCGGCCTGCCCAACACGGCCGGCACGCCGGCCTTGAAGCATTTCCGTCCGACCGAGGACGCGCCGGTGGTGCGCCGCCTGCGCGAGGCGGGCGCCGTCATCGTGGGCAAGACCAATATGCACGAACTGGCCTTTGGCGTGTCGGGCTACAACACCGCCTTTCCCGGCGCGCACGGCGAGGGCACCCGCAACGCCTATGACGCGCGCCTGATCGCCGGCGGCTCCTCCTCGGGCAGCGGCGCGGCGGTGGGTGCACGCCTGACGCCGGCCGCGCTGGGCACGGACACGGGCGCCTCGGTGCGCCTGCCTGCGGCGGTGAACGGCGCGGTGGGCTTTCGCCCGTCGGTGGGCCGCTACGACGGCGCCGGCATCACGCCGATCTCGCACACCCGCGACACGCCTGGACCCATCGCCAACAGCATGGACGACATCGTGCTGCTGGACGCGGTGCTGACGGACGACCGCCAGCCCTTGTCCGCCCTGCCGCCTGCCGGCATCCGCCTGGGCCTGTGCGACTACTTCTGGAAGGACCTGGACCCGCAGGTGCAGGCCGTCATGGATGCCGCGCTGGCCAAGCTGCGCGCGGCCGGCGTGCAACTGGTCGAACTGGACATGCCGGGCCTGGAAGCCAGCAACGCCGCAGTCGGCATGCCGGTCTGCCTGTACGAGCAGAAGGGCGACCTGACGGACTATCTCAGCCGCTACGGCACCGGCCTCAGCTTCGAACAGGTGGTGGCGCAGATCTCCAGCCCGGACGTCAAAGGAATTTTCGACGGCCTGATCGTGCCTGGCGTGCTGCCCCTGCCCACGGGCGAGGCGCTGCCGCTGCAGCCGCTTTATGAACGTGCCATGGCGACGCACCGCGACGAGCTCATCGGCGTGTACCGCCGCGCATTCCAGGACCATGCGCTGGACGGCCTGCTGTTTCCCACGGTGCCGATCCCGCCGCTTGCCGCCACGCCCGAAGCCAGCAGCTTCGAGAGCTTCGGCCGCCTGGCGCGCAATGTCGATCCGGGCAGCAACGCCGGCCTGCCGGGACTGAGCGTGCCCGCCGGCCTGTCAGCGGACGGACTGCCGGTGGGATTGGAAGTCGACGGGCTGCCAGGCGAGGACCGCAAGGTGCTGGCGGTCGGGCTGGCGCTGGAAAGCGTGCTGGGGCGCTTGCAGGGGCCGGGACGTTCCGGCGGCTGAGAGGCGCCTCATGCCAAAAAAAATCGCCAGCCCGTTTCAGGGGCTGGCGATTTTTCTTCGCGACTTGCCGTGTTGCGTCGGCGCTAGCCTTTCAGGCAGGTGCTCATGAAGGTCTTGCGCTTGTCGCCGGTCAGTTGCTGCGAGGTGGCCTTGGCGTTGCAGTCCTTCATCTTCTGCTGCTGCGGCGTGAGTTCCTTGGCGGGCGCGGCGGTTTCGCCCTTCAGGCAGCTGCTCATGTAGGCTTTGCGGTCATCGCCCTTCTTGCCTTCGGCGGACTTGTTGCAGTCGGCCATGCGCTGCTGCTGCGGCGTAGGCGTCTTGGCGGTGGCGGGAGCTGCGGGCGTCTGGGCAAGGGCTGCGCCGGCGAAACAAGCGGTCAACAGAAAGGCCGAGGCCAACTGGCTGGTACGGGAAAGCATGGATTCCTCCCTTGGCGCCCGCGCGCCTGGACTCAGTCGCAAAGGCGGGCCGCACGATCCGCCGGCCCAATCGCCGGCCCGGTCATGATCGAACAAACCCGAACCCTGCGCAAGAGTGCGGAAAGTCAAGAATCGCCAAGGCCTTACACGCCCCTGAAACCGCTGCAGGCTTCCCCCGTGGACATGCCCCCCACGCAGGCGAATTTGCGACCAATCCAAGCACCCTGTTACCCATTCATCCCTTTGCCCCGTTGTGTACATGGCGGGAAAGGTGTGAGATAAGCATGCCCCCAAGGTAGAGGAGGCATTGACCGCCCTGCGGACCCGAACGGCATCCGACTCCGCGGCTGCACAGGAGACCATGATGAAACTTGCCCTTGCCTGGTTCGCGCTGCTTGCCGGCCTGTCCGGCGCCGCCGGCGCGCAGAGCCTGGTCTACGGCGTCACGCTGGGCAACGTCCAGGCCGTGCGCGACGTCAACCAGAACGTGTCGGCCATCACCGGGCTGCTGTCCAACCAGTCGACGCGGCACATCAACAGCGCCATGCTGACCTTCGTGCTGTACGACGCGCAGGACCGCGAGATCGGCCGCGTGCGCGACGACGTCATCGGCCCGCTGGCGCCCGGCCAGATCAAGCAGATCCGGGCCGTCACGCCGCTGCAATTCACCCGCGTCACCGCGCTGGACGTCGACGCCCGCTAGGCGCCGGCTAGGCGCCCGTTACGGCCCGCCAGCCAAAAAAAACCCTGATTACTTCAGGGTCTAGACAGCGTGGCGCAAGGTCAAATATGGGAAAATTCGGTTTGTCGACTCAATAAAAGGGGCTTCCACACGAAGCCCCTTGTTGCGTGCGCCGACACGCCAGCACGCCTGGCTCCAGCTACGAGGAAGAAAAGATCATGTTTCCAAAAAGACTTACCGAAGGCTATCAATCTTTCCTGGGGGGCCGTTTCCCTTCGGAAAGCAGCCGATACCAGAAGCTGGCCGAATCGGGACAAAACCCGGAAATCCTGATCATCGGGTGCTGCGACTCCCGCGTGTCGCCCGAAGTCATCTTCGATGCCGGCCCCGGCGAGATGTTCGTCGTGCGCAACGTGGCGAACCTGGTCCCGCCCTGTGACCCTGACTCGGAATCCTCGTACCACGGCACCAGCGCCGCGATCGAATTCGCGGTCAACGGCCTGAACGTCAAGCACATCGTGGTGCTGGGCCATGCCTCCTGCGGCGGCATCCGCTCCTTCTTCGACGACGCCAAGCCGCTGACCAAGGGCGATTTCATCGGCAAGTGGATGTCGCAGATCGAGCCCGTAGCCGAACGCCTGGGCCCCGGCACCGGCGACCGCCAGGCCAACCTGAAGCGTCTGGAACTGGCCGTGGTCGAGCACAGCCTGAACAACCTGATGACCTTCCCGTCGATCCGCCGCCGCGTGGAAAAGGGCGAACTGGAGCTGCACGGCACCTACTTCGGCGTGGCCACCGGCCTGCTGTACCTGCGCGACCCCGCCACCGGCGAATTCAATCCCTGCCTCGAGGCGCCTGCGGCCGCGGCCTGAGGTTGGAGCGCGGGCGTGCCTTACACCCGGTACGCCTGCGCCAGCCTTTCGTAGTTGTTCTTCAGGATGATGCCCGCGTAGTACACGTGTTCGCGCATCAGATCCTCGGCCCGCGCACCGTCGCGGGCGATGATCGCATTGACGATGCGGTGATGGTCGTCATGCGACCGCAGGATGATGCCGTGGTCTTCCCACAGGATGATCCGGTCCGAGGCGTAGGGAATCGCCTGCGCCTGCGTCGCGAAGCGCCGCACCCAGGGGTTGCCCGCCGCTTCCAGGATGCCGTTGTGCAAGGTGATGTTCACCTGCTGGTACGGCAGATGGTCCTCGGCCAGCAACACGCCCTTGCCCAGTATCCGGTCGCCTTCGTCCAGGCAATTCTTCAGCACCGCCACGGCATCGTTCGATAGCCCGCGCAAGGCCGCCTGGCGGCAGGCCAGCCCTTCCAGCGCCGCCCGCACCTCATAGGCCGCCACGATTTCGCCGATGTCATAAGCGCGCACCGTGTAGCCGCGCTTGGGCAGATGCTCCAGCAAACCTTCATTGCCCAGCGTCGCCAGCGCCGCGCGCACCGGCGTGCGCGACACCCCCAGTTTTTCCGCCAGCGGGATTTCTTCCAGGCGGGCGCCGGGGCTGAACTTGCCGTGCAGCACCCAGTCCCGCAGCGTGTCGGTAACGTGTTGAGATAGCGTGTCCATAGCCGCATTGTATACATGAAGAATACATAGGGGCGCCAGGCACCGCATGGGTTTTCGGAGAATCTCCGTAAAACACGATGTATATCAAGCAACACCTCGGGTAATCACCTATACCTGACACCCACCCATGTATACATAATCGCAAAAAATTCAAACCAGCGGCTCGGTCGCGCCCCAGGCGGACAGCACGCCACCAGGAGACAAAATGTCCAATGTATCCACGCCGGCCGGCACGGGCCCGGCTCCCCGTCTTGCGCTCGTCACGGGCGGCGGCGGCGGCATAGGCGCCCGCATCTGCCAGGAACTGGCCAGCGCCGGCTTGCGCGTCGTGGTCTCGGACGTGGACGCCGGGCGCGCCCGCCGCGTGGCCGACGAACTGGGCGCGCCGCACGCGTCGCACGCCTTCGACGTCAGCGACGAGTCCTCGGTCGAGAACGCGTTCGAACAGATCGAAGCGCAGCATGGCCCCATCGCCGTGCTCGTCAGCGCCGCCGGCCTGCTGCTGTTCCAGGAAAACGGCGAACGTCCGCTCATCAAGGACACCTCGCTGGACATCTGGGAACGCAGCTTCGCCGTGAACGCCCGCGGCGTGTTCCTGTGCGGCCGCGCCTACCTGCGCCGGCGCGAGGCCGCGCCGCTGGCGCATGGCCGCATCGTCACGTTCACCTCGGTTGCGGCGCAATTGGGCGGCTACCGCTCCAGCGCCTCATACATCGCGGCCAAGTCCGCGGTGCTGGGCCTGACCAAGGCCATGGCGCGCGAATCCGCTCATCTGGGCGTCACGGTCAACGGCATCGCGCCGGGCCTCATCGACACCGACATGCTGCGCAGCACCGTCACCAGCAGCGGCGCGCTCGCTGCCGCCGCACAAGCCATTCCGCTGGGCCGCATCGGCACCGTGGACGACGTGGCCGCCGCCGTGCGCTTCCTGGCGTCGGAGGAAGCCGGCTACATCACCGGCAGCGTCATCGACGTCAACGGCGGCTACCGCATGCAGTAAGGCATTCCGGCGGCCAGGCCGGCAACGCAGCAAAGCGCCCCACCCAAACAAAGGCGCGCATCAAAAAAGAACGGGAGACAAAGATGAAGAAAAGCAGTCGCTACGCAGCCGCCGCCGCGCTATGCGCATGGGCGCTGAGCACGGGCGCGCAGGCCCAGCAGGAGCCGGGCATCACCGACAAGACCATCAAGATCGGTCTGTTCGCGCCCCTGTCCGGCAGCGGCATGGCCTACGGCTTTGACGTGCTGAACGCCGCCAAGATGTGGTACGCCAAGGTCAACAAGGAAGGCGGCGTGCACGGCCGCCAGATCGAACTGGTGATCGAGGACGACCGCTGCAACGCCAACGACCTGGTCGCCGCGGTGAAGAAGCTGAACGAGCAGGACAAGGTGTTCCTGCTGAACGGCGGTTCCTGCTCGGCCGCGGTGGTGGCCTCGCGCGAATACGTGGAGCGCGAGAAGGTGCCGCTGGTCATGCTCAACGCCTCGGGCGACGGCGCGCTGTATCCGCCGTCCAAGTACATCTATGGCGCCTTCTCCATTTCCCAGCATGCCGTGGGCGGCTCGATGGTGCAGTTCGCGGCCGAGCACCTGAAGGCCAAGAAGATCGGCTACATCAACCATGACGACGCCTACGGCGGCTGGAACCTGGAAGCCGCGCAGGCCCAGGTCAAGCAGCTGGGCGACCCATCGCTGCAAGTCCAGTCGGTGAACCCGAACATCACCGACGTGACCGCGCCCATGCTGAAGATCCGCGCCGCCAACGCCGACGTGCTGCTGCTGACGACCTACGCCCGCCCCGCCGCGCTCATCATCAAGAAGGCGCAGGAACTGGGCTGGAACAAGCCCATCGTCCTGGCGGTGAACGGCACCGCCGACCTGAAGCAGCTGGTCGAGAACGTGGGCAACAAGGACGCCTTCAAGAACGTCTACATCCAGGAAGTGCTGTCCGACGTGCCGGGCGGCGCCAAGCTGACCTGGGTGTATGACATGTACAAGCAGGCCTACCCCGACCTGGCCGCCAAGCCGGGCCACCCGCAGACCTACATGCCTTACGGCCTGCCGCCCGCGATGGCGGTGGTCAACGCGCTCAAGGCCGCCGGCCCCCAGCCCACCCGCGAGAAGGTGCTGCAGGCGCTGGAAACCATGAAGTTCGACTCCGGCGTCATGGCCGGTCCGATCGAATTCGGCCCGAACGACCGCGCGGCGCAGGAATCCGCCATCTACATCAAGTTCGACGGCACCAACATGTCGCTCGTGCCTGGCGCCTTCAAGAGCGTCTGGCAGTACCAGAAGTAAACCAGCGGCCCGCCATGGGCCTGGCCCGCGCGTTGGCGCAGCAGCGCGCGGGCTGCCGGAGAACATCATGAGCTTTGCCGATATCTGGCTGTTCCTGCAGCAGGGGGTGCTGTCGGGACTGGTGACGGGCAGCGTGTACGCGCTGCTGGCGGTCGCCGTAGTCATCATTTTCAAGACCACCGACGTGCCCAATTTCGCCCAGGGCGAGATCTTCATGGTCGGCGGCTACATCGCCCTGTTCCTCACCCTGGTGATGGGCTGGCCCTATCTCGTCGTCATTCCCATCACGCTCGCCGCCGTGGCCGTCCTGTCCGGCCTGTTCCAGCGCGTCGTGATGGAACGCGTCATCGCCTCCAAGGGCGTGGGCGTGCAGATGGTGATCGCCACGCTGGGCCTGGCCTATGCGCTCAAGGGGCTGGTGCGCCAGACCGGCCTGGGCGACACGCCGCGCTCGCTGCCGCCGCTGGCCTCGACCGACGCCATCATCATCGGCGACGCGGTGCTGACCCAGCTGGACCTGGTGATCTTCGCGGTCGCAGTGGCGGTGATGCTGCTGCTGTTCGGCATGTTCACCTATACCCGGGTCGGCCGCGCCATGCGCGCCGTGGGCATGAATCCCAAGGCCGCCCGCCTGGTGGGCGTGAACCTGACCCGCATCCGCATGCTGGTGTGGGCCCTGGCCGGCTTGATATCGGCGGTCGCGGCGCTGCTCATCACGCCCAAGATCCTGATCACGCCCGACATCGGCCACATCGCCATCCTGGCCTACGCCGCGGCCATCGTGGGCGGCATCACCAGCCTGCCTGGAGCGGTGGTGGGCGGCTTCGTGATCGGCGTGGCCGAGAACCTGGTCGGGCTGTTCATTTCTACCAATGCCATCGTGGTCGCGCCCTTCGTGGCCATCATGGTCGTGCTGCTGCTGCGTCCGCAAGGGCTCCTGGGCGGCAAACTGCAGGTGAAGAAAGTATGAGCAAGAAAATCGACCATGCGCTGCTGGCGCTGATGGCCATCGTGCTGGCGATCCTGCCTTTCGCGGCCAGCGGCTATGTCATCTATGTGGTGAACCTGCTGATGGTGTTCGTGGTGCTGGCGCTGGGCCTGCACCTGGTCATCGGCGAAACCGGGCAGTTCGCGCTCTCGCACGCGGCCTTCTACGGCGTGGGCATCTATACCGCCGGCCTCATCAACAACCTGTGGCATCCGCCCTTCTTCATTTCCATCATCGCGGGCGGGCTGCTGGCAGCCGCGCTGGGCTATGTGATCGGCGCGCTGGCGCTGCGCATGCGCGACATCTACCTGGCGCTGTCCACCTTCGCCTTCGGCGAGGCGATGCAGTGGGTGTTCCTGAACTGGCAATCGGTCACCAATGGCTCGAACGGCTTCCGGATCTCGCCGGCCACGCTGTTCGGCTATGAACTGGTGTCGGACGCGAAGGCCTATCCCTTCGTGGTGCTGATCGCCGCGCTGCTGCTGTGGGCCACCGTCGCCCTGTCCCGTTCGCAGCTGGGTTCGGCGTTTCGCGCCGTGCGCGAGAGCGACGTGGCGGCCCAGGCCATGGGCGTGAACGTCAACGCCATCAAGCGCACGGCCTTCACGCTTTCCGCGGCCTACGCCGGCATCGCGGGCGGCATGTACACGACCTTCGCTTCCTTCATCCACCCTGAGAGCCTGGGCTTCCAGACCACCATCCTGATCCTGACGATGGTGGTGGTCGGCGGCATCGGTTCGGTGCGCGGCGCCATCGCGGGCGCGCTGGCCTTCGGCCTGATCTCCGAGCTGCTGCGCCAGGCGTTGTCGTTCCAGGAAATCATCTACGGCGTCATCCTGATGGGCTTCATGATGTTTGCGCCCAAGGGCCTGTTCGCAGGCCGCGGCGCGCGCGGACGGGCTCCGGCGCCGGCCGCGCCCTTGCCTTCCGCCACGCGCCCGGCCGCGGCCAAACCGACCCAAAGGAGCGCCGCATGAGCAGCCATCCCTATCTGGACGTGCAAGGCCTGACCGTCAAGTTCGGCGGCCTCACCGCCATCAACGGCCTGTCCATGCAAGTGGAGCGCGGCCGCATCCATGCGCTGATCGGACCCAACGGCGCCGGCAAGTCCACCACCTTCAATTGCATCTCGCGCTACTACCGTCCCAGCAGCGGCAGCATCTTGTTCGACGGCGCCGACATCACCCGCAAGAAGCCGCACGAAATGGCGGCGCTGGGCGTGGCGCGCACCTTCCAGAACCTGGAGCTGTTCGGCGCGCTGAGCGTGCGCGAAAACGCGCTGCTGGGCACCTATGCGCATGGCGCCGACAACGCGGCCAAGCTGCTGCGCCCCGCGGCCGCGCAGACACGCGAGCGCGTCGAACACCTGCTGGAGCGCGTCGGGCTGGCCGACTTCCTGGACACGCCGGCGTGCAGCCTGGACTTCGGCCGCCAGAAGATGCTGGAGCTGGCGCGCGCCCTGGCCATATCGCCCAAGCTGCTGTTGCTGGACGAGCCCGCGGCCGGCCTGCGCAATCGCGAAATCGAAACGCTGGACCGCCTGCTGACGGAGCTGTGCGAACGCGACGGCATCACGGTGCTGCTGGTGGAACACGTCATGCAGCTGGTGATGTCGATCTCGCATCGCATCACCGTCATGTCCTTTGGCGAGAAGATCGCCGAAGGCACGCCCGCTCAGGTGCGCAGCAACCCGCGGGTCATTGAAGCCTATCTGGGCAAGGGAGCCGCCGGTGGCTGATCATCTGCTTGAAGTCGACGCGGTATCGGCCGCCTACGGCAATATCCGCGCCCTGCAGGACGTATCGCTGAAAGTGCCGCAGGGCGCCATCGTGGCGCTGCTGGGCGCCAACGGCGCGGGCAAGTCCACCACGCTGAACGTGATCTCGCGCCTGGTGGCGCCCACCGCGGGCAGCGTGCGCTTTGCGGGCGAACCCATACACCGCCTGGCAGCGGACGCCATCGTCGGGCGCGGCATCGTGCAGGTGCCGGAGGGCCGCGAGATCTTCCGCGACATGAGCGTGCGCGAGAACCTGGAGATGGGCGCCTACCTGCGCACCGACCGGGGCGCGGTGCGGCAGGACCTGGACATGGTGTGCGACACCTTCCCGCGCCTGCGCGAACGCTACGAACAAAAGGCCGCGACGCTGTCCGGCGGCGAACAGCAGATGCTGGCCACGGGCCGCGCCATGATGGCGCGCCCGCGCATGATCCTGCTGGACGAACCGTCCATGGGCCTGTCGCCACTGGTGGTCGAACAGATCTTCGACATCGTACTGCGGCTGAACCGCGAGCAAGGCATCACCATCCTGCTGGTGGAGCAGAACGTGAAGCTTGCGCTGTCGGTGTCCAGCTACGCGTACATCCTCGAAAACGGCGAGATCGCGCTGGAAGGCGAGTCCGCCGCGCTCGCCAGCGACGAAGGCGTGCAGCGCGCCTATCTGGGCGCCTGAGGCGCCGAAAGGACCGACCATGATATCGATGCAAGACAAGCGGGTGCTCGTCACGGGCGCGGGCCGCGGCCTGGGCGCGGCCATCGCGCAGGGCTTCGCCAGGCAAGGCGCGGCCGTGATCGTCGCCGACGTGGATGCCGCACTGGCCGCCGCCACCGTGCAGGCCATCCGCGCCGCGGGCGGCAAGGCCGCGGACGCGGTGCTGGACGTGACGGATGCCGCCGCCGTGCGCGACTTTGCGCAACGGTCCGCCACCGAACACGGCAATCTGGACATCCTGATCAACAACGCCGGGATATCGGCGCGCGCCCCGTTCGACGATCCCAAGACGCCCGAGATCTGGGAACGCCTGATGAGCGTGAACCTGCAGGGTACGTTCAACGTCACGCACGCCTTCGTCGAACAGTTGAAGGCCACGCGCGGCGCCATCGTCAACCTGTGCTCCATCGTGGCCTACGGCTGCAGCATCTCGACCGCGGGCTACGTGGTGTCCAAGGGCGGCGTGCGCTCGTTCACCGAGGTGCTGGCGCGCGACCTGGCGCCGCACGGCGTGCGCGTGAACGCCGTGGCGCCCGGCCTGATGGAAACCGAGATGACGGCGGGCCAGCGCGCGCAGGCGCAGGGCACGGATTGGTACATGCAGCGCGCCCCCATGGCGCGCGCGGGACGGGCCGACGAGATCGTGGGTCCGGTTCTTTTCCTGGCCTCGGACATGGCCAGCTACGTGAACGGCGTGGTGCTGCCCGTGGACGGCGGCTACCTGGCCGTGTGAGGAAACATCATGAATCAGGGCACGGCATTGGTCACGGGCGGCGCCAGCGGCATGGGTCTTGCCATCGTGGAACGGCTGGCGCGCGACGGTTTTCGCGTCGTGATGGCCGACCGCAACGCGGAACTGGCCGCGAAAGAGGCCGAATCGCTACGGGCGCAAGGGCTGGACGTGGAACACCGCGTGGTGGACCTGACGGACGAAGCCGCCACCCGCGCGTTGGCCCGGTCGCTCGCGCCGCTGGCCGCATTGGTCAATAACGCGGGGCTGTTCGACGAACGCAAGTTCTTTGAAGTGGGCAGCGCCGACTACCGCCGCGCCTTTGACGTCAACCTGCTGGCGGTGGCGACCTTGACGCAGGAGGCCGCGCGCGACATGGCGCCGGGCGCCAAGATCGTCAACATCGCCTCGCGCGCCTACCTGGGCGCAAAGAATCATCCGCACTACGTGGCCTCGAAAGCGGCCTTGGTCGGCTATACGCGGGCCTCGGCCATGGAACTGGCCCCGCGCGGCATCCTGGTCAATGCCATCGCCCCCGGGCTCATCGATACACCGCTCTTGCGCAACCTCACGCCCGAACGCCTTGCGGCCCAACTGGCCCTGCAGCCCACCGGCCGCGCCGGCCAGCCGCAAGACATCGCCTATGCCGTGTCCTTCCTGGCCGCGCCGCACATGGACTTCATCACCGGCCAGGTCATCTTCGTGGACGGCGGCAAATCGCTGGGCGGATCGGGAGCATAGGCAGCATGGAAGGCATTACTTGGGACAAGGAAGTCGACGCGCTGGTGGTCGGCTCGGGCGCGGGCGGCATGGCCGCGGCCCTGACGGCGCGCGAGGAAGGACTGGACGTGCTGCTGGTGGAAAAGACCGGCCGCATCGGCGGCTCAACCGCGATCTCCGGCGGCGCGCTGTGGATACCGCTGAACGCGCAGACGGACGCCGCCGGCCATCCGGACAGCTACGAGAAGGTCTGGACCTATCTGGAACAAACCGTGGGTACGGCGGCGCCCGACGACATGAAGCGCGCCTACCTCGAAGCCGGACCGCGCATGATGGATTACCTGGTGTCGCGCGGCATCCTGGACCTGGCCGCGCGCACCGCCTCGCCCGATTACTACCCCGACCTGCCCGGCGCCGCGATGGGCGGGCGCTCGCTCGACCCGCTGGAGTTCGACGGCCGCAAGCTCGGCCGCGACTTCCGCATGCTGCGCGATCCCCTGAAGGAATTCACGGTGCTGGGCGGCATGATGGTCAACATCACCGATGTGCGTCATCTGCTGCGCGCCACGCGTTCATTTGCGGCCTGGCGTCACAGCATGAAGCTGGTGCTGCGCTATGCCGCCGACCGTGCGCGCGGCTATCACCGCGGCACCCGGCTGCTGCTGGGCAATGCGCTGGCCGCGCAGCTGTTCCACGGCATGCTGGCGCGCAGGATCGAGTACTGGCTGGACACACCCGCGCTGGCGTTGCACCGCGACGCGGCGGGCCGCGTGCAGGGCGTCGCGGTCCGGCGTAACGGCAAGACGCTGAACATCCGCGCGCGCCGCGGCGTGGTGATGGCCACGGGCGGCTTTCCCTGGGATCCGGCGCGCCGCGCGCAGAGCTATCCCCAGCCCACCGGTCTGTGGTCCATGTCGCCGCGGGACAACGCGGGCGACGGCATCCGCCTGTCCGAAGCCGCCGGCGCCGCGCTCGGCTCGGGCCACGCCAGCCCCGCGTTCTGGGCGCCGGTCTCGCTGCTGGAATCCGCGGACGGCAAGCCCCTGCATTACCCGCACCTGGTGTGGGACCGGGCCAAGCCGGGCCTCATCGCGGTCAATGGCGCGGGCCAGCGCTTCGTGAACGAATCGGCCTCGTACCACGAGTTCGTGCAGGCCATGTATCGCAGCCATGGCACGACGCCCAGCATTCCCGCCTTCCTGATCTGCGACCAGCGCTTCATCGACACCTGGGGCCTGGGCCTGGCGCTGCCGGGGGGCCGGCCGCGCCAACATCTGATCGACGCCGGCTATCTGCTGCAAGCCGGCACGCTGGCGGCGCTGGCGGCCCGGCTGGGCGTGCCCGCCGATGCGCTGCAGGCCACGGTGGAACGCTACAACGCCCACGCGGCCCAAGGCCAGGATCCGGATTTCGGCAAGGGATCGACCGCCTACAACCGTTACCTGGGCGATCCGGAACACGCTCCCAATCCCTGCCTCGCGCCGCTGGCCGCGGGTCCCTACTACGCGGTCAAGGTCTATCCCGGCGACATCGGCACCGCTTGCGGCATCGCCGCCAATCCGCATGCCCAGGCCCTGGACGGCGCGGGCGCGCCCATTGCTGGCCTCTACGTGGCCGGCAACGACATGCAGTCGGTGATGGGCGGCGCCTATCCCGGCCCCGGCATCACACTCGGTCCCGCCCTGACCTTCGGCTGGATCGCTGGACAACATCTGGCCCATGCACAACACTGACGCCTCTCCACCGACAAGGATCCTCATGAAAATCTTCTACTCGCCCGCCTCGCCCTTCGTGCGCAAATGCATGGTCATCGCCCATGAGCTCGGCCTGGCCGACCGCATCGAGAAGCTGCCGAGCGCGGCTGGCCCCGTCGCCCGCGACCAGACCATCATCCCCAGCAACCCGCTGGGCCAGGTGCCCACCTTCATCACCGATGACGGCCAGACGCTGTACGACAGCCGCGTGGTCTGCGAATACCTGAACGAGCTGGGCGGCGGTTCGCTGTTCCCGGCCGGCAAGACGCGCTGGCAGGTGCTGACGGAACAATCCATGGCCGACGGCATGCTGGGCGCGGCGCTGCTGGCCCGCTACGAAACCGTGCTGCGTCCGGAAGCGCTGCGCTGGGACGGCTGGGTCGAGGGCCAACTGGGCAAGGTCCGCGACGGCCTCGCGCTGGTGGAAAAGAACGCCGCTGCGCTGGCTGGCCGCCTGGACATCGGCACCATCACCATCGGTTGCGCGCTGGGCTATCTGGACTTCCGCTTCCCCGACCTGGACTGGCGCGCCGGCCACCCCGCCACCGCCGCCTGGTACGAAACCTTCAGCCAGCGTCCGTCCATGCAGGCCACCAAGCCCTGACCCGGTTTGGGCAGGCGCAGGGCCGGGAGAACCCGCCGGGCTCCCTGGCCATCACCTGCCTTGGTACGGCGCGGCCCCGAGCAGCGTCGCTAGGCCCCTGACGCGTGCAGGGGCCTTTTTTTTCGCCCGCATCGCCCCCAGCTGTTACAGTGAAGTCGGCAGGCGGGCCGATCCGCCGGCCATCACCAGAAGAGGCCCAGCATGAACGTCGCTGCGATCTCCGCCATCCACCGGGCTGACGCGCCCTATCCCGCGCGCTCCGCCGCGTTGGACGCCGCCCGCGCATTTCCCGAAACCCAACGCGTGGCCCATGTCCACGCGGCCCGGGCTGCGGCCGCCGGCCACGCGGCGCAAGCCGGCCGCGAACGCGCCAGCCTGCCATTGCCGCTGACCTCCTTCGACGCCTCGAACGCGGACGCGCTGCGCGACCTGCACGCGGCATCGCGCATGCGCCGCGCCGTTGAGGACTTCACCGCGCAGCCCGACCCCGTGGCCCAGCGCGCCGGCTCCGCCAACGACCTGGGCACGATCGAAGGCCTGATGCCATTGCAGGCCTATCGCCTCGCCATGGGTAATCCGCAAGTCCAGGAACTGCAGACCGCCGTGGCCATGAAGGCGGCGGGCCTGGGCGTTCCCAAGGTCGCCAACATCGGCGCGACCGAGAACGTCACGGACAACGCGCGCTACCGGCCGGGTTTCGCGCCCTGACCAAAAAAAACCGCCTGACAAAAAGCATCAGGCGGTTCTTGATTCGGGAACGGGCCGCGATCAGTGGAAGAATTCCGCGATCATGGTCGCACCCAGGAAGGTGCCGGCGTTGGCGGCCAGGGACACCACCACGATCTTCCAGCCCAGCTTGCGGAACGCCGGCAGGTCCTTCAGGATCGACAGGCCGGCCATGGCCAGGATCACGGTCGTGAACGGCAGGAAATTCACCTTGCCGACCATCGCGATGATCTGGTCCGAGTACGGCAGCACGCCGGGGCAGCCCGCGGTCATGGCGATCAGCGACAGCACGAACACGGCCGGCAGCTTGGGCACCACGCGCAGCACCAGGTCGGTAATGACGACCAGCAGGATGATGATGCCCATGCCCGGCAAGGCGTCGGCGAACGGCACGTTGTAGCCCAGGCGGTTGCCCACCAGCGCGAACAGGCCGCAGATGACATAGGCGGTCAGGCGGTCGCCGAAGCCCATCTTGACGCCGTGCGCCGGCGCATCCTGCGTGACCTCGTCATCAGCGGCGGCGGTCTCGGCCTTGCCGCGCGAGAAGCGGCCCAGCACGGGCTCCAGCTTGCCATACAGGAAGATGGTGGTCGGCAGCGAGATGAAGAGCGTGAAGTACACGCCCACCACAGTGGTCAGCAGGTTGGCGGCGGCGGCCAGCGCGGCCACCTGGTGCGCGACTTCGGGCGTCTGCTGGGATGCGATCGCGCCCACGCCTGCGGCCATCATGCTGCCCGAGCCCACGCCGGCGCCCATGGCGAGCGAGCGCGGATCGAAGATGTTCAGGCTGGTGATGAAGCCGGCCATCAGGGCCACGAACAGCGCGCCGATCACGGTGCCGGTGATGTATTCGGCCATCACGCCGCGGCCTTCGGGCGAGTTCATGCCGTAGCGTTCGCCGATGATGGCCAGGCTGGGCTCGCGGCCCACCGAGAAAGTGGCGCCGATGGCCTCGCGCTTGATGCCCAGCAGCAGGGCCAGCGGCAAGCCGACGGCCATGGTGCCGAAGAAGTGGCCGAACTCCTGGAACACCAGGGCCCAGCCGGCTTCGCGCACCTGCGGCAAGGCGCCACCCACCATCAGGCCCAGCTTGGCCAGGAAGGGCAGCAGCGCGTATTGCAGATAGCCGCTGATGCGGGTCTGCATGGCGGTGTCAATGTTCAGGCCGGCCGGCATGCGCTGGCCGAAGGCGGCCACGATGGCGCCGATGAAAATCGCCCACAGCATCGGCTGCAGGATGATCTTGCCCGGCCCCACGTTGAAGGTGGCGCTGCCGATCGCTTCAGAAATGACGACCACCAGCAAAATGGCGGCGAGCATGCGGATGCGCCCGGATAGCGGCATGGAAGGCGCGGCCAGGCTTGCGCTGGCGTGAGACATCGGATTCCCCTGATGAACGTGAATAGTCGTCGTGGCTGCCCGCCGCAATCCCGGCCGGCCGGCGCCCGCAATGGGCGTCGCAGCGCGGCGGCGGCGACGGCGCGCGCAGCAGGGCCGATTTTCGCCGGCGGCCTTACGCGCAACCATGACAGGGCTGGCGCAGAAACGTTGCGTAAAATGCAACGGATAGGCTTTTCCAGGGAAAATTTTGCATGATCTCGCACCATGCAAGGGTAAACCCTAGATTGTATCTGTGGATCTGCCGCCGCACTCCCGCCACGGAGCCCTCGCCATGGACGAAAAACTCGACGCCCGCCGCACCCACTATTTCATGCAGGTCATGAGCCGCGGCTCGGTGCGCGGCGCCGCCGAAGTGCTGGACATGGACCCGTCCGCCGTCAGCCGCGCCATCGCCGCGCTGGAGCGCGATTGCGGCATCGCCCTGTTCGAGCGCCGCGGGCGCGGCGTGGTGCCGACCGACGCCGGCCATATCCTGGCGCGCTACATCAAGCGCCAGCAAGACATCCAGGAGAGCTTCTTCTCCGAGATCGACAGCCTGCGCAAGGCCGAACGGGGACACATAGACCTGGTGCTGGGCGAAGGCTTCGTGGAGCTGATGTTCGAGCGCGTGCTGCCCGGCTACTGGCGCAGCCACCCGGAGGTCACCCTGGACATCGACGTGGCGCGCACCTCCGAGATCGTGCAGCGCATCGTGGATGACCGCGCCTATATCGGACTGGTGTTCCAGCCCCCCAACGACGCCCGCCTGCGCACCCATTACTCACGGCCCGAGCCCATCCGCGCCATTGTCCGCGAGGACCACCCGCTGACCCTGCTGCGCCGTCCCCTGCTGCTGACCGATCTGGCCGACTATCCCGGCGCGTCCATGCAGGAGGGTTTCGGTGTGCGCCAGCACATCCAGGCCGCCGAAATCAGCGAACAGGTCAGGCTGCGCAACGTGCTGACCACCTCGTCCTTCAAGGCGCTGTGGCAGTTCGCCGCCGCCGGCATCGGCTACGCGCTTACGCCGCCCATCGCGGTCACGGCCGACCTGCGCGCCCAGCGCCTGGCCAGCTTGCCGCTGGCCAACCCCATCCTCAACCAGGGCAGCCTGCACGTGCTAAGCCGCGCCGGCCGCCATGTGTCCCCCGCCGCGCGCGAACTGCTGGACCACATCGTGCGCGGCATCGGCGCCCCCGCCGGTCCGGCGTCTGATACGGTCGGGTAAGGCGGATCTGCATCTGTCTCCGCGGACGGCGCCGGCCTACATTTGCAGCATCGCCACGACGCCAGGAGGTCTACATGCTCAGTTTCTTGCGCACGGTCAAATCCGTGCTGTGGGGATTCTTCGGCGTGCGCCGCGGGCGGGGCTACGATGCCGACATCGCCAACAACAAGCCGGCGCCATTGATATTGACCGGGCTGCTGATGGCGGCCTGTCTGGTGGTCATTCTGGTCGTGGTAGCGAAGTGGGCGGTGAACGCGGCGTTGTAGACGCGGCCCGTAGGATGGGTGAAGCGCGGCAAAATCGGAACAAGAACCCCGACAACAAACGCGCGCAACCCATCATGCAGCAATCAAATCACGCCTGCGGATCATGGAACGCAGGCGGCATGATCTTATTACCAGAATGACTTAGACGGTCGCCATAGCTGCCTGTTACGGTTATGAACCCCTTTCCCCTGCCGCATTGCGCCAGGCGAGCGCAAGGGCTCAGACCGAGAAGACTTCAAGGGCAGTAGAAATGTACGTGTATGACCCCGTCGACCAGCAGCTCGTCGAGCAACGCGTGGCGCAATTCTCCGACCAGACGCGCCGCTTCCTCGATGGCCAACTAACGGAAGATGAATTCCGCGTTTTGCGCCTGCAGAACGGCCTGTACATCCAGCGCCACGCGCCCATGCTGCGCGTCGCCATTCCCTACGGCATCCTGGCGTCGCGCCAATTGCGCACGCTGGCGCACATTGCCCGCAAATGGGACCGCGGCTACGGCCATTTCAGCACCCGCCAGAACATCCAGTTCAACTGGCCCAAGCTGGAAGACGTGCCGGCCATCCTGGCCGAACTCGCCACGGTGCAGATGCACGCCATCCAGACCAGCGGCAACTGCATCCGCAACACCACCACCGACCACTTCGCCGGCGTCGCGCCGGACGAGCTGGTGGATCCGCTGGTGTGGTGCGAGATCATCCGCCAGTGGTCCACGCTGCATCCCGAATTCGCCTTCCTGCCGCGCAAGTTCAAGATCGCGGTCAGCGGCGCGGTGCAGGACCGCGCGGCCGTGGGCGTGCACGACATCGGCCTGCAAGCCGTCGAACGCGACGGCAAGCTGGGCTTCCGGGTCTGGGTCGGCGGCGGTCTGGGCCGCACGCCCATCGTCGGCAAGCTGATCAACCCCTTCGTCGAATGGCAGGACCTGCTGACCTATCTGCAGGCCGCGCTGCGGGTCTACAACCTGCACGGCCGCCGCGACAACAAGTACAAGGCGCGCATCAAGATCCTCGTCAAGGACCTGACGCCGGAAGTCTACGCGCAACAGGTGGACGAACAGTGGCAGCTCATCAAGGGCGGCCCCGACACCATCACCCAGGAATTCGTCGACAGCATCAAGGCCCGCTTCGTCTGGCCGCAATACGACGCCACTGCCGCGCAGGACGTGGACAACACCGCCGCGCTGGCCGCCGCCGATCCGCGCTTTGCGCGCTGGCTGCGCACCAACGTGCATCCGCACAAGGTAGCCGGCTATGCCGCGGTCACCGTGTCGCTCAAGCCCACCGGCGTGCCGCCGGGCGATATCACCGCCGACCAGATGGACGCGGTGGCCGACCTGGCCGACGACTACGGCTTCGGCGAGCTGCGCGTCTCGCACGAGCAGAACCTGATCCTGGCCGACGTGCGCCGCGCGCGCCTGCATGAACTCTGGACCACGTTGCAGGCGCTGAACCTGGCCACGCCCAACATCGGGCTGCTGACCAACATCATCGCCTGTCCGGGCGGGGATTTCTGCGCGCTGGCCAATGCCGTCTCCATCCCCGTGGCCGAAGCCATCCAGCGCCAGTTCGACAACCTCGACTATCTCTTCGAGATCGGCGAGCTGGACCTGAACATCTCGGGCTGCATCAACTCCTGCGGCCACCATCACGTGGGCCATATCGGCATTCTTGGCGTCGATAAGGCCGGCGAGGAGTGGTATCAGGTCACCATAGGCGGCCGCCAGAACGGCGCCGCCAAGCCGCTGCCCGACATCGAATCCACGCGCGGCGGCGGCGCCGCCATCGGCCGCATCATCGGCCCCTCATTCGCGCGCGAGCAGGTCGCGGGCGTGGTGGACCGCCTGATCCGCACTTACCTGGGCCTGCGCGACAGCGAAGAGGAACGCTTCATCGACGTGGTAGACCGGGTCGGCATCGATCCCTTCAAGCAGGACGTCTACTCCGATCCCGCCTTCGCCAAACCCGCGCAGCAAGCCGAGGCCGCCCATGTCTGAAATCTATCCGCACGACGCCCCCGGCCCGCACCTGATTCGCAACGGCCGCCTGGAAGCGGACGCCTCGCGCGCCTTCACGCCTGAACCCGAGGTTCCCGCCGAGGGCCAGGTGCCTGGCGACGCGCCGGGCTGGATCGTGCCGCTTTCCGTCTGGAAGACCTCGCGCGCCACCTTGCGCCGCCACCAGCATCCCGTCGCGGTCCTGCTCGACCCCGACGCCGATCTGCGCGACCTGGCCGAAGCCGACGGCACCCTGGACCCCGCCGGCATTGCCTTCATCGCCGTGGATTTTCCGGTCTACACCGATGGCCGCGGCTATTCGCTGGCGCAGCTGCTGCGCACGCGCTACCAGTGGCAAGGCGAACTACGCGCGGTCGGCGACGTGATGATCGACACCATCCACTACCAGGCGCGCGTTGGCTTCGACAGCTTCCTGGTCAAGCCCGGCCACGATCCGCACAAGGCCCTGGAAGCCTTCAAGACTTTCACGGTGCATTACCAGAAGACGTACCGGGTGCCGACGCCGGCAGCCGCCTAGGCCGCCGGAAACCCCGGCAACGCCCAGCGCTGCGTCCTGACCTCGTCCTGCGCCAGCTGGGCGCGGATCAGGTCGGCGATATTGCGCTGGCGCGCCGCCTGCATGCGGCTGATCAGGCTGGACACGCTGACGGCCAGGCGCGGATATCCGCCTGCATCGCACAAGGCCACGCCCACGCCCAGCACGCCGGGCACCGCCGCGTTGCCCACCACCGACCAGCCGCGTCCGCGCGTGTTCTCCACCAGGCGCCGCATCTGCGCCACCGTCATGCCGCCGTAGGCGCGCAACGCCTGCTCGTTCTGCGCAATCACCTCTTCCGACTCGTCAGGCGGCAGCGCGGCCAATAGCGCCAGCCCGGCCGCCCCCACGCCCAGCGGCTGGCGGTGCCCCACCGTAACCGCCAGCACCTGCACGGGGTAGTTGCCCACTTCACGGTGCAGGCAGAGCGAATCGTTGCCGGCGCGGCAGATGAGAAAAGCGGAATCGCCGCTGACGTCGCTGATCTGCCGCAGCACCGGCCGCAGGCTGCGCACGGCCTGCGCATGCGGATCGCCCGCCATCATCACGCCCAGCTCGGCCACGCGCCAGCGCGGCGCTTCGGACTCGCGCAGGGCGTAGCCCTCCTGAACCAGCACGTCGAGATAGCGGTAGGCCGTGGTCCGCTGCATGCCCGCCGCGCGCGCGATGTCGACCACGTGCATGCCCGCCGCGCCCGCCTGCCGCAGCACGCCCAGCACGCGCAACCCGCGGCGCAATACGCGCGGCCCGGAGCCTTCGGATTCTGGCTTGTTCATTTTTTGGACAGCTTGCGTTGATGAGGCCCCTATCAAAGCCCAATATGAATCCGGGCAGACGCAGAGCTGTCCAAATATTAGACAAACAGGACGGAGACAACAATGAAGATGCAAAGCAAGCGGTGGGCCGCCGCGGCGGCCGCCCTGGGCGCGCTGCTCGCGGCCCCGGTCCTGGCGGCCAAGCCCTATCCCGAGCGTCCCGTGACGCTGGTCGTGGGCTACGCGGCTGGCGGCGCCACCGACATCGTGGCGCGCCTGATGGCGAAGTCCCTCGCGGAAGAGCTGGGCCAGACCATCGTGGTCGAGAACAAGACCGGCGCCAACAGCAACATCGGCGCGGAAATCGTCGCGCGCGCAGCGCCCGACGGCTACACGCTGTACGTGGGCTCCATCGCCAACACCATCAACCGCACGCTGTACAGCCAGCTCAACTATGACTTCGTGAAGGGCTTCGAGCCCGTGGGCCTGCTGGCGACCATTCCGAACATTCTGGTGGTCAATCCCAAGCTGCCGGTCAAGACCGTGCAGGAATACGTGGCTTACGCCAAGAAGAACCCGGGCAAGCTGACCTGCGCCTCGTCGGGCAGCGGCTCGTCCATCCATCTGTCGTGCGAACTGTTCAAGATGCAGACCGGCACCGACATCCTGCACGTGCCGTACCGCGGCAGCGGCCCGGCCGTGACCGATCTGCTGGGCGGCCAGGTGGATTCCATGTTCGACAACCTGCCCTCGTCGCTGCCGCACGTGCAGGCGGGCAAGCTGCGCGCCATCGGCGTCACCTCGCCGCAGCGTCTGCCGTCCGCCCCCGACACGCCCACCCTGGCCGAATCCGGCTTGGCCGGCTTCGACGTCGAATCCTGGTTCGGCGTGATGGCGCCTGCCGGCACCCCCAAACCCATCGTCGAGCGCCTGAACCAGGCCATCAACAAGGCGCTGGCCAGCCCGGCGCTGCAGGCGTCCTACCAGCAGTCCGGCTTCTACGCGCCGCAGCAGCCCAACACGCCCGACACCTACGCCAGGAAGATCGCCAGCGAGATCGACAAGTGGGGCAAGGTCGTCAAGAGCGCCAATCTCAAAGCCAACTAGGAACACCAGGATGTACCCGATAGATTTCTTCTTCCGCGCTGCCGAGCAGTATCCGGACCGCATCGCGCTGGACGGACCCGAAGACCAGGTCACGTACTCACGGCTGGCCGCCGACACGCGGGCGCTGGCCGCGGCCTTGCAGGAACTCGATCCTGCGCCGCAAACGCGGGTGGCGATCTGCGCCGGCAATTCCGCTCGGCACATCCTGGCGCTGCTGGCCGTGCTGGCCAGCGGCAAGGTGTGGGTACCGCTCAACTACCGCAGCACCGAGCGCGAGATCGGGCGCATCCTGGACGCGACCGAGCCGTCCATCGTGATCGTGGACGGCATGGGCGCGCCGCTGGCGCCCGAGGCCCAGGCGCCGCAAGGCCGCCGCCACATCCATCTGGAAGACGCGGCGGCGCCGCTGGCGCTGGACGCGCTGCTGGCCCGCTGCGCCGGACGCGAACCGCAACGCCATGCGCTGCCGCGCGACGCCACCCAGGCCATCAAGTTCACCGGCGGCACCACCGGCCTGCCCAAGGGCGTGATGCAGCCTTACCACGCGTGGAATGCGGGCATCATCAACCAGATCATGAGCTGGAGCCTGACCCACGAAGACCGCTACGTCGTGGCAGCCCCCATCACGCATGGCACCGGCACCTATCTCTTGCCGGTGCTGGCTTGCGGCGGCGCCCATCTGCTGCTGGATGGCGTCACGCCGGCCAGCATCACCGCCGCCTTCCGCGAACGCGGCGGCACGCTGAGCTTCATGCCGCCCACGCTGATCTACATGATCATGGCGCAACCCGGCGTCTCGCGCGCCGACTTCCCGCGCCTGCGCAACCTGATCTACGGCGGCGCGCCCATGCCCGTGGAAAAGATCGACCGGGCGCGCGACTTCTTCGGCCCGGTGCTGGGCACCACCTACGGCCAGACCGAGGCGCCGCAGATCATGACGGTGCTGCGGCCCGCCGATCTGGAAGCCCCGGAGAACCGCGCCTCGGTCGGACGCGTCACCTGGCTCAGCGACGTGGCCATCATGTCGCCCGACGGCGCGCTGCTGCCGCGCGGCGAGATCGGCGAGGTCGTGGTGCAGGGCGATCTGGTCATGTCCGGCTACTGGCGCCTGCCGGAGAAGACCGCCGAAACGGTCGTGGACGGCTGGCTGCATACCGGCGACACCGGCCTGATCGACACGCGCGGCTATCTGTTCCTGAAGGACCGGCTGCGCGATGTGATCATCACGGGCGGCTTCAACATCTACCCGGTGGACGTGGAGAACGCACTGTCCGCGCATCCCGCGGTGTATGAGTGCTCGGTGTTCGGCCTGCCCGACGACAAATGGGGCGAAGCCGTTCACGCCGCCGTGCAGTTCCATCCCGGTGCGCAGGCCAGCGCGGACGAGTTGAAGACCCACGTGCGCGCCCTGCTCGGCCCCGTGGCCACGCCCAAGCAATTCCACATCCATGACAGTCTGCCGCGCTCCAGCGTGGGCAAGGTGCTGAAAAACGCCGTGCGCGACGCGGCCCTGAAGGAGACCCCATGAAAACGCCCGAAACCCGCCTCTGCGCGCATCACCTCACCGGCATGTCCTACCGCGACGTGGATCTGGTCGAAGACCTGATCGGCAAGAAGACCTTCACCGAAGTCATGATCATGCAGATCCTGGGCCGCGAGGCGCGCCCGGTGGACCTGCGCATCGTCGACGCGGTGCTGGTCACGCTGATGGAGCATGGCCTGACGCCCAGCGCCATTGCCACGCGGCTGATCTACATGAGCGCGCCGGAAAACCTGCAGGGCGCGGTGGCGTCCGGGCTGATGGCGGTGGGCAGCCAGTTCGTCGGCACCATGGAAAACTGTTCGCGCCTGCTGGACCGCATCCACCAGGCCGACGATGGCCGCACGGAAGCCCTGGCGATCGCCCGCGAATTCCGCGAATCGCGCAGCGCGTTGCCCGGCTTCGGACACCATCTGCACAAGCCCGACGACCCGCGCTCGATCAAGCTGCTGGCGCTGGCCGAGGCCGAACCAGAGCTCAAGGGCGACTCGCTCAAGGCGCTGCGCCTGCTCGCGGCTGCGATCGACGAGACCTACGGCAAGCACATCACCATCAACGCCACCGGCGCGGTGGCGGCGCTGCTCAGCGAGATCGGCGTGCCGACCGAACTGATGCGCGGCTTCGCCGTCATCTCGCGCGCGGCCGGCCTGGTGTCGCACGTGGCCGAGGAACAGCAAAGCCCGTCCGGGCGCTACATCTGGGAAACCATCGACCACGCCATTCCCTATGTGGGCCGTGGCAAGACGCATCAGGACGCAGAGCAAGCGTAACGGCACAGCCGCATGGACGGGGGAATGGCCGGCGAGTACGCCTGGCCGCTCCCCCGGCAGCGCTCAACCCAGGTTCGGCGCCAGGGTGCGCTTCAGGTCTTCGATGCTGCGGCCGCTGCGGGCCGCATAGTCCTGCAGCTGGTCTTCGCCGATCACACCCACATTGAAGTACTGCGACTGCGGGTGGCTGAAGTAGAAGCCGGACACGCTGGAAGCCGGGTACATGGCGTAGCTGTCGGTCAGCATCATGCCGATGTCGGCGCCGTCCAGTACGCGGAACATGTCGGTCTTGATGACGTGTTCCGGGCAGGCCGGATAGCCGGGCGCGGGGCGGATGCCCACGTATTTCTCGGCGATCATGTCCTCGTTGGACAGGGCTTCGTCGGGCGCGTAGCCCCACAGGTCCTGGCGCACGCGGGCATGCAGGCATTCGGCGAAGCCTTCGGCCAGGCGGTCGGCCAGCGACTTGAGCATGATGCTGGAGTAATCGTCCAGCGCCTTTTCGAATTCCGCTTCCTTCTTTTCGATGCCCAGGCCCGCCGTGACGGCGAACATGCCGATGTAGTCCAGCTTGCCGCTGGACTTGGGCGCGATGAAGTCGGACAGCGACTTGTTGCTGACGCCTTCGCGCTTGGCGCCCTGCTGGCGCAGGTTGCGATAGGTGAACAGCACCTCGCTGCGGGTCTCGTCCTTGTAGACCTCGATGTCTTCGTCGTTGATGCTGTTGGCCGGATAGAAGCCCACCACGCCGTTGGCGGTGAGCCAGCGGCCTTCGATGATGCGCTTCATCATGGCCTGGCCGTCGGCGTAGACCTTGCGCGCCTGCTCGCCCACGACCTTGTCGTCCAGGATGGCCGGGAACGGGCCGAACAGGCTCCAGGTCTGGAAGAACGGGCCCCAGTCCACGTACTTGGCGATCTCGGCCAGGTCGTAGCTCTTGAACGTGCGGCGGCCGATGAACTTGGGGCGCGGCGGCGTGTAGTTGTCCCAGTCGATCGCGGGGCGCGAGGCGCGCGCTTCGGCCAGCGGCAGGATGGGCGTGGCCTTGCGGTTGGCGTGGCGGCGGCGCACCTCTTCGTATTCCTGGGCCAGATCGGCCAGGTAGGCTTCCGACTGATCCGACATCAGGCTGGTGGCCACGCCCACTGAACGGCTGGCGTCCGGCACGTAGATCACCGGGCCTTCGTAGTTGGGCGCGATCTTCACGGCGGTATGCACGCGGCTGGTGGTGGCCCCGCCTATCATCAGCGGCAGCTTGCGGCTGCGGAAGTATTCGTCGCGCTGCATTTCGCTGGCGACGTAGGCCATTTCTTCCAGGCTGGGCGTGATCAGGCCGGACAGGCCGACGATGTCGGCGTTCTCTTCCTTGGCCTTTTCCAGGATCTGGGCGCAGGGCACCATCACGCCCATGTTCACGACTTCGAAGTTATTGCACTGCAGGACCACCGACACGATGTTCTTGCCGATGTCGTGCACGTCGCCCTTGACCGTGGCGATGACGATCTTGCCCTTGGCGCGCACGTCGCCGCCGGCGGCCGCGATCTGGCGCTTTTCTTCCTCGATGAAGGGAACCAGGTGGGCCACGGCCTGCTTCATGACGCGGGCCGACTTCACCACCTGCGGCAGGAACATCTTGCCCTCGCCGAACAGGTCGCCCACCACGTTCATGCCGTCCATCAGCGGGCCTTCGATCACTTCGATCGGACGGCCACCGCGCGCGGCGATCTTCTGGCGCACTTCCTCGGTGTCCTCGACGATGAAGGCGGTGATGCCGTGCACCAGCGCGTGCGACAGGCGGGCCTCGACCTCAGCGTTGCGCCAGGTCAGGTCTTCTTCCTTCTTGGCGCCCGAGCCCTTCACGCTGTCGGCGAACTGCACCAGGCGTTCGGTCGGCGTGCGCTCGTCGTCGGCGTCCGTCTTGCCCACGGGCTCGGCGCGGTCCAGCACCACGTCCTCGACCAGGTCGCGCAGCTTGGGATCCAGGTCGGCGTACACGCCCAGCTGGCCGGCGTTGACGATGCCCATCGTCATGCCTTCCTTCACGGCGTAGTAGAGGAACACCGTGTGGATCGCCTCGCGCATCGGCTCATTGCCGCGGAACGAGAAGCTGACGTTGGACACGCCGCCCGAAATGCGGGCGTAGGGCAGGTTTTCGCGGATCCAGCGCGTGCCTTCGATGAAGTCCACGGCGTAGTGGTTGTGCTCGTCGATGCCGGTCGCGACCGCGAAGACGTTGGGGTCGAAGATGATGTCTTCCGGCGGGAAGCCTTCTTCCTCGACCAGGATCTTGTAGGCGCGGCCGCAGATTTCCTTGCGGCGCTCCAGCGTGTCGGCCTGGCCCAGTTCGTCGAACGCCATCACCACCACGGCCGCGCCGTAGCGGCGGCACAGGCGCGCATGGTGGCGGAAGGGCTCCAGCCCTTCCTTCATGGAGATCGAGTTCACCACGGGCTTGCCCTGCACGCACTTCAGGCCTTCCTCGATGACTTCCCACTTGGAGCTGTCGATCATGATCGGCACGCGCGCGATGTCGGGCTCGGACGCGATCAGGTTGAGAAAGCGCCGCATGCAGGCCACCGAATCCAGCATGGCCTCGTCCATGTTGATGTCGATGATCTGCGCGCCGTTCTCGACCTGCTGGCGGGCCACGGCCAGCGCCTCGTCGTATTTCTCTTCGCGGATCAGGCGGGCAAACATCTTGCTGCCCGTCACGTTGGTGCGTTCGCCCACGTTGACGTAGAGCGTGTCTTCGTCGATGTTCAGCGGTTCCAGGCCCGACAGGCGGGTCTTCACCGGAATGTCCGGCACGGCGCGCGGGGTCAGCGACATGACCTTGGCCGCGATCTCGCGGATGTGGTCCGGCGTGGTGCCGCAACAGCCGCCCGACATGTTCACCAGGCCGGCACGCGCGAACTCCTCCAGCAGCGCGGAGGTGTCGGCCGGGGTTTCGTCGAAGCCGGTTTCGGCCATCGGGTTGGGCAGGCCGGCGTTCGGATAGACGCAGACGTAGGTGTCGCAGATGCGGGCCAGCTCGGCCACGTAGGGGCGCATCAGCGCCGCGCCCAGCGCGCAGTTCAGGCCGATGGTGATGGGGCGCGCATGGCGCACCGAGTTCCAGAAGGCTTCCACGGTCTGGCCGGAAAGGATGCGGCCGGACGCGTCGGTCACCGTGCCCGAGATCATCACGGGCAGGCGCACGCCGCGCGCCTCGAACACTTCCTCGGTGGCGAAGATGGCCGCCTTGGCGTTGAGGGTGTCGAAGATGGTTTCGATCAGGACGATGTCGATGCCGCCGTCCAGCAGGCCGTTGAGCTGCTCCACATAGGCGACGCGCAGTTCCTCGAAGGTGACGTTGCGCGCGCCCGGATCGTTCACGTCCGGCGAGATCGAGGCCGTCTTGGGCTGCGGGCCCAGCGCGCCGGCCACGAAACGCGGCCGCTCGGGCGTGCTGTAGGCGTCACAGGCCTCGCGCGCCAGGCGGGCGGACACCAGGTTCAGTTCGTAGGCCAGTTCCGGCAGCTCGTAGTCGCCCTGCGCGATGGTCGTCGCGCCGAAGGTGTTGGTCTCGATGACGTCGGCGCCCGCTTCCAGGTATTGCCGGTGGATCTCGGAGATCACGTCCGGGCGCACCAGCGACAGCAGCTCGTTGTTGCCCTTGACGTCCTTGCCGTGGCCGGCGAAGCGCTCGCCGCGGAAGTCCGCCTCGCCCAGCTTGTAGCGCTGGATCATGGTGCCCATGGCGCCATCCAGAATCAGGATGCGCTTGCCCAGCAGGCGGGCGAATTCACCGCCATGGGTATAGGCTTCGGGCGGGTAAGGCAGGCGGGGATACGACACGGGCAGGTCCGGATGGAGTTGGCGATGGCGGCGCAATGTGGCGAAAAAGCGAAAAACGCCGCAAAAACAAGCCCTGATCGTAACAAAATGGGCCTATCCGCGCCTCCCGGTGATACAGTTTCGGCCCCGAACCGGTGCTTTCGGCGCACAGGGCAGGCAAGAACGCAACACTTGCCGCACCGCGCGCGAAAGGTAAACGGGAAACAGGAAGAACCTCCCAGGGCTGCCGCCCCACAAGGCGCCGGCAACCCCTGGCTCCAGCCTGTGCTGCCCCCGCAACGGTCCCCATGCGCGCAATGCGCCCATGGCAGCCCGATACCGGCCTGTTCGATCGTCAGGAAGTCCATGCATTGCCGCCAGGCCTACACCGGCCCGCCGCGGCTTGGGCATCCTCCCCATCGTGAATGGCCTGCGGGGTCGCGGGTCGCATCGAGGTTACGTAGATGAAAACCCGCTCCATCCGGCGCTATGCCGGCGCCCTGCTCTGCTCCGCCCCGGCCATCGCCGCCGCCCAGCAAGCCGCCTCCTCCACTCCCCAGCTCGACGCCATCACGGTCACCGCCCAGCGCGTGCCGACCGACGGCCGCACGCTGCCGGTGTCGATCTCGGTCATCACCGCCGAAGACATCGCCGCGTCCAGCGCCCGCACCATGCAGGACGTGCTGTCGACCCAGGCCGGCATCCACCTGATCAACACCAGCAGCTCGAGCGACAACTCCATCGTCGACCTGCGCGGCTTCGGCATCACCGGCGCCAGCAACACGCTGATCCTGATCGATGGCGTCAAGCAGAACACCAACGACCTGTCGGCGCCCAGCCTCGGCGTAGTGCCGCTGGACCAGGTCGAGCGCATTGAAATCGTGCGCGGCAGCGGTTCCGTGCAATACGGCGGCGGCACCACCGGCGGCGTGATCAACATCATCACGCGTTCCGATTTCACCAAGGAGCCGGTCGCCGCCCGCGCCACCGCCACCTTCGGCAGCTATGGCCTGCGCCAGTACGACGCGGCCGTGTCCATGAACAATGAAAAGGTCGGCGTCGACGCCTACATGCAATCGCTGCACAGCGACGGCTACCGCGACCACAGCGGCGAGCGCCGCGAGGGCGGCGGCGGCGGCATCACGTTCCGCCACGACGACGGCTCGATCCGCCTGTACGGCCGCACCACCACGCAGAAGCTGGAGTTGCCCGGTCCGCGCACGATCAACCCCAAGACCGGCCTGAACGAGTACCAGGACGATCCGCGCGGCTCGAAGAACGACGTCGATTACGTCAAGACCACCACCACTACCTTCGGCCTGCAGCTCGAGCAGGCGATCGGCGCCGGCACCCTGTACGCCGACCTGTCGACCCGCGAGAAAAAGCTCGACGGCCTGACCTACGACGGCTTCGGCGACATCCTGCGCGACCAGAAGCTGGAAGAGAACATCGCCAGCGTGCGCTACCGCCTGCCGATCAACGGCGGCCACAGCATCGTCTTCGGCGCCGACGGCCAGGAAGCCAAGACCACCGCCAACCAGAACGCCTACTACGACTTCCAGCCCTCGAAGTGGCAGTCGCGCCAGCACCAGTACGGCCTGTTCGCCGAAGGCCAGGTGCGCGCCACCGACAGCACCTACGTGACGGCCGGCGTGCGCCGCCAGTACGCCTCCGACGACCTGGACGTGATCTCTGGCTCGGGCACGGCGTCGGACCGCAGCAACCACCTGACCGCCTGGCAGCTGGGCGTGCGCCAGGACCTGCCCGCCGGTTTCGGCGTGTACGGCAAGGTCGGCCGCAGCTTCCGCCTGCCCAACGCCGACGAACTGCTGTCGGTGCAGACCTCGCTGGCGCCGCAGACCTCCACCGACAAGGAAATCGGCGTGACCTGGCAGTCGGCCAGCAGCAGCGCCCGCCTGTCGTACTTCCGCTATGACCTGACCAACGAAATCCAGTACAACCCGCTGGCTGATGGCATCTGGGGTCCGGGCACGGGCGCCAACACCAACCTGGACCCGACCCGCCGCCAAGGCATCGAACTGGAAGGCCACACCGCGATCTCCAGCAGCGTGTCGCTGGACGCCAACCTGACCTGGATGGAAGCGCAATTCCGCTCCGGCACCTACGCCGGCGTGGACCTGGCGGGCAAGACCGTGCCGCTGGCGCCCAAGTGGCTGGCCAACGCCGGCGTGACCTGGCGTCCCACCGATGCGTTCCTGTGGAACGTGACGGCGCAATACGTGGGCAAGTCGCGCATGGACAACGACCAGGCCAACCAGTTCGCCAAGGAACTGGACGCCTACGTGCTGTTCAACACCAAGGTGGCCTACAAGTTCACGCGCAACATCGAAGGCGCCATCGGCGTGAACAACATCTTCGACCGCCAGTACGCCACCTACGGCATCCGCGGCGGCAATGCTTCGTTCGAGATGCTGGGTCCGGTCGCCAATTACAGCCTGTACCCCGCCCCGGGCCGCAATTTCTACGCGTCGCTCACGCTGCGCTACTGATCGCGGCATTCCGATATAGTCGGCGTTCCCCGCTGGCTATATCGGCTTCCTGCATGCCCCTCGCACGTACCCACCCTCGCATCGCTCCGGGGCTGTTCCTGGCCCTGGGCGCGCTGCTGTCCGCGGGACTCGCCGCAGCAGGTCCGGCGACGGATACCGGGGCGGGTTCCGCCGCCGGCGCGGTCATCCAGATCCGCGACGACCAGGGACGCCAGGTCTCGCTGGCCGCTCCCGCCCGGCGCGCCGTCACCCTGGCCCCGCACGCCACCGAGCTGGTCTTTGCCGCCGGCGCGGGCGACCGGCTCATCGCCACCATCCGTGGCAGCGACTATCCGCCCGCCGCCCGCCAGTTGCCCATCATCGGCGACGGCACCCAGCCCGATCCCGAACGCGTGGCTGCCGTACGTCCGGACCTGCTGATCGCCTGGCAGCCCGCCGCCGCCGCGCCGCTGGCGCGGGTGATGGACAAGCTGGGCGTGCCGGTGTTCTACAGCGACCCGCAGACCCTGGCCGCCATCCCCGACGCGGTCGAACGCATGGGCGCGCTGTTCGGCACCGAAGCGCAGGCGCAGCCTGCCGCCCAGGCCCTGCGCGCTCGCCTGGACACCCTGGCCGCCCGCTATGCCGGCCGCCGCCCCGTGCGCGTGTTCGTGCAGGCGGGGCTGGACCCCATCTACACCTTGAACGACAGCAGCATCGTCAGCGACGCCCTGCGCGTCTGCGGCGGCGTCAATGTCTTCGGCCAGGCGCCCGTGGTGGCGCCCCAGGTCACGCTGGAAAGCGTGCTGGCGGCGCGCCCCGAGGCGGTGCTGGCCGGCATCTCCCGCCCCGAGGACGGCGCCCGCAACCTGGCCGCCTGGCAGGCGCTGGGACTGCCCGCCGCGCGGCTGGGGCATGTGTACGGCGTGGATGCCGACGCGCTGTACCGCCCGGGTCCGCGTTTGATCGACGCCGCCGAGGCGATCTGCGCCGACCTGGACCGCCTGCGCTGAACGTGTCCGCACCACGATCTGCAAATAGTGGAACGCCGCATTTCACCGAGCACGTCTGCCGCGCGGCGCCGTGCTTTATCATTCGTCCAACGTATCGCCAGTCCCCGCGGGTCTCGCATCGTGCGCACCCGCCCTTTGAACCTCCGCCATGACCACTCAAGACACTCTCACCATCGCCGGCCGCGCCTACTCGTCGCGCCTGCTCGTCGGCACCGGCAAGTACAAGGACTTCGAACAGACCCGCGCGGCGTTGGACGCCAGCGGCACCGAGATCGTCACCGTCGCCATCCGCCGCACCAATATCGGCCAGAACGCCGGTGAACCGAACCTGCTGGACTACGTCCCGCCGTCCAAATTCACGCTGCTGCCCAACACCGCCGGCTGCTACAGCGCCGACGAGGCCGTGCGCACGCTGCGCCTGGCGCGCGAACTGCTGGACGGCCACGACCTGGTGAAGCTGGAAGTGCTGGGCGACCCGCAGACCCTCTTCCCCAACATGCCGGAGACCCTGAAGGCCACCAAGACCCTGGTGGACGAAGGCTTCAAGGTCATGGTGTATTGCACCGACGATCCCATCCAGTGCCGCATGCTGGAAGACCTGGGCGCGGTCGCCGTGATGCCGCTGGCCTCGCTGATCGGCTCGGGCATGGGCATCCTGAATCCCTGGAACCTGCGCCTGATCATCGAGCAGGCCCGCGTGCCCATCGTGGTGGACGCCGGCGTGGGTACCGCGTCGGACGCCGCTATCGCCATGGAGCTGGGCTGCGACGCCGTCCTGATGAACACCGCCATCGCCGGCGCGCGCGATCCCATCCTGATGGCCAGCGCCATGAAGAAGGGCGTGGAAGCCGGCCGCGAGGCCTTCCTGGCCGGCCGCATGCCCAAGAAGCTGTACAGCGGCGCCCCCAGCTCGCCCAACGAAGGCCTGATCACGGCGGGCGCCCCCAAATGAACGGCCGCCAGCAGGCCGCCAGCGGCCGCCCCATCCCCAACGCGCTGACCATCGCTGGCGTCGACCCCTCCGGCGGCGCCGGCATCCTGGCCGACGTCAAGGCCATGAGCGCGCTGGGCGCCTACGGCTGCGCGGTGATCGCCGCGCTGACGGCGCAGAACACCCAGGGCGTCACCGGCATCTCGGCGGTCCCGCCCGCTTTCGTCGGCCAGCAGATCGACACGCTGTTCGCGGACGTGCGCATCGACGCGGTCAAGATCGGCATGCTGGGCCAGCAGCCGGTGATCCAGGTGGTGGCCGAGAAGCTCGCCAAGTGGGCACCGGCCCACGTGGTGCTGGACCCGGTGATGGTGGCCAAAAGCGGCGACCTGCTGCTGGAACGCGACGCCCTGGGCGCCATGCGCGAGGCCCTGCTGCCGCAGTCCACCCTGCTGACGCCCAACCTGCCCGAAGCCGGCGTGCTGCTGGAAGAGCGTCCGGTCGAGACCGTCAAGGAAATGCGGCGCGTGGCCGAACGCCTGCGCAACAAGCTGGCGCATTCAGGTGAGCGCTGGGTGCTGGTCAAGGGCGGCCACCTGCCCGGCAGCGAGACCATCGACCTGCTGCATGACGGCGACCGCATGATCGAGCTGCCCGGCCACCGCATCGAGACCGTCAACACCCACGGCACCGGCTGCACGCTGTCGGCGGCGCTGGCCGCGCTGCTGCCGCAAACCGGGGACGTGCCCGAGGCGGCGCGCCGCGCCAAGGCCTACCTCACGGAGGCCATCCGCCACGCCGAGCGCCTGTCGGTGGGTTCGGGCCACGGCCCGGTGCACCACTTCCACGCCTGGTGGTAGATCCGGGCGGCGTCTGAAACATCTGTCGGCGGGGTCGGGCGTCACAGTACGCTACGAATCGGTACAATGGTCTGTTGATTCCTCTGTTTTTTCTGACCGTCATGAACGCTTCGACCCTGCCCGACGTAGAACAAGCCCGCTTCAACATGGTGGAACAGCAGATCCGCCCGTGGGACGTTCTGGACGCCAACGTGCTGCAAGCGCTGTTCGATGTGCGCCGCGAACAATTCGTTCCGCCGGCCCTGCGCGCGCTGGCGTTTTCCGACCTGGAACTGCCGCTTGAGATCAACGCGGTCAACACCCGCCAGAACATGCTGGCGCCCAAGGTGGAAGCCCGCCTGGCGCAAGAGCTGCTGCTGACCAAGTCCGACTGCGTGCTGGAAATCGGCACTGGCTCCGGCTACCAGGCCGCGCTGCTGGGCTACCTGGCGCAGCAGGTCACCTCGGTCGAAATCGACAGCCGCCTGGTGACGTTCGCGCAGCAGAACCTGCAGATGAACAATGTCACCAACGTCAAGGTCGAAACCGGCGACGCCCGCAACGGCTGGGGCTCCACCGAATACGACGCCATCCTCGTCACGGGTTCCGTGCCGACCGTCCCCGACGCGCTGAAGTACCAGTTGCGCGTGGGCGGCCGCCTGGTCGTGATCGTGGGCCAGGCGCCCGTCATGACGGCCTGTCGCATCACCCGCACCACCGCGGCCAGCTTCGAAACGGTGAACCTGTTCGAAACCGTCATCAAGCCGCTGCGCGGCGTCACGGTATCCCAGTTCAAGTTCTGATCCCCAACCCTGCCGCCCGGCGCCTGCCCCTCTGACAGGGCCGCCGCGCCCCGGGCGGCCCGGCGTATCGTTGACCACCATGCGTTTCCGATTGCTAACGGCTTTACTGGTTTTTACCTGCGCCGCAAGCGTCGGCCCGACGCTTGTCCGCGCGCAGAACCTGATCCAGATCTGGCAATCGGCGCTGGGCAATGACCCGATCTACGCCGCCGCGCGCGCCAACTACCGCGCCGGCCTGGAAAAAGAACCCCAGGCCCGTTCCCTGCTCCTGCCCCTGATCTCCGCCGAAGCCGGCGGCGCCTACCAGGAAACCCGCAGCACCCGCGGCATGGGCATCGCCTACAGCGGCGGCCGCGGCGTCTGGGACCTGTCCCTGACCCAGCCGCTGTTCGACTGGGGCCGCTGGCAAAATTTCGAGCAATCCAAGCTGGTCGTCGCCGACGTCGAGGTGCAGCTGCAACAGGCCTATCAGGACCTGCTGCTGCGCGTGGCCGACGCCTATTTCAACGTGCTCTACGCCCAGGACACGCTGACCGCCACCGAGGCCGAAAAGGCCGCCGTGGCCGGGCAGCTGGAGTCCGCCAAGCGCAACTTCGAACTCGGCAACGCCACCATCACCGACACCTACGAGGCACAGGCGCGCTACGACCTGGTGGTGGCGCAGGAACTGCGCCTGCAGAACGACCTGGAAGTCCGCCGCGACGAACTGGCCAAGATCATCGGCACGGCTCCCGGCGCCTTGTCCGAACTGCCCTATGGCGTGCAGCTGCCCGCGCCGCAGCCCGCCCGCGTGGCCGACTGGAGCAACCAGGCGGAGTCCTCCAGCCTGGACGTGTTGCGCGCGCAGCTCCTGACGCGCATCGCCGGCCGCGAGATCCAGATCGCCAAGAGCGGCCATTACCCGACCCTGAACCTGCGCGCCAGCAGCGGCAGCGCCAGCGACGCCGTGATGCGCAATGCCGCGCCGGGCAAGCCCATCGACAGCACCATCGGCGTGGTGCTGTCGATCCCGCTGTACTCGGGCGGCGGGGTCTCGTCGCAAGTGACTGAAAAGGTCCAGCTGGAACAGAAGGCACGCCACGATTACGAGGCGGCGCGCCGCCAGGCCGTGCAAGCCGCACGCCAGTACTACACCGGCGTCACCAGCGGCCTGGCGCGCATCCAGGCGCTGGAGGCAGGCGAAAAATCCAGCCGCGCCGCGGTCGAAGCCAACCGCACCGGCTACGAGGTCGGCGTGCGCATCAACCTGGACGTACTCAATGCCCAGCAGCAGCTCTACGCCACCCAGCGCGACCTGGCGCTGGCGCGCTACAGCACGGTGCTCGCCAGCCTGCGCCTGAAGGCCACCAGCGGCATCCTGGCCGAGGCAGACCTGGAAGCGATCAACCGCCTGCTGCGGGAACCGCGCTGAGTCCGCGAAGGGGCTCGGTTTACTTGTTCTGGATTTTCTTCACGAGCGCCGTGGTCGAGCGCTCGAACTCGAACGGAATCGCCACTGCGCGGCCGCCCCAGGTCTTGACCAGGGCGGTCTCGGGCAGCTTTTCCATGTCGTAGTCGCCGCCCTTGACGATCAGGTCGGGCTTGAGCTGGCCGATCAAGGCCTCGGGCGTGTCCTCATGGAAGGACGTGACCACGGTCACGAAGCCCAGCGCGGCCAGCAAGGCGGCGCGGTCTTCCATGCGGTTCAGCGGGCGTTCGGCGCCCTTGCCCAGGCGGCGCACCGACTCGTCGGTGTTCACCGCCACCACCAGGGTCGCGCCCAGCTGGGCGGCCTGGTCGAGGTAGGTCGCGTGGCCCCGATGCAGGATGTCGAAGACGCCGTTGGTGAACACCAGCGGCCGCGGATAGCGGCCGGCGGCGACGGCGGCGACGCATTCGTCGCGGGACAGGACCTTGGATTCGAAACGGGCGGCAGGCATGCGGCGATTGTATCGCCCCGGCTCAGGCGCCGCCCAGGATGATCTGCTTTTCCTTCGGCACGATCAGCGCCGTCATTTCCTTGCGGTAGCGGTTCAGGTCCTTCACCGTTTCGAAGCTGCGGTCCATCAGCTTGGACAGGATGTGCAGGATGCGCGTGGCGACCTTCTGCTCCCAGACGCCGTCAAAGCGGATCTGCGTGTCCAGCCAATGCTCCAGCCAGCCAGGTTCCGGCAGGCGCGACTGCACCGTGTCGTTGGGGAACAGGTCCTTGTTCACGTGCAGGTTGGTCGGGTGCAGGGCCTGCTGCGTGCGGCCGGCCGACGCCATCAGCACGCCGATCTTGGAGAACGCCAGGCGGGCCTGCTCGCTCGTGTCCTGGCCGCGGTCGTGCAGCGCGCGGCGCATGTACTGCAGGTAGGCGCCGGCGTGGCGGGCCTCGTCCTGGGCCACCGTCTTATAGATGGCCTTGATGACCGGCTCCGTGTGCCATTCGGCGGCGCGGCGGTACCAGTGGTTCAAACGGACTTCGCCGCAGAAATGCAGCATCAGGGTTTCGAGTTCGGGCGCGGCGTCGAACTCGAAGCGCACGTTGTGCAGTTCTTCCTCGGTGGGCACCAGGTCCGGACGGAAGCGGCGCAGGTATTCGATCAGCACCAGCGAATGCTTCTGTTCTTCAAAGAACCACACCGACATGAACGCGCAGAAATCGCTGTCGCCGCGATTGTCGCGCAGGAACATTTCGGTGGCCGGCAAGGCGGCCCATTCCGTGATGGCGTTCATCTTGATCGTGTGGGCCTGCTCGTCCGAGAGCTTGCTGCGATCGAAGTCGCCCCACGGGATGTCATGCGCCATGTTCCAGCGCACGGCTTCCATGGTCTTGAAGAGTTCAGGATAAAGCATGGTCTGCCCTTGTATTCGTCCCGCTAGTGGGGCTATAGATATAGAAATTAAGAATGGCGCGCGCGCTGCCGGCGAGGGCGCTGCATTCATCCACCGCAGCGCTATTTTTCGCCGTGTACCGCGAAGCTATGATGACCGTTTCATGAATGAAACATGACAGATACCGTCTAGATCATCGCGCCGCCTATCGGGTCAAGGCCCATATCGCGACCCCGATGGCAACCGCGGCCACCCCAACCAGCGCTGCAACCAGCCGGTTGTTCTGTTCCTGGGCCCGCCGCAACTGGATCATCTCGGCCAGCAAGGCGGGCGAGACGTTGGGACGACTCAGGTGGTCATGGACCAGCCTGGGCAAAGCAGGCAGCATTTGCGACCACTGCGCGGCTTCTTTTTCCAGGCTCTGCCGCAGCCCCTTGAATCCGACGCGCTGACGCATCCAGCGTTCCAGATAGGGCTTGGCGGTCTTCCAGAGATCCAGGTTGGGATCGAGCTGGCGGCCCAATCCTTCAACGTTCAGCAGGGTCTTCTGCAACAGGACCAGCTGCGGCTGGATCTCCACATTGAACCGGCGCGAGGTCTGGAACAGCCGCAAGAGCACCTGCCCCAGCGAGATCTCCGACAACGGCCGGTCAAAGTACGGTTCGCAGACGGCGCGCACGGCGCCCTCCAGCTCTTCTTCGCGCGTATCGGGCGGCACCCAGCCCGATTCAATGTGCAGTTGCGCCACGCGGCGGTAATCGCGGTGGAAGAAGGCCAGGAAATTCTGCGCCAGGTAATTCTTGTCGAACTCGGACAGCGAACCCACGATGCCGAAGTCCAGGGCGATGTAGCTGCCCAGCGTTTCCGGACGGTCCGACACGTAGATGTTGCCCGGGTGCATGTCGGCATGGAAGAAGCCGTCGGTGAAGACCTGCGTGAAGAAGATCTCCACGCCGGTGCGCGCCAGCGTCGGGATGTCGATGCCGGCCTGGCGCATGCGCTCCACCTGGCCTACCGGCATGCCGTACATGCGCTGCATGGTGAAGACCGTGGACGCCGTGTATTCCCAGATCACCTCGGGCACGATCAGCATGTCGCCACGGCCGGACTCGGGGCCGAAGTTGCGGCGCAGCTGGCTGCAGTTGGACGCTTCGCGCACCAGGTCCAGCTCGTCGTGCAGATACTTGTCGAACTCGGCCACCACTTCGCGCGGCTTCAGGCGGCGGCCGTCGGCGCCCAGGCGCTCGATGATGCGCGCCACCACTTTCAGCAGCGACAGGTCTTTCTCGATGATGCTGAGCATGCCCGGACGCAGCACCTTGACCGCGACCTCGCGGCCGTCGTGCAGCACGGCGAAGTGCACCTGCGCGATCGAGGCCGAGGCCACCGGATCCACTTCGAACTGCGCGAACAGCTTCTCGGGCGGCGCACCCAGCGCCGCCTCGATGCAGGCAGCGGCCTGCGCCGAGGGGAACGGCGGCACGCGGTCCTGCAAGAGCGCCAGTTCGTCGGCGATATCGGCGGGGATCAGATCGCGGCGGGTGGACAGCACCTGTCCGAACTTCACGAAGATGGGCCCCAGCGATTCCAGCGCCAGGCGCAGCCTCAAGCCGCGCGGCTTGCGCGGACGCGTGCCCAGACGGATCACGCGCAACAGGCAGGTGGCCAGCGGATGGTTCAGGCTGGAGAGCACCAGCTCATCCAGGCCATAGCGCAGCGAAACCAGAATGATGCGGAAAAGGCGCAGCAGGGGGAACATGTATCAGGCGCCCCGCTTTGCGCTGGCGGATGCCAGGCGGGTTTGCAGCGCGGTGGCCGAACGGGCCAGCGCATCGGCGCGGGCGTTCAACTCGGCCAGGTCCAGGCGCCACTGTTCCAGCGCCGGTCGGCTGGCCAGCATGCCGCTTTCCTCGGACAGGTATTCGGACACGTTCTCGGCCAGGCGCAGGCTGGCCGTGCGCGCGCCGCCGGCGGCCGCGCGCGCCCCGCCCACCAGGCGCAGCGCGGCGATGTCGCCCACCACCCGGGCCAGCGCGTCCTCCGGATCCCAGCGCAACTGCTTGGAGAGGTCCGACACCACCTGCGCCAACGCCGCGTCGCCCGAAATATGGGTCGCCTCGGCGAAATCGGGGCGTTCGCGGTCCGCGCCCAGGCGCGGCAGCGGCAGTTTTTCAGGCGCGACCGTCAGGGTCACGTCGGGCACCACGGCCGCATCGGCCTGGGCCGCCAGCCCTTCGCTGTCGATGGTGAGGCCCAGGCTGAAGCCGCCCAGCGCGAAACGCACCGTCTTGCCCGCATGCCGCACCAGGCGCGCGCGCGCCCAGTCCTCGCGCCGCAACAGGGCGTTGAGCGCGCTTACAGCCAGTCGCGAGGGGGTGGGCAGGAACGGAAGAGGCAGCATGGCGGTCTGCAACGGCCCCGATTGCGGGGGTTGCGGAAGTTAATGGGTAAATCGGGAGTGTAACGGGTTAGATGGATGGGTGTTTTGCGCAAGCACATGGAAAAACCGGCCCTGTGAGGGCCGGTTCAAACAGATGCCTTGCGGCATCCGCAACGGAGGTGGGGATCGGCCCCGGCCGGCCAGGCTTAGCTGGCGAGATCCACCGGGATCTGCTGGATGCCTGCGAGCAGCCAGCCGCCATTGGCAGGCTTGAACAGGTTCCAGACTTCCTCGAAGCGGAAGGCCTCGGCGCCCGGCGCTTCGCGCAGCATGCCGGAGAAGCGCACGCTGGCCAGGTGGCCGTCGGACACGGTTTCGATGCCCAGCATTTCAGCGTTCAGCAGGACCACTTCGGTCTTGTTGGGCGCCGCGCCGCGCTCGGCCAGCTGCGGCTTGAGCTCGGTGATCAGGTCGTCGGTCAGGAACTCGCGCAGGCCATCGGTGCTGCCGCTGTCCCAGACGGCCTGGATGCGCACGAACTGCTCCTTGGCCTGCTTCAGGAAGTTGGGCGTGTCGAAGTCACCCGGCACGAACCAGTTGTTGTCGTCGCCCATCTTGGGCATCGCGGCCGGCGCCGCGGCGGCGGCAACCGGAGCCGCTGCTGCTGCAGCGGGAGCCGCCGGCTTCAGCGTTTCGCGCCACATCGGCTGCTGTTGCTGCTGGCCCGGCGCGTTGTTGGCGCCGCCGAACGCGCCCTGCGTGGCAGTGCGCGGACCGGCGCCGCGCAGGCGGCGGATGATGAACATGACGGCGAACACGACCGCGGCGATCAGCAGCGCGGAGCCGAGGAACTCGGCGAAAGCGCCCGACAGGCCCATGCTGGAGAGCAGCGCGGCGATACCCAGGCCGGCGGCGATGCCGGCGATGGGGCCGAGCCAGCGCGAAGCGCCGCTCTTGGCGGCGGCGCCCGCGGTTGCTGCGCCGGCCGTGGCCGCGCCGGCGGCTGCCGGAGCAGCGGTGGCGCCCGCCGTGTTGTTGGCGGCGGCCGGCGGCGTGGTCGCCTGGCGCTGCTGGGTCACGTTGGAGGATTGTCGGCCGACGCTGCTGCCGCCACCGGCACGGCGGGCTTCGGCGTCAAACGACGCCGTCACCAGTGCCGCGCCGGAAACGGCGATCAGCGCCGCGGCGACAAACCGCGAAAGACAGAATTTGGACATAGGTTTGCTCCCTCGTACTCGCGCCCCTGCCGCCCCGAGCAGCAGGAAGTCCCACGGACCGCGGGACCTTCGTCGCGACTTTTCTTACATTAATCTGAATACCGTAAGAATAACGGACAAGACGCCGCCCCACAAGTTCCCGCAGGGCGGCGAAAAATCCGGATGGCCGGCGCGGATCAGCCCAGCTTGACGCCTTCGTGCAGAGCGGCGATGCCGGCGGTCAGGTTGAAGTACTGCACCCGTTCCAGTCCGGCCGTGCGCAGCATGTCCGCCAGGGTTTCCTGGTCGGGGTGCATGCGGATGGATTCGGCCAGGTAGCGGTAGCTGGCTTCGTCCTTGGCGACCTTCTTGCCCAGCCAGGGCAGCACATTGAAGGAATACCAGTCGTAGGCGGGGGCCAGCGGCTTGGCCACGCGCGAGAATTCCAGCACCAGCAGCTTGCCGCCCGGCTTCAGCACCCGGGTCATTTCAGCCAGGGCGCGGTCCTTGTGGGTCATATTGCGCAGGCCGAAAGCCACGCTGACGCGGTCGAAATAGCCGGTGGGGAACGGCAGGCGCTCGGCGTCGCACACGGCGGTGGGCACCAGCAGGCCGGCATCGGTCAGGCGGTCGCGGCCCACGCGCAGCATGGAATCGTTGATGTCCGTGAGCCAGACCTCGCCGGTAGGACCGGCGCGCTTGGCGAACGCTTTGGCCAGGTCGCCCGTGCCGCCGGCGATGTCCAGCACCTTCATGCCGGGACGGATGGCGGCGCGGCCGATGGTGAACGCCTTCCAGACGCGGTGCAGCCCGGCCGACATGAAATCGTTCATGACGTCGTAGCGCTGGGCGACCGAGTGGAAGACTTCGGCGACTTTGCGGGCCTTTTCGCCTTCCGGCACCGTCTGGAAGCCGAAATGGGTCGATTGCGAGGCGGAATCCGCGGAATGTTGCGATTCGGAGGGGTTTTGCATGGTGAATTCCCGATATATCGTTCAATGGTAGCCTATCGGGCTCCCGCGGGCGGCCGGCGAACGCAGACGATGACGCCCGGCGGTCACATACCTGAAATATTGCGGCCATACTATCGCAATGTTCGCGCCGCGCCGGCGCTCAGAAGTGTGCCCAATCCGCCATGTCCAGCACCATCCTCGTCGTCGAAGACGAACCCGCCATCCAGGAACTGATCGCCGTCAACCTGTCCTTCGCCGGACACAAGGTGCTGCGCGCCTTCGACGCCGACCAGGCCCAGACCCTGATCCGCGCCGAGCTTCCCGACCTGATCCTGCTGGACTGGATGCTGCCCGGCACCTCCGGCCTGGCCATGGCGCGCAAGCTGCGCAACGACGAGCGCACCCGCGCCGTCCCGGTCATCATGCTGACCGCCAAGGGTTCCGAACAAGACAAGGTGGACGGCCTGGAAGCCGGCGCCGACGACTACATTACCAAGCCCTTCTCGCCCAAGGAGCTGATGGCGCGCATCAAGGCCGTGCTGCGCCGCCGCGCGCCCCAGCTGACCGACGACGTGATCGACGTGGGCGGCCTGAAGCTGGATCCGGTGACGCATCGCCTGTCGGGCAACAGCCAGTCGCTGCAGATCGGCCCCACCGAATTCCGCCTGCTGCATTTCTTCATGACGCACCCCGAACGCGTGTTCTCGCGCTCGCAGCTGCTGGATCAGGTCTGGGGCGACCACGTCTTCGTCGAAGAACGCACGGTCGACGTGCACATCCGCCGCCTGCGCAAGGCGCTGGAACCCAGCGGCCACGACGCGCACGTGGAAACGGTCCGCGGCAGCGGCTACCGGTTTACTGCCCAGCTCCCGACGCGGTAAAACTCCCGCACGATGATCTGGCTGCGCACTCTTTTCCTGGTCGCCCTGTGGGCGGTTGCCGCATTGCTGGCCCAATGGCTCATAGGAGACCCGGCGGGCTGGATACTTTTCTCCTTCGCGCTGGCCGCCATGCTGCTCTGGCGCAGCTGGCGCCTGCACCTGGTGTCCCACTGGGCCAACCATCCCGATACCTCGCCGCCCGCTTCGGTCGGCCCCTGGGACGATATCCTCGCCCCCTTGTACCGCTACACCCGCGCCCGGGCCCGCGAACTGAACGAAACCCAGAACACCATGCAGGGCATGCTGGCCGCGGCGCAAGCGCTGCCGGACGGCGCGGTGACCCTGAATGAGGATTTCCAGATCGACTGGTGCAACCGCATGGCGCGCCAGCACCTGGGCCTGCGCCTGCCGGCCGACCGCGGCCATAACCTGTTGAACCTGCTGCGCGCGCCGGAATTCGTCGAATACGCGCACCGCCCGTCCTGGCCCGAACCCATCCTGGTGCGCCTGGGCCAGCAAGGCCAGGAACGGCTGATGATGATGCAGTTGACGGCCTACGCCAGCAACCAGCGCCTGCTGATCACGCGCGACGTCACCCAGATCGAACGCCTGGAAACCACGCGCCGCGACTTCGTCGCCAACGTCTCGCACGAGCTGCGCACGCCGCTGACGGTGCTGGCGGGCTTTCTGGAAACGCTGCGCGACATGCCCGCCGACGCCCTGCCCGCCGAACAACGCGAGCAGTACATCGACATGATGCATGAACAGGCCCAGCGCATGCAGGCCATCGTCGAAGACCTGCTGACCCTGTCCACGCTGGAATCCTCGCCGGGCAGCGACCCGCGCGCGGTCAACATGGGCGCGCTGCTGCAGAAGGCGCGCCAGCAGATCGAGGCCCTGTCGGGCGGCCGCCACGTGCTGGAATGGCATATCGACGAATCGCTGGACGTGCTGGGCGCCGAAACCGAGCTGACCTCGGCCCTGTCCAACCTGCTGACCAACGCGGTGCGCTACACGCCCGACGGCGGCACCATCACCGTGCGCTGGGCGCGCGAGGAAGACGGCGGCGCGCGCTATAGCGTGCAGGACACCGGCATCGGCATCCCCGCGCGCCACCTGCCCCGCCTGACCGAGCGCTTTTACCGCGTGGACCGCGGCCGCTCGCGCGCGGTGGGCGGCACCGGCCTGGGGCTGGCAATCACCAAGCACATCGCCATGCGCCATGACGCCGAACTGCTGATCACCAGCGAACCCGGCAAGGGCAGCGTGTTCGCCCTGCGCTTTCCGCCCGACCGCATCGCCATCGACAGCCCGGCCTGAGCCTGCGCAAGGCGGCTTCCGCCATGCGCGGGCCCAGGCGCCGCGCGAATGGTAAATTTCCTGCCATGCGCATCCTGGTCATCGAAGACGAACCCAAACTGGCCGACTACCTCAAGAAGGGATTGTCGGAGCAAAGCCACGTCGTGGACCTGGCGCGCGACGGCGTGGACGGCCTGCATCTGGCGCTGGAAGGCGTCTACGACCTGATCGTGCTGGACGTGATGCTGCCGGGCGTGGATGGCTTCGGCGTGCTGGCCGCTGTGCGCGAACAGAAGGACACGCCCATCCTGATGCTGACCGCGCGCGACGCCGTCGAGGACCGCGTGCGCGGACTGGAAGGCGGCGCCGACGACTACCTGGTCAAGCCTTTCGCCTTTTCTGAACTGCTGGCGCGGGTGCAAGCGCTGCTGCGCCGCGGACGTTCGCAAGAACCCACCCTGCTGCGCCTGGCCGACCTGGAACTGGATCTGGCCCGCCGCCGCGCCCAGCGCGGCGGCCGCCGCCTGGACCTGACCGCCAAGGAATTCAATCTGCTGGCCCTGCTGCTGCGCCGCCAGGGCCAGGTACTGTCGCGCACCACCCTGGCCGAACAGGTCTGGGACATGAATTTCGACAGCGACACCAACGTCATCGACGTGGCGGTGCGGCGGCTGCGCAGCAAGCTGGACGACCCCTACGACACCAAGTTGCTGCATACCGTGCGCGGCATGGGCTACGTGCTGGAATCGCGCCCCGCGGATAGCCGCCCCGCATGAAGCCGCTGCGCATGCGTTCCATGCAGGCGCGGCTGACGCTGCTGCTGGGCGCCATCGCCTTGCTGGTGTCCAGCCTGGCGGGGGCCACGCTGTTCTGGGCCCTCAAGCGCGAAGTGGAACGCCAGGAGATCACCGAAGTCAGCGGCAAGCTGGAATTGATCGATCACCTGATCGACATGCAGAACAACGCCCGCGGCCTGAAGGACCTGGCCGCCACCTTCGACGACATGCGCGCGGGCGAGGGCCAGCTGGGCATCTGGATCGTCGATGCGCACGGCCATTCCGTGTACGGCGGCCCCGCTCCCGAAACGCTGGCGACCGGCGACGGCAGGCAGGTCGTGCTGCAGACCGCCGACGGCGGCCGCATGCGCGGCCTGCGGGTCGCCATGAATGACCGCATCCTGCCCGGCGCGCAACTGACCGTGGCGGTCAGCACGCGCACCAGCTCGCAGTTCCTGTATGCCTACGGCACCGCGCTGGTGCTGATCTGCGCGCTGTGGGTGGGCGCGACCGTGGTGTTGGCGGCCTGGGCGGTCAGGCGCAGCATGGCGCCGGCGCGCAGGCTGTCCGAACAGGCCGCCAGCATCCAGCCCGACAACCTGGCGCGGCGCCTGCCGCTGGAGGACACGGACCGCGAACTGCATGACTTGGTCCGCTCCTTCAACCGCACGCTGGAGCGCCTGCAGGCCGCGTACCAGCAAATGGAAGGCTTCAACGCCGACGTGGCGCACGAGCTGCGCACGCCGCTGGCCACGCTGATCAACGGCACGCAGGTCATGCTGTCGTCGCCGCGCGACGCGGCCGAACTGCGCGACGCGCTGGAATCCAATCTCGAAGAACTGGAAGACCTGAAGACCCTGGTCAACGACATGCTGTTCCTGGCGCGCGCCGACCGCGGCGAACGGGCCGCGGACCTGGCGCCGGTGTCGCTGGCCGCCGAAGCGCGGCGCGTGGCTGAATACTACGAAGCCACGCTGGAAGAAAGCGGCGTGCATCTGCGCTGCCTGGGCGACGCCACCGTGGCCGCCAACGCCGGATTGGTGCGGCGCGCGCTGGCCAACCTGATTTCCAACGCCATCAAGGCCACGCCTCGGGGCGGCGAAATCGTGCTGACCTGCTCGGTTTCACCCACCGGCGCGCGGGTGGAAGTACGCAACCCCGGCCCCCCCATCCCGTCGGCCGACCTGCCCCGCATCTTCGACCGATTCTTCCGCTCCAGCCAGGCGCGCGCGCCGCGCAGCGAGGGCCATGGCCTGGGCCTGGCCATCGTGCGCGCCATCGCGCGCATGCATGGCGGCGAGGTCGATGCGGCTTCGGGCGCGCACGGCACCGTGGTCGGCATCACACTGCGCGCGCCGGACGGCCACACGTCTCCGGCCAACATTACAGAATCGTAATGTGCGGGACAGAATGGGGTCACTCCCGTTCTTCTACAGTACGCTTGCAACCACATCGTCCCGCAACGGAGCATCATGAACCTTACCCGCCTCACGCGCCGCCTGGCCCTTGCCGCAGCCCTGTGCGCGCCCGTATTCGCCACCGCCCAGACGCCCGTCAAGGTCGAGGTCTGGAAGACCCCCACCTGCGGCTGCTGTGAAGACTGGGTCAAGCACATGCGCGACAACGGCTTCGCCGTCACCACCCATGACGTCCAGGACACCGGCCCCATCCGCCGCAACGCCGGCATGGCCAACTACGGTTCGTGCCACACCGCCGCCGTCGAAGGCTATGCGATCGAAGGCCACGTGCCGGCCAGCGACGTGCGCCGCCTGCTGCTCGAAAAGCCTGACGCCGCCGGCCTGGCCGCGCCCGGCATGCCGCTGGGCTCCCCCGGCATGGACGGCCCCGAATACGGCGGCCGCAAGACGCCGCACGACGTGGTGCTGGTCGACAAGCAGGGCGGCGCCAAGGTCTTCCAGGCCTATCGTTAACGCGAATCTTCAGGTTCTGTTCGGGCATCGCTCTTTGTGGCGATGCCCGAATCATTTGCGCGCCTGAAACAATTCATCCATGCCGCCTCAATGGCTACTCCTTGCACTGCAGCAAAAATGGGCCACAATCAATAAAACGGATTCCTCACCCACCCCTCAGGCTGTCATGGCACAAATCGTCCTGTTCGAGAACATCCACCCGAGCGCCCGCGCTGTTTTTGAAGCCGCCGGCTACTCCGACATCGTCACGCATGCCGCCGCCTTGCCGGCGTCGCAACTGAGCGACGCCCTGCGCGGCGCTCAGGTGGCGGGGATCCGTTCTCGCACGCACCTGGATGCCGCCCTGCTGTCCGGCAACCCCGACCTGCGCGTCGTGGGCTGCTTCTGCATCGGCACCAACCAGGTCGACCTGGACGCCGCCATGCAACGCGGCATTCCGGTGTTCAACGCGCCGTTCTCGAACACCCGCTCGGTGGCCGAACTGGTGCTGGGCGAAGCCATCCTGCTGCTGCGCCGCATTCCCGAAAAGAACGCCCGCGTGCACCTGGGCCACTGGGACAAAAGCGCCGCCGGCGCATTCGAGACCCGCGGCAAGACGCTGGGCATCGTGGGCTACGGCAACATCGGCTCGCAGATCAGCACGCTGGCCGAAGGCCTGGGCATGCGCGTCGTCTATCACGACGTCGAAGCCAAACTGCCGCTGGGCAACGCCCGGCCCGCCGCCACGCTCAACGAGCTGCTGGAGCAGGCCGACGTGGTGACCCTGCACGTGCCGGGCGGCAAGACCACCGAAAAGATCATGAACGCGGACACCATCGGCCGCATGCGCCGTGGGGCCATCCTGATCAACGCCTCTCGCGGCACCGTGGTGGATATCGACGCGCTGCACGCGGCGCTGAAATCCGGCCATCTGGCCGGCGCCGCGCTGGACGTGTTCCCGACCGAACCCAAGGGCGCGGACGAACCGCTGGCCAGCCCGCTGATCGGCCTGCCCAACGTGATCCTGACGCCGCACATCGGCGGCAGCACGCAGGAATCGCAAGAGAACATCGGCCGCGAAGTGGCCGAGAAGCTGGTGCGCTTCCTGCAGGCCGGCACCACCAAGGGCGCGGTCAACTTCCCCGAACTGCCCTATCTGGAACCCGCCGGCGGCACCCGCATCCTGCACGTGCACCGCAACGCCCCGGGCGCGCTGGGCACGCTGGACAACCTGATGGCGCAACACGGTTTGAACATCGTCAGCCAAACCCTGCAGACCCGCGGCCAGATCGGTTACGTGATCACCGACGTGGAAGGCGAAGTCAACGACGTCGTGATGTCCACGCTGCGCAGCCACCCCATCACGGTCCGCTGCGACCGGCTGTAAACCACCGCCGCCATGGCGGGCGGCGCGTCATGCGCCGCCCGCCAAACGGCTCAAGGCTCCGCCGCGGCGGCCGCCAGGCATTCCGCCATCTTCTCCTGCACGCTGCCGGCATCGAACGGCAGCCGGCCTATCAGGCCGATCTCGCGGTGGAACGCCGCCTCCCCCAGCGGCAACAGCCGCAAGCCCGTCATGTCCAGCCGCCGCAGCTGCGGCAACAGCGCCACGCCCAGCCCCAACCGCACCATGTTGGCGATGGCGTCGATCTCGTCCAGCTCGACAGCCTCGCGCACCGGGATGCGCTGCTTCTTCAGGAACAGGTCCACCACGCGCCCGCCGAATGACGCACGGTCGTAGCGGATGAAGGGCTGGCTTGCCAGCAGTTCGCGCCAGGGCGCGACCGGCATGGACGCGGGCATGGCCAGCATCACCGGTTCGCGCAGCAACGGCTGCCAGCCGAGCTCTGGCGGCAAAGCGAAGGGCGGCTTGATCAGTATCGCCATGTCCACCTCGCCCGCATCCACCTGTCCCAAGAGCGACAGCGAGACACCGGGCACGATGCGCACCCGCACGTCCGGATAGACCGCGCGGAATCCGCCCAGCGCGCGCGCCAGCAGGTCCTGCTGCACGGACGCGATGGCACCGATGCGCAACAGGCCGCTGACATGGCCCGCCCCGCCGGCGGTAATCATGCGCTCGGCCATGGCGACCAGCTCTTCCGCCTGCGGCAGCACTTCGCGGCCATGCGCGTTCAGCACCGCGGCGCGCGCGCTGCGGTCGAATAACGGTCCGCCCAGGTAGTCCTCCAGGCGCTTGATCTGGGCGCTGACCGCGGACTGGGTCAGGCCCAGCCGGGTGCCGGCGCCGGTAAAGGTGCCGTCCCGCGCCACGGCGATGAAGGTCTTGAACTCTTTGATCACGATCAATTATTTCGATGCTAACTAGCAAAAAATATCGTTTTTCAATCAAAAAAACAATACCTAAACTACCCATCGATGCTAGGCCGTCCCAGCTTGCGATGGCCCGCAATCTGATTGATCATTTTTTCTTTGCCTGACCCGGAGCCTTCCATGACCGCTCAAACCAACCTGCCGCCGTTCCACCTCGCCTTCCCAGTCCGCGACCTGGCCGAAGCCCGCGCCTTCTATGGCGAAAAACTGGGCTGTCCGGAGGGCCGCAGCTCGCCCGAATGGATCGACTTCAACTTCTACGGCCACCAGATCGTCGCCCACCTGGCGCCCGGCGAATGCGGCCACAAGGCCACCAGCGCCGTCGATTCCCACAATGTGCCCGTGCGCCATTTCGGCGCCGTGCTTTCCATGGAACAATGGGAAGCGATGGCGAAGCGTCTGACCGACGCCGGCACCGAATTCGTCATCGAGCCCTACATCCGCTTCAAGGGTGAAGTCGGCGAACAAGCCACCATGTTCTTCCTGGATCCGTCGGGCAACGCGCTGGAATTCAAGGCGTTCAAGAACCTGGATTCGCTGTTCGCCAAGTAATCCGTCTCTACAGGTTTCGTGTCGTTGAACGCAAATTCAGAACCTCCTTCTCCGGCCGAAACCTCCTGGCGCATCCTGCCGCAGGGTGACCGCTGCCTGATCGTTTCCTTTGGCGACCAGATCGACGCCGACGTTGGCAGGACCTGTCTGGCCGCGGCCGGCAAGCTGCGCGACGCGCGGCTTCCCGGCGTGACCGACGTGGTGCCCTCCTTCGTCGCGGTGGCGGTGCATTACCGCCCCGGCGCCAGCGGCGGCCCCACTTATCCGCAACTGGCTGAGCGCATCGGACAGCTGTTGTCCGAAGGCATCGCCGCGGACATCCTGGGCGGACGCGAGATCGACATCCCGGTCTGCTACGGCGGCGAACACGGCCCCGACCTGGCCGAAGTGGCCGAGGCCGCCGGCCTCACGCCCGAAGGCGTCATCGCACTGCACAGCCAGCCCCGCAGCATGGTCTTCATGCTGGGCTTCGCGCCCGGCCACGCCTATCTGGGCGTACACGACGAAAAGCTGAATATCCCGCGCCGCGCCTCGCCGCGCACCGCGGTGCCGTCCGGCGCCGTGGCGGTGGCCAACCGGCAGACCGTGATCTACCCGAACCGCCTGCCCGGCGGCTGGAACATCATCGGCGCCACGCCGCTCACCATGTTCGACCCGGCCCGCGAACCCGCCGCCCTGCTGCAGCCCGGCGACTCGGTCCGCTTCGTGCCCATCAGCCCCGAGGAATTCGACCGCATCCGGGGAGCCCGGCCATGAGCGTGACCGTGATCAAACCCGGCATGCTGTCCAGCTTCCAGGACCGCGGCCGCGAGGGCTACCAGCACCAGGGCATCCCGGCCGCCGGCGCCATGGACGAGCGCGCGCACCGGCTGGCCAATGCCCTGGCTGGCAACCAGGACGAACACGCCACGCTGGAAATGACCCTGACGGGTCCGACCCTGCGCTTTGACGCGGCCGCCTGTTTCGCGCTGGCCGGCGCCGACCTCGGCGCCACGCTCAACGGCCAGGACATCCCGGTCCACCGCCCGCTGGTGGCGCGGGCCGGCGACACGCTGGCCTTCGGCGCCCGGTCGGCCGTGGGCGTGCGCGGCTATCTCGCGGTGCACGGCGGCTTCGCGCTGCCCCGCGTCATGGGCAGCGAAAGCACCTACCTGCGCAGCGGCTTCGGCGGCTTCCAGGGGCGCGCGCTGGCCAAGGGCGACCAGGTGCCGCTGCATGCGCCGCTGGCCGCCGGCCGCGACCTGGATGCCTTGCAGGAAGCGCTGTGGAACCAGCGCGTCTACCTGCCCGCAGCGCTGGGCGCCAAGCGCCGCGAGTTCATCCGCTTCCTGCCGGGCCTGCACTGGGAGGAATTCACCCAGGCCACCCGCCAGGCCTTCGGCGGCGGCGCCGAATTCCGCATCAGCCCGCAGTCCGACCGCATGGGCTACCGCCTGCTGGGCCCCGCACTGACCATGAGCCAGCCGCGCCAGATGCTGTCGGAAGCCGCCTGTTTCGGCACCGTGCAGGTGCCTTCGGGCGGCGAGGCCATCATCCTCATGGCCGACCGCCAGACCACTGGCGGGTACCCCAAGATCGCGCAGATCGCCACGGTGGACCTGCCCGTCCTGGCGCAGTGCGCGCCGGGACAGACGCTGCGCTTCCAGCAGATCGAACTGGAAGAGGCGCAGCGCCTGGACGGCGAGCGCGAGCGCGCCTTCACGCAATTGCAGGACGCGCTGGCGCCGTTGCGCGCGCTCCTGGCCTAGAAAGGAATTTGCCATGACCACCCGCATCGACATGAACTGCGACATGGGCGAAAGCTATGGCGCCTGGACCATGGGCAACGACGCAGCGGTGCTGCAGTTCGTCAGCTCCGCCAACATCGCCTGCGGCTTCCATGGCGGCGACCCGGCCACCATGCGCAAGACCGTGGCGGCCGCGCTGGCGCGCGGCGTGGCGCTGGGCGCGCACCCCAGCCTGCAGGATCTGGCCGGGTTCGGACGCCGCATCATCCAGATCAGCCCCGATGAAGCCTACGACATTGTGGTCTACCAGATCGGCGCCTTGGCCGGCGTGGCCGCCTCGCAAGGCGCGCGGCTGCACCACGTCAAGGCGCACGGCGCGCTCTACAACATGGCCGCCAAGGACGAAGGGCTGGCTCGCGCCATCTGCCAGGCCGTCAAGGACGTGGATGCCTCGCTGATCCTGTACGGACTGGCCGGCAGCAAGCTGATCGACGCGGCCCGGGCCATCGGCCTGGCCGCCGCCAACGAAGTCTTTGCCGACCGCTCCTACCAGGACGACGGTTCGCTTACCCCGCGCAGCCGCGCCGGCGCGATGATCGAAGACCTGGATCAGGCGGTGGCGCAGGTGGTGCGCATGGTGCGCGAAGGCAAGGTGCGTTCGGTCGACGGCAAGGACGTGGCGGTGCAGGCCGATACGCTGTGCATCCATGGCGACCAGCCGAACGCGCTGATCTTCGCCGACGGCATCCGCAAGGCGCTGGAACAGGCCGGCATAGAAGTCCGCACCCCGCCGAGGGGATAGGCGCGGCCGGCTCAGGCGCGGCCGGCTAGGTGCGGCCGGCTCAGGCGCGAGCGTAGCGCGGCTGCGGTTCTTCCGCGTCCTGCAGCGCGGCCTGGCGATATGCCTGCGCCACGCTGGGCAGCACGTCCGCCAGATAACTGCGCGTCAGATTGGCGGCACGCTCGACGTCGCGGCCGGCCAATGCTTCGATGACGCCGTTGGTGCAGGTCTGGATGCCGGTGAAAGGCAGCGCCTGCCTGGCCAACAGGTAGCGCAGCGGTTCGATCTGTTCGTAAAGCTTGCTGAGCATGCCAGCAAGCGGGGTATTGCCCGTGCTGCGGGCCGCAGCCAGATAGAACGCGCAGGCCGAGGCAATGGCGGCGCGCCCATCGCCCGAGGCCAATGCCGCCCCGACGGCGGCGTCATGGAAACGCAGTTCGGCCAACAGCGGCGCCAGATCGGCCGCATCCGCCGCCTGGCGGATGCAATAGGCCTCGAGTTCGGCGCGCAGTTGGTACAGATGGCGGATCTGGGCCTCGGTGTACAGGGTGACCCTGAAGCCCTTGCGCTGGATATGGGTGACCAGGCCGCTCAACTCCAGCAGGCGCAGCGCTTCGCGGATCGGGCTGCGGCTGGTGCCGAAACGCTGCTCCAGCTCCTGTTCGCGCAGCGGCTGGCCCGGACGGATGGTGCCGTCCACGATCAATTCACGAATCTGTTCCTGCAGGAAATACGGAATCGTGGCGGGCGCTTTGACGTCCAATCGGCTCCCCTTGTACTGCGCAATGCATGGTATGAGACTTAGTGAAGATACTAGAAATTTCTTGAAACATAAATAAGAAAATTGTTGCAGAGCGCCATGCCGCCCTGCCCTCAGTCCCAATCGTCCCGGTACACGAACTTCGGCATCTGCCAATTGAAGCGCAGCGCCAGCAGGCGCACCGCCAGGCCCGCCGCCAGCGCGATCGGCACCGCGGCATTGGCGGACAAGCCCAGGGCTTGCGAACCCAGATACAGTCCGCCGGTCACGAAGGACACGCTGGCATAGAGTTCCTTGCGGAACAGCAGCGGCACCTCGTTGCACAGCACGTCGCGCAGCACCCCGCCGGCGCAGCCGGTGATCATGCCGCTGATCAGCACCACCGTGATCGGCAGCTGCATCAGCTGCGCCACCTGGCAGCCGATGACCGTGAAGGCCACCAGGCCCAGCGCGTCCGCCAGCAGGAACAGGCTGCGCAGGCGCCGCATGACGGGCGCGATCAGGGCCGTAAAGATCGCCGCGCCCGCCGTCATCCACAGGTATTCGGGATGGACAACCCAGGTCAGCGGGTAATGCCCCAGCAGCACATCGCGCAGCGAACCGCCGCCCAGCGCCGTCACGCAGGCGATGATGCAGACGCCCATCCAGTCCATGTCGCGCCTGCCGGCCGAGAGCGCCGCGGTCATCGCTTCCGCCACGATGGCGACGAGATACAGCGTGTGCAGCAAGACGGGAGACAGATCCGGGAACATGGGCAGACAGGGAGTGGAACTGGCCCCATTGTATTAAGCCGGCGGCGCGGCGGGCGGCCATTGCCTGCGCGCCCGCCATCCCTTACGCTCGACTTTGCGTTGATATCTATCAAGTCCCCCTCCGCGCAGCCGCGGGACAATGGGGATAAGGCCCGCGAGGGCGGAACGGCTGGAGCGCACGCACGCGGGAGTCGGCAGTCCAGCCACAACCGGGAGAGAACGTATGACACAGCAAACTGGCCCCATCCTATTGGCGACCGACCTGAGCGCGCGTGGCGACCGCGCCCTGGACCGCGCGCTGCAGCTGGCCAAGGAACTCAACACCAAGCTCATCGTCCTGCATGTCATGGAATCCCATGCCACGCCGGCCCGCCTCACCACGCCCGTGTGGCGGCGCCTGTCGACGGACCACAAGGCGCTGGCCGAGCGCGAGCTGGCCGAGGACCTGGCTGCCGCCGACGTGCCGACCGAAGTGGTGGTGGTCAGCGGCGATCCGCTGGTCCGCATCATGGAAACCGCCGACAGCTACGGCTGCTCGCTGATCGTCACCGGCACCGCGCGCGATGAAACCCTGGGCCGCCTGCTGCTGGGCACCACGGTTGAAAAGCTGGCCCGCCAGGCGCGCCAGCCCGTGCTGGTGGTCAAGACCCGTCCGCGCCGGCCCTACCGCGACGTGCTGGTCGCCACCGACTTCTCCGCCGGCTCGCGCCAGGCGCTGCGCGCCGCGCTGCAACTGGTGCCGAACGCGGACCTGACCTTGTTCCACTCCTACGACGTCCCCTTCCAGGGCAAGAACACGCCGGATGACGCCATCACGCGCAGCTTCTACAAGGGGGCCGAGCAAAGCGCCCGGGACTTCATCGCCGAAACGCCCGAACTCGCCCAAGTTGCCGCCCCCAAGGTGGTGCTGGAATGCGGCCAGCCGGAAACCGTGCTGTCGGAATACTCGTTCAACCACCGGTCCGACCTGGTCGTGACCGGCACCCATGGCCGCACCGGCATTCTGCGCACCGCCATCGGCAGCGTGGCCGAACGGCTGCTGGAATCCCTGCCCAGCGACGTGCTGATCGTCAGGTTGCTCGGCGACGAATAAGTCCGTCCGGCCATGAAAAAACGGCGCCTCGGCGCCGTTTTTTTTTATGGCCCCGGCGCCACGCGCCGGCTTCCGAGCCTAGGCCTGCTCGCCCTGCTTCTCCATGGTTTCTATCGTGCCGCGCAGCAAGTGCAGCAGCACCAGCCCCGGCAGCGCGATCACAACCGTCAGCAGGAAAAAGCCTGGCCAGCCCATCGCCTCGACCAAAGGAGGCGTGAGCGGGCCCGCCAGATACGTGCGGCCCACCGCCGACAGCGCCGACAGCAGCGCAAACTGGGTCGCCGAAAACTGCTGGCGGCACAGCGCCATCAACAGGCCGACGAAAGACGCCGTGCCCAGGCCGCCGCACAGGTTCTCGATGCCCACGCCCGCGGCCATCAGCCAGAGGCTCTTGGGGCTGACGGCGATCAGCCAGTAAGCCAGGTTCGATACCGCCTGCAGCAGCCCGAACGCCATCAGCGACCGGTACAGGCCCCAGCGCGACATGAGCGATCCGCCCGCCAGCGCGCCGATGATGGTGGCGGCCAGTCCCAGCACCTTGTTCACCGTGCCCACTTCCGTCGGCGTGAAGCCCGCGCCGCGGATCAGGAAGGTGGTGGACAAGGCCCCTGCGAACGCGTCGCCCAGCTTGTACAGCACGATCAGCAGCAGCACCGCCAGCGCCCCGCGCCGCGTGAAGAACTCGCGCAAAGGTTCGCCCACGGCCTCGCGCAGCGTGCGCGGCGGGCGGGCGACGTGCTCGGGCTCGGGGGCCCAGATGGTCGCCAACGCACACAGCAGCATCAGCCCGCCCATCAGCACATAGGTATTGCCCCAGCCTATCCACTGGTCCGCCAGGATCAGCGCCAGCCCGCCCGACACGATCATCGCCAGGCGGTAGCCCATGACCTTGATGGCCGCGCCCGCGCCGCGCTCATCCTTGCGCAGCACGTCCGTGCAATAGGCGTCGAAAGCGATGTCCTGCGTGGCCGACAGAAACGCCACCAGCACGGCCAGCAGGGCCAGCGTCTGCAGGGCGGAAGAAGGCGACAAGGCGCCCATCGCCATGATGGCCACGGCCAGCAGCAACTGCGTCAGCAGCATCCAGCCGCGCCGGCGCCCCAACAAGGGCGGCGCATAGCGGTCCACGAAGGGAGCCCACAGGAACTTGAGGGTATAGGCGCTGCCCACCAGGGTCAGGAACCCGATCTGCTGCAGCGGCACGTTTTCCACCGTGGCCCAGGCTTGCAAGGTGCCGCTGGTCAGGGCCAAAGGCAATCCGCTGGCAAATCCAAGGACCAGCAAGGGGGCCACGCGGGGGCTGGTGTAGACGTTGGATGCAGCGGTAATAACGGTCTCCTGATACGCGCCAGCGCGCCGGCCAGGCGCCGCAGACTTGCGGCATTCTAGGCCTTGGCGACCCTGCGTACAAATAGGAAACGTACCAAAACGTCAGGGCGACGCGAAGCGGTACACCGCCAGGGTGCTGCGCCAACTGGGCAGCAGCTTGACCTCGCGACCTTCGTTGAAGGTGGCGCGTTCAAGGATGGAGAGGCGCAGTTCGCCGGCCAGCTGCTCGAAGTCGCGCAGCGTGCACAGGTGGATGTTCGGCGTGTTGTACCACTGGTAGGGCATCTGCCCCGTCACCGGCATGCGGCCGCGCAGGATGGCCCAACCGTGCGGCCAGTAACCGAAGTTGGGAAACGACACCACGCCGTAGCGCGCCACCCGCGCCATTTCGCGCAGGATGTGCTCGGTCCGGTGCATGGATTGCAGCGTTTGCGACAGCACCACGGTGTCGAACTGCTTGTCGTCGAACAGCGCCAGCCCGTCTTCCAGGTTCTGCTGGATCACTTCCACGCCGCGGCGCACGCAGGCGATGACGCAGTTGTCGTCCAGTTCCACGCCCGCGCCGCGCACCTGCCGGTGGTCGCGCAGATGCGCCAGCAGCGCGCCGTCGCCGCAGCCCAGGTCCAGGACGCGGCTGCCGGGTTCGATCCAGCTGGCGATGCGCGCCAGGTCGGGCCGCAGGACGCTGTGCGCGGGTCGGGGAGTCACGGGAGTCATGCGGAACGTCCTTCGGTCTGGGCGGCAACGCCGAGCCCGAGCTCGCGCGCGATGCGTTCGTAATAGCCGCGAACCACGGCATGGTAGCGGGCGTCTTCCAGCAGGAAGGCGTCGTGGCCATGCGGCGCGTCGATCTCGGCGTAGGTCACGGGGCTGGCGTTCTTCAGCAGCGCGCGCACGATTTCGCGCGACCGCTCCGGCGGGAAACGCCAATCGGTCGAGAACGATACCAGCAGGAAATCGGCCTTGGCCGGGGCCAGCGCGCGCGCCAGGTCGCCGCCGGTGGTGCGCGCGGGATCGAAATAGTCCAGCGCGCGCGTGATCAGCAGATAGGTGTTGGCGTCGAAATAGCGGGTGAATTTCTCACCCTGGTAGCGCAGGTACGACTCCACCTCGAACTCGACGTCGTAGCCATAGTGGTAGGCGCCGTTCTCGGCCGGTGCGCGCTGGGCGCGGCCGAACTTCTCGGCCATGTCGTCGTCGGACAGGTAGGTGATGTGGCCAAGCATGCGCGCCACCGACAAGCCGCGGCGCGGCACGGTATCCTGCGCGTAATAGTCGCCGCCATGGAAATCCGGATCGGTGATGATGGCGCGGCGCGCCACCTCGTTAAAGCCGATGTTCTGCGCCGACAGGCGCGGCGTGCTGGCGATCACCACGCAATTGGCCACGCGGTCCGGCAGCGTGATGGCCCAGCTGAGCGCCTGCATGCCGCCCAGCGATCCGCCCATCACGGCGGCGAAACGTTCGATGCCGAAGTGGTCCGCGACCCTGGCCTGCGCCCTTACCCAGTCCTCCACGGTCAGCACCGGAAAAGCGGCGCCCCAGGGCTTGCCGGTTTCCGGATTGATGCTGGCCGGGCCGGTCGAGCCGAAGCAGGAGCCCAGGTTGTTGACGCCGATGACGAAGAAGACGTTGGTGTCCACCGCTTTGCCGGGCCCCACCATGTTGTCCCACCAGCCCACGTCGCTGGGATTGTCGGCCGCCTGCCCCGCCACGTGGTGCGAAGCGTTCAGCGCGTGGCAGATCAGGACTGCGTTGCTGCGCTGGGCGTTGAGCGTGCCGTAGGTCTCGACCGCCAGTTCGTAGGCGGCCAGCGACTGGCCGCTCTGCAAGGACAGGGGCTCATCGAAACGGATGAAGGTGGGGGCAACGAGACCGACCGAACCGGGATCAGCGGAAGCGGAAGTCGTGACGGTTGCGGGTACGAACCCGCTGGCCGAATCACCGGCCAAATTTTGGGCAGGAGTGGTCATACGGACCTCTTTAGCTGGATTTATTGGAAGGCGCCCGCAAGCGGATCAGGCAAATCGGCGCCGAAAAATTTTGTACTGCGGCAGGAATTCTAGCACTGCTGAAGCGCGCCGCAACGGCGGACGGCCTATCCGGCCCGCCTGGCGCGCGCGGCGGCCCCTCAGGCGCCGGCCTCCCAGGGTTCCTGGCCCAGGTACTCGTAGCGTTCGGTGTTGACGCGCGAGATGCGCCATTCCACCGCTTGCCGCTTGTAGGAAAACGCCACGCGGCGGATCTCCAGCAAGGGGCTGCCTTCGGCCACGCCCAGCGCCCGCGCCTGCATGCGTTCGGCCACGCAGGTGCGCAGCCGCTCGTCGGTGGCGATCACGTTGACGCCGAAGACGTCCTGGTACAGCGCATATAGCGTGCTGGCGCGGTCGCGCAGGTGCGCTTCGGTCATGCCCGGAAAGCACGATTCCGGCAGGCAGATCTCATCCATCATCACCACGTCGCCGTTGAGCGACAACAGGTTGAGGAACTCGAACACCATGGCGCCGGCGGGCAGGTTCAGCTTCTCGCGCGCGATGGCCGACGCCCGCACGCGGCGAAAACGCAGCAGCTCGGTCGCTGGATAGGACTTGTCGCCGTCCTGCCGCACGATACGGAAGAACTTGAAGAAATGGTGGTTGCGCGTGTGCACCGCCACAAAGGTGCCGCGGCCCTGATGCCGCACCAGGATGTTCTCCGCAGCCAGTTCATCGATGGCCTTGCGCAAGGTGCCGATGGATACGCCGAAGCGTTCCGCCAGCAGCTTCTCGGGCGGGATCGCCTCGCCCTGCTTCCATTCCCCCTGCGCCAGCGCGGCCAGCACGGCCTGCTTGACCTGCGCGTACAAGGGACTGCCCAAAGGCACGGTCGAGGACAGGCTGGTGTTCATGGGTGCATCGCAAAAATCAGGAGTCCACAGTGTAGCGGCGGGGACGGAACCTGCTCAAGTCATACAATTCATATATATGATTTAGTTGACATGCATGAAACACGGTCCTAAGATTTCCTGGCCGTAGCGATCCGCGCCCTGCCGCCGCACCTGCCGGGCGCCCCCAAGCCCAAGAGAGGAAGACAAATGATTCACGCCGTATTGCACGATGCCAAGGACACGGTGGCGGTCGCCGTCGTGGAAGGAGTCACCGCCGGAACCGAACTGAACGCCTGGATCATGGATGAAGACAAGATCATCCACGTGCGCGCATCGCAGGACATACCCATCGGCCACAAGGTGGCGATGAAGGACATGGCCGTGGGCGACACCGTCTTCAAGTACGGCGTCGACATCGGCCGCGTGGTGGAGCCCATCAAGGCCGGCCAGCACGCCCATGTGCACAACATCAAGACCAAGCGCTGGTAAGCCCTCCACCCCGCACAGGAATCCGCCATGTCCATCATCACCGCCTCGACCACCTTCCAGGGCTACCGCCGCGACAACGGCCGCGTCGGCGTCCGCAACCACGTCATCGTCCTGCCCGTGGACGATATTTCGAATGCCGCAGCCGAAGCCGTGGCCAACAACATCAAGGGCACGATGGCCCTGCCTCACCCTTATGGCCGACTGCAATTCGGCGAGGACCTTGAGCTGCACTTCCGCACCCTGATCGGCACCGGCTGCAATCCCAACGTTGCCGCGGTGGTGGTGATCGGCATCGAAGAAGGCTGGACCAAGCGCGTGGTGGACGGCATCGCCGCCACCGGCAAGCCGGTCATGGGCTTCAGCATCGAACTGCACGGCGACCACGACACCATCATGCGCGCCTCGCGCTGCGCCAAGGAATTCGTGCACTACGCCACGGCGCTGACGCGCAGCGAGTGCCCCATCGCCGACCTGTGGGTGTCGACCAAATGCGGCGAATCCGACACCACCTCGGGCTGTGGCGCCAACCCCACCGTGGGCAACGCCTTCGACAAGCTGTATGCGCTGGGCTCCACGCTGGTCTTCGGCGAGACCTCGGAGCTGACCGGCGGCGAACACATCGTGGCCGAGCGCTGCGCCAACGATGCTGTGCGCGAACGCTTCATGTTCATGTTCAACCGCTACCAGGCCATGATCGACCGCTGGAAGACCAGCGACCTGTCTGAATCCCAGCCCACCAAGGGCAACATCGCGGGCGGGCTGACCACTATCGAGGAAAAGGCGCTGGGCAACATCCAGAAGATCGGCAAGCAATGCCGCGTGGACGGCGTGATCGACAAGGCCGAGATCCCCGACGGCCCAGGTCTGTGGTTCATGGACTCGTCCTCCGCCGCGGCCGAAATGGTGACCTTGTGCGCAGCCTCGGGTTATGCGGTGCACTTCTTCCCCACCGGCCAGGGCAACGTCATCGGCAACCCGATACTGCCGGTCATCAAGATCTGCGCCAATCCGCGCACGGTGCGCACCATGTCCGAACACATCGACGTGGACACCAGCGGCCTGCTGCAGCGTGACATCGACCTGAACCAGGCCGGCGACAAGCTGCTGGAATGCATGCTGGCCACCGCCAACGGCCGCTGGACCGCGGCCGAAGCGCTGGGCCACCGCGAATTCGTCCTGACCCGCATCTTCGAAAGCGCCTGACCGCGCCTGTCGTCCCCGGCAACGGCGTGTCCGCAAGCAGGATTGCGGACACGCCGTCCTGCCGCCAGCATTTCCCCGCAGCATCGTCTCAGAACCACACCAGCAGACCCGGGCGACATCCGCCGCGGCAGCACAGGCGGTTGCATTCCTACCCGGGCGTCCCCCAAGGAGGAAGACAGATGAACAGCGAACACGATCACCATCCCGACGCCGCGCAACGCCGGCGCCTGCTTGCCGCCCTGGGCGCCGCCGGCCTCTGTGCCGTGGCGCCGTGGCAGCGCGCGTTGGCGCAGAAAGCCTGGCCCGAACGGCCCATCAACTATGTGGTGCCGTTCCCGCCCGGCGGCCTGACCGACGTGGCCGCGCGCCAGGTCGGCAAAGCCCTGAGCGACGCCGAGCGCTGGAACGTGGTGGTGGAAAACAAGCCCGGCGGCAGCGCCAACATCGGCGCGGCGCACGTTTCCCACGCCGCCCCGGACGGCTACACCTGGCTGGCGATCACGCTGTCGCATGCGGCCAACGCCACGCTCTTCGCCGGCAAGGCGGGCTACGACCTGACGCGCGACCTCACGCCGCTGGCGGGCCTGGCATCTTCGCCCATCATGGTGGTGGTCAACGCCAAGAGCGACATCAAGAGCATGGCCGACCTGGCCAAGGCCGCCCGCTCGAAGTCGCTTTCTGCCGGGTCCAGCGGCAACGGCACGCCGCCGCACCTGACCCTGGCGCTGTACCAGAAGCTCACCGGCGTGCCGATGATGCACATCCCCTACAAGGGCGGTGCGCCCTCCCTCACCGACCTGATAGGCGGCCACCTGGACGTGGTGTTCTCCAACTACCCGGAATCGCTCTCGCACGTGAAGAACGGCTCCTTGCGGGCGCTGGCCATCACCACCCGCGAACGCAGCGCGGACCTGCCCGACGTGCCCACCGTGAAGGAGGCTGGCCTGCCCGACCTGATCGTCGAAAACTTCACCGGCGTGCTGGCGCCTGCGGGCACGCCGCCCGAGCTGGTGCAGCGCATCGGCGACGCCATCGTGCGCCAGGTTTCGCAGCCCGCCATGAAGCAGGCGCTGCTGCAGCTGGGCTTCGTGCCGCAGCCGCGCGGCCCCGCGGAGTTCGGCGCCTACCTGAAGTCCGAGGTGGAGCGCTGGGCCAAGATCATCCGCGACGCCAACATCCAGATCGCCTGACCACCGTGGAGTCCCCACCGATGCATATCCTCATTTCCGAGTTCATGGACGCGCCCGCGGTCGACGCGCTGCGCCGGCGCTTCAAGGTGCGGTACGAGCCTGAACTGGTGGAGCAGCGCGAGGCCTTGCTGGCCGCGGCGGCCGAGGCCGACGCGCTCATCGTGCGCAACCGCAGCCAGGTGAACGCCGCCCTGCTGCAGGCGGCCCCGCGGCTGCGGGCCGTCGGCCGCCTGGGCGTGGGGCTGGACAACATCGACCTGGACGCCTGCGCCGCGCGCAACATCGCGGTCATACCGGCCACCGGCGCCAATGCGCGCGCCGTCGCCGAGTACGTCGTGGGCGCCATGCTGATGCTGCTGCGCGGCGCCTATGCGTCGACGGCCGAGGTCGCGGCGGGCGCATGGCCGCGCAACGCGCTTTCGCAGGGACTGGAAGCGCACGGCCGCATGCTGGGCATCGTGGGCTTCGGCGGCATCGGCCGGCTGACCGCAAGCCTGGCGCAGGCGCTGGGCATGCGCGTGGCGGGCTGCGACGCGGCGCTGCCGCCGGACCATCCCGCCTGGCGGGAAACCGGCGTCGCCCCCATGACGCTGGACGAGCTGCTGGCCCAGGCTGATGCCGTCACGCTGCACCTGCCGCTCACGCCCGGCACGCGGCGGCTGATGGATGCCGGCCGCATCGCGCACATGCGACCGGGCGCCGTGCTGATCAACACCTCGCGCGGCGGCATCGTGGACGAAGCCGCGCTGGCGGATGCGCTGCGCACGGGCCATCTGCGCGGCGCGGCGCTCGACGTGTTCGAAGCTGAACCCCTGCCCGCCGGCAGCCCGCTGGCGGGCGCGCCCAACCTGATCCTGACGCCGCATATCGCCGGCCTGACGCAAGAAGCCAACACCCGCGTTTCCGACATGGTGGCCGCCGGGGTGACAATGGCGCTTACGGGCGGCGACCGATGAAGCCACACGGCCCGGCGCAAGCCCATGAAGAGAAGGATATGGCTCACATCTATCTGGACGAATTGCAACATCTGGCAGCGGCAGGCCTGGCCGCCGCGGGCGCCAACCCGGCCATGGCCGACACCACGGCGCGCGCGCTGGTCTTCGCCGAAAGCCAGGGGCTCAGCTCCCATGGCCTGTCGCGCGTGCCTTTCTATGCCGGGCACCTGCGCGCCGGCCGCGCCATCGGTACGGCGGTGCCGCGCATCGTGCATGAGCGCGGCGGCGCCGCGCTGATCGATGCCGGCTCCGGGCTGGCCTTTCCCGCCTGCGCCATGGCGATCGAACAGGCCGGCCTGCGCGCCCGCGAGCATGGCGTGGCCTTCATCGGCGTGGCCAACAGCCACCACTTCGGCGAAGCCGGCTACCACCTCGAAGCCCTGGCCGACCTCGGGCTGGTGGGGCTGGCGCTGAGCAACTCGCCCGCCGCCATGCCCGCCTGGGGCGGCAAGCGCCCGCTCTTCGGCACCAACCCCATCGCCGCCGTCTTTCCACGGCGCGGCGGCGCCCGGCTGGTGATCGACCTGTCGCTGTCGCAGGTCGCGCGCGGCAAGCTCATGATCGCGGCCCGCGACAACCAGCCCATCCCCCTGGGCTGGGCGCTGGACGCCGACGGCCAGCCCACCACCGACCCCAAGGCCGGCCTGGCGGGCAGCATGCTGCCCGCGGGCGGCGTCAAGGGCGCAATGCTGGCGCTGATCGTCGAACTGCTGGCTTGCGCACTGACCGGTTCGCACTTCGGCTTCGAAACCGAATCGTTCTTCGTCGACGAAGGCGGCCCGGCGCGGCTGGGTCAGGCCTTCATGGCGGTCGACCCAGGCGCCCTGGCGGGCAACAACGCCTATCTGGACCGCGTCGAAGTCCTGGTTGATGCCATGCTGGAAGACGAAGGCGTACGCCTGCCGGGCGACCGCCGCCGCAAACTGCGCGACGAAGCGCTCAAGCACGGCGTGGAGATTCCCGATGCGTTGATGGCGCAGTTGCGCGCGATGTCGGGCGCGGCGTAACTCAAGCTCAGCGGGCGCCGGGTACGAAGCACGCAAGCGTCTGGACTTGCGGCCATCGCAATTGTCGCGACAGCGTCGCGACAATTGCCGGGCTCAAGCCCCGCGGCTGAACCAAAGTATCACCGGCGCCAGCAGCAGGAACGCCACGGTCGACACCAGCACCGCGCCCGCCGCGGTATCGCCCTGCGTCGTATAGCGCTTGACGTACATGTAGCTCACCACCGCGCAAGGCATGGCCATCTGCAGGCTCAGCGCCCCGGCCAGCACCGGCTCCAGATCCAGCGCCCACACCACCGCCAGCCCCGCTCCCAGGCCCACGGCCAGGCGGATGGCGGCGACCTTGGCGCCGTCGCGCAGGCCGTTGGACGGGATCAAGGCCAGCGCGTGGCCCAGGCTCAGCAGCATCAGCGGCACGGTCACCGCGCCCAGCATGCGCGAGGTCTCGATCAGCCATGCGGGCACCGGCACGTGCATGAGGCGCAGGGCCACGGCGACCAGGGAGGCCAGCAAAATCGGACTCTTCCAGCTGCCCTTGGTGTTCACGCCCGGCAACAGGCGCACCGCAATGGTATGCATGACAAAGGAACTGACGGCGAAGAACGCGACCGCCACCGACAGGCCGGCGTCGCCAAAAGCCATCTGCGAAATCGGCAAGCCAAGGTTGCCGGCATTGGGCAGGAAGGCCGTGGGCAACAGCGTGCGCACCGGCAGCTTCCATGCCTTGAGCAGCAGCGCGCACACCAAGGCGCACAGCAGCAGCGCCAGCAGCGTCGCCACCGCCACGTCGGCCAGCGCGCGGTCGTCCAGGTGGGTGGTGACGAATGTGTGGAACACCAGGGCGGGCGTGGTCACCGAGGTCACCAGCATGGTGATGAAGGAGCCGCCGAACGGCAGGTCCCGCTTGCCCCAGTACACCCCTATGCCTGCGCAGAAGAGCAAAGGCAGCATCAGCACGATCGATGAAAAGTAGAACTGCACGACGGCGGACATGCGCTTATTCCGTTAGAGATAAGAGGTTTGATGCGTGAAGGCATCATCGCTTGCCGGACGGCCTGCCGGGGCGGCAGCATGGGGCAACTCGTCAATCGCCAGGCTTTTGCCCCCCACCGCCATGCCAGCCACCGCCCTTTCCGCCACGTCCCCGCATCTCGCCACAAACGCGGCCAAAAACGCGGCCACGAACCCGGCCGCAAATTCAACCGTGGATGCAGGGCCAAGTCCGGCCCGGCCCATCAAACCCCTGTCGGAACGCCAGGCCAGTTGCCTGCACTGGGCCGCCATGGGCAAGACCAGCTGGGAAACCGCCCGCATCCTGGGCGTCAGTGAAAGCACCGTGAATTTCCATCTGTGCAACGCCTGCGAAAAGCTCGGCGTGCGCGGCCGGCGCGCCGCGGTGGTCGCGGCATTGAGACTGGGCCTGATCGCGCCCGTCACGGCTTGATGACGACGGAACGCAGGAATTCATGCGCCCGCTCGGCCGGCAGGCTTTCCACGGTGCCGGCTGCCACGGCCTCGATCAACATGGTGTCGGTCACCCAGACCCTGGCGCGCAGCCAGCCCGGCTTGCCCATGGCCTTGCCCTGGACTTCGATGTCCTGCCCATAGGCAGGCCATTCGTTGGGCGGCGGCGACTGCATGTTGGCGTAGAGCGAATGCATCAGCGCCATGCCCAGCGCCTGCCTGGCGGCCGGATCCTTCGCGATGTCGGGCGGCAGCGGCGCCGACCCCACCGCAAAGACCGCCTCGCCCACGGTCGCGCTGGCCAGGGTAAAACGCAGGGTATGGGTATCCAGCTTCAGGTCGCGGGTATCGGTCGTGACCCGGTCCGGAAACGCCGCGCGCGCGTGGCCGTCGGCCACGTCGACTTCGCGCCAGTTGTAACTGGGCGAGCAGGCCGTGATCAGCAGGGCCAGCGCGACAATCGCGCCGGCTTTCTTGAACATGAAACGAAACAGCGATGAAATCGTCATTACCCGAGGACCTGGACTGTCTATTCATTTCGAGGAAGCCAGAAATTGTCGCCGATTTCGATGACCCCCGCGCCCGACGGCACGCCACTGGCCAACTATGTGTGGCCAGCCGCGCCCAATGTGCCCCCGCCGATCGCCGGCCTGGGCACCCCCAGTATCTACCTGCTGCACGGACTTAGCGAGCATGCCGGGCGCTATGACCGCCTGGCGCGCTGGCTGACCGCGCGCGGCTGGACGGTGGGCGCCCACGACCACCGCGGCCATGGCCGCTCCGGCGGCCGGCCCGCGACCCTGAGCCGCGAAGACGATCTGGTCGTCGATGCGGTCGATCGCCTGCGGGCCTGGACCGCGGCGCACGGACGCCCGCCCATCCTGCTGGGCCACAGCCTGGGCGCCCTGGTCGCGGTACGGATCGCCCTGCGCCGCCTGGCCGAGATCGACGGCCTGGCGCTCAGTTCCCCGCCCTTCGTGGTGCATGTACCGCCGTGGGTGCGGCGCACCTTGACCTGGATGTCGCTGCATGCGCCCGACCTGCGCGTGCCCCATGGCCTGGCGCCCGCCCGCATTTCCCACGACCCGGCCGTGGTCAAGGCCTACCGTAGCGATCCGCTGGTGCGGCGCCAAATGACGGGACGCCTGGCGCGCTTCGTGGACGAAGGCGGCCGCGAGTCCCTGCGAGAAGCCCCGCTGCTGGCCTGCCGCACCCTGCTGATGGTGGCGGGCGACGACTCCATCGTCGCTGCCGAAGGCAGCCGGCAGTTCGCCCAGCGCGCCCCCGCCGAACTGCTGACCCTGCGCTGGTACGACACCGCCTGGCACGAGATTTTCAATGAAACCGCCCCCATCGCCGACCCGGTCTACGCCGACCTGGACGAGTGGCTGGCGCGCACCGCCCAGGCATTGTCCCTGTCCCCAGTATTGACTCCCTCGGCACAGGAGGCCGGCACCCCGTAAAATCCGGCGACAGACCCAAACGAGAAGAACCCGTGACTGATACTGCCGCCAACCGCCTCTCCCGCCTGGAGGCCAACCGATCGCTGCTGACCCAGACCCTGCGGGGCATCGAAAAGGAAGGCCTGCGCGTGGACGAACAAGGTGTCCTGTCCCGCAAGCCGCACCCCGCCGGCCTGGGATCCGCGCTGACCAACGAACACGTCACCACCGACTACTCCGAATCCCTGCTCGAACTCATCACGGGCACGCACAAGGACGTCGACGCGCTACTAGCCGAACTGACCAACACCCATCGCCACGTCTACAGCGTGCTGGACCATGAACTGATCTGGAACCAGTCCATGCCCGCCACGCTGCCGCCCGAAGCGGACATCCCCATCGCCTGGTACGGCAAGTCCAACACCGGCATGCTCAAGCACGTGTACCGCCGCGGCCTGGCCGTGCGCTACGGCAAGACCATGCAATGCATCGCCGGCGTGCACTACAACTTCTCGCTGGCCGAAGACCTGTGGTCCGTGCTGGACACGCAGCCCGGTAGCCCCCAGGACCGGCGTTCGCGCGGCTACATCGGCCTGATCCGCAATTTCACGCGCTATTCCTGGCTGCTGATGTACCTGTTCGGCGCCGCCCCGGCCTTGTCCAGCGACTTCCTGCGCGGGCGCGAACATCCGCTGAAAAAGCTGGATGACAGCACGCTGTACCTGCCCTATGCCACCAGCCTGCGCATGAGCGACCTGGGCTACCAGAACAAGGCGCAGTCGCAGCTCAAGCTCTGCTACAACGACCTGGACACGTTCCTGGGCCGCTTGTACGACGCCGTTACCCAGCCCTGGCCCGACTACCAGAAGATCGGCACCCACCGCGACGGCGAATGGATCCAGCTCAACACCAACGTGCTGCAGATCGAAAACGAGTACTACTCGAGCATCCGCCCCAAGCGCGCCACCGGCCGCTGCGAACGCCCGATCACGGCGCTGGCCGAACGCGGCGTGCAGTACGTCGAAGTACGCTGCCTGGATATCGACCCGAACTCGCCGGTCGGCATCGACGCCAGCACCAGCCGCTTCGTCGACGCCTTCCTGCTGTTCTGCACCGCGTCCGACAGCCCCTTCTTCCCCGCCAACGGCTACTGTCAGCGCAGCGCCGACAACTTCTCGACCGTCGTCAAGGAAGGCCGCAAGCCCGGCCTGACGCTGGACCGCGAAGGCCAGCCCATCGGCCTGGCGCAATGGGGCCACGAACTGCTGGACCAGATCGCGCCATACGCCGCGCTGTTCGACTCCGCCCTGGGCGGCAGCGCCTATGCCGAGGCCCTGGCGGCCCAGCGCGCCAAGCTCGACCAGCCCGACTCCACGCCGTCGGCGCGCCTGCTGGCTTCGCTGACCGACAGCGGCCTGTCGTTCCATGACTATTCGCTGGACCTCAGCCGCAAGCATGCCGACGCGCTGCGCGCCCAGGCCTTGCCCGCCGACCTGGCGGCAGCCTATGCACAGGCCGCCGCGCAATCCACGGCGGAACAGCTGCGCCTGGAGCAATCGGACACCGAGGATTTCGATACCTATGTGGCCCGCTACCACGCCGCGCTGAAGGCCCCGCGCAAATAAGGCGTATCGTTAGGGTTTTGATCCGCGCCGACCGCCTGCCGGCCGGCGCGGACCGCTCTGTCACACCAGGAGGTTTTCCCCATGCGCCGCACCGCAACATTCCTGTTGGCCTTGGCCACCAGCGTGGCGGGGGTAGTCCATGCCGCACCGCCGCCCATGCAAACCGTGGAATCGGTGGACCTGAAGCGTTACGCAGGCATGTGGTACGAGATCGCGAATTTCCCCATGTTCTTCCAGCGCGACTGCGTGGGAGACACCACCGCTGAATACACCGCGCATCCCGACGGCACGGTCGGCGTGAACAACCGCTGCCGCACCAAGGATGGCGACATCGATTCCGCCTCGGGCACCGCCAACGTGGTGGAAGGCAGCAACAACGCCAAGCTGGAAGTCTCGTTCTTCAAGCCGTTCAAGGGCGATTACTGGGTCATCGGCCTGGACCCCGAATACCGCTGGTCGGTGGTCGGGACCCCGGACCGGAAATACCTGTGGATCCTGTCGCGCTCGCCGCAGCTGCCCAAGGAAGAACTGGACAAGGCCCTGGATGCGGCCAAGGCCCAGGGCTATCAACTGGACGAACTGCGGTTTACGCCTCAGAAGTAAGACGCGCTGCGGCGCTCTATCCCGCGTAATCGCGTGCCAGCCGCAGCACCGTTACGCCCGGCTTCAGCTGCCGCAACGACGGCATGACCAGCGTGCATTGATCGTACGGCGTCACGATGGGCTGGCCGTCGGCCCAGCCTATCGTCGAGCCGGCCCGCTCGAACGTCTCCAGGCCCGTCCAGGGCTGCGAGAAGCGCAGGTCCATGGACGGCGCGACCACCGCGTCCGTCACTTCCAGCACGCGCTGGTTTTCGGCATCCGGCAACAGCCAGCCCGCCGGCACGTCCGCCGCATCCGCCACGCCCGATTCCAGCAACATGCGCGCCACCATGTCGCGCGCCACGTCGCGCGCAGCCAGCTCGCCATGGAAACCGCATTCGATCAGCAAGGCGCAGGCGTCTTCGCGGGCCGGATCGCCGAACTGGCCGAAGTCGCGCATGCGCACGCCGTCCTTGTGGCCCGCGTCCACGATCACGTGCTGCGGCGCCTTCAGCCTGCGCGCCAGCGCGATGTTGCGCGGCAGAACGCCGGTCAGCAGCAAAGGCGCGCCCGGTTCATGCATGGAGTGCAGGTCCAGCAGCCAATCCGCGCGCTCCACCCAGGGACGCAGTTCGGCGCCGCGCCGGCGGTCCGGCGTCGTGGGGTTGTCCAGGCGCTCGGCGCTCCAGACGCGGTTCATGTCCTCGGCGACGAAGCGCGACGCATCGTGGTTGGCATGGTCGAAACGGTCGAACGCATCGAGATTGCAGAACGCCAGCGTCAGGCTGCCGCGGCGCGGCCGCAGGCCCGCCGCCAGCAGGTCCTTCAAGGCCCAGGCGCCGCACAGCTCGTTGCCGTGCACCAGCGCGGACAGCATCAACGCGCGCCCCGGCAGGCCTGAATCGAAATGCCACACGCCAGGGGTGCCGGTATTGCCGGCGCGCTCGGCGCTCAGGTCGGGTACGGGAAGCTTGAATTCCATGGATGTCGTCCGCTGCGGTGCTAGGGTGTTGCGATGATCCGGTTTCGAATCACTGGGCTTCGATCTTGGCGGCCTTGACCAGCGCGCCGTACTTCCTGGTTTCCTCGGCCTGATAGGCCGCCGGGTCCAGGCCCGGTTGCGACAGCACGCCGCCGGCTTCCTGCATCTTGGCGCGGAACTGCTCCGACTTCAGCGTCTCGGCCAGCGCGCTGCGCAGCTTGGCCGCCACCGGCTCCGGCAGGCCGGCCGGGCCATAGAGCGCGAACCAGACGCTGATGTCCACGGATTCGAACCCCGGGGTTTCAGCCAAGGCAGGCAGGTCCGGCGCCACCGGCGAACGCTTCTTCTCGGTCACGCCCAGCGCCACGATCTTGTCGGCGCGCACTTGCGGCAGGCCCGAGGACAGCACCAGCATGCCGTAGTCCAGCTGGCCGCTCATCAGGTCCGTCACCAGCGGCGCCACGCCGCGGTACGGCACGTGCTCGGCGCGCGTGCCGGTCGACTGGTTGATCATCTCGCCGGCCAGGTGCAGGGTCGTGCCCACGCCGGAAGAACCGTAGTTGAAGCTGCCGGGCGCGGCGGCGCGCAGCTTCTGCAGATACTCGGCGGCGGTCTTCACGCCCGAATTCTTGCTGGCGGCCAGCAGCATGGGTTGCGAGGCAATCACGCCCAACGGCGAAAAGTCCTTCACGCTGTCGTACTTGACCGCATTGTTGATCATGCTGGCGATGACCATTTCATTGGTGGAGCCCAGCAGCAGCGTGTAGCCGTCGGGCGCGGCGCGCGCCACGCGCTGCGCGCCGATGGTGCCGCCGGCGCCGCCCACGTTCTCGACCACCACGCTCTGGCCCAGGCGCTTGGCCAGCTCTTCGCCGAACAGGCGCGCGGTCAGGTCCACGCTGCCGCCCGCCGGGTAGCCGACCACCAGCGAGATGGCGCGTTCGGGATACTCGGCGTGGGCGGAAGACGCCGCGGCCAGCGCAGAGACGGCACAGATAGCGGCTAGCGCGCCGCGCAACGGATGCAGGACGGATTTCATGTTTTCTCCCTGGGGTGCTGAGGCGGACGGCGGCGCCGTCTCATTTGATGTTTCGGGAGCTATTCTCGGGCGTACACCAGGGATATTTCGTGCCGAATCGACACATTGCCGTGCGGATTCGGCACACGCCTGGCGCGCGACCAGCGGATTTCAGGCCTTGCGGCTGGCCGTGGCTTCCCAGGCCGCTTCGGCCAGGTCAGCCAGGCGCGCCCGCGACCGGTACAGCCGCACCTCGAACGAGATTTCCTCGCTGCGGCCGCCCAGGGCGGCCAGCGCGCCGCGGCGGCAATCCGCCGCCACCATGGACCAGGGCAGCCAGGCCACGCCCAGGCCCTTGGCGACCGCGCCATGCGCCGCGTCCAGCGAATCGCTGCGCAGAAATGGCGCCAGGGCGTAGGGCGTGGCCTCCAGGCGGTCTCCCACGATGCGCTCCATGGCCAGGCCGCCCGCATAGGTGATCAAGGGCACGGACGGACCGCCTTCCTGCAGCACGTAACGGGGCCGGCCGCGTGAATCCGCCTGACTGACGGGCACGAGCTTGTCGGTGCCCAAGGTCATGTAGCGGTAGCGTCCTGGGCTCAGCTGCACGGACAGAGCCGGATGCTCATAGCAGCACAACAGGTCCACCCGGCCTTGCTCCAGCCGGGCCGCCATGTCCTGCATCATGCCGGTGGACAGCTCGACCTGCGTGCCCTCGGTCAACACCTTGGGCGTGCGGTGGCGCAGGCGCGCAATCCAGTCGGCCACCAGCGTCCGGGCCAGGCTGCGGCCGGTGGCGATGCGCAGCACCGCCTCGCCGCCTGCGCCGAAACTGCGGATGCGATGACGCACCTGCGCCATCTGCTCCACCACCTGCGTCGCAGTCTTGAGCAAGGCCTCGCCTTCGGCGGTCAGGACCACGGGCAGGCGCTGACGTTCGATCAATGGCGCGCCGGCCCAGGCCTCCAGCGCGCGGATGCGCCGGCCGAACGCAGGATGGGTGACGTGGCGCAGCTCGGCCGCACGCACGAAGCTGCCGGTCTGCGCCAGGGCAATCAGATCTTCAAGGAGTTTCAGGTCGGCCATGGGCGTCAAGCTTACGCCATCGGCCGGCCCTTCACTTGGCGCCCAGCCCCATCATTGCCAGGGTGGCGCGGGTCAGATCGCTGTCCAGATCTTCCAGCTCATTGACCAGGTCGAAATGGTTGCAGTGCGGCGTCGGGATGCGGGTGGAAGCCAGCCCTGCGGCATTCCAGGCTGCTTCGTATGCCGCCGTCTGGTTCTTGAAGCCCTGGGTCTCCAACCCGCCCACGGCCAGCAGCATCGGGCCTGCGCGTTCCGGCAGATGGAAGATCGGGCTTTGATGCGCGGCTTGCTCGGGCGTGAGCTGCAGCCAGGTGTTGGGCAGGACGTCGCACAGCGGACGCAGGTCGAACAGCCCGCTCAACGCCAGCGTGCCCTTGATCACGTCGTCCGGCACGCCGTAGCGCGCCTGCCACGCCGGCGCGACCAGCATGCCGGCCAGATGGCCGCCCGCCGAGCTGCCGCTGACGTAGATCCTCTCGGGATCCACGCCATAGGCCGCCACGTTGCGATACAGCCAGGCCACGGCGGAACGCACCTCGCGCACCACTTCGCCCAAGGTGGCCTCGGGCACCAACGTGTATTCCAGGGTAGCCACCGCGGCGCCCGCGGCGTTGAAGGCCTCGGCCATTACCGGAGCGTCTTCCTTGCGCTGCGCGCGCCAATAGCCGCCATGGATGAACACGAACAGCGGCGCCGGCGCCTGCGAGGCGGCGGGCAGGAACAGGTCCAGCCGCTCGTCCTGGCCCATGCCGTAGCGCAGGTCCAGCACGCCGGGGCGGCGCGTGCGCACCCGCGCCGAGGACTCGGCATACCGGCGCACGCAGGCGTCGAAATCCGGCACCGATTCGCGCGCGTTGTATTGCACCTCGCGCTCGGCGATGGTGGGAAAGAAGAGATCGATGTCGGTGTTATGCATGCCTGGCCTGCGATGTGGGCTGCGATTGGGGCTGGGAAATGATGCGTTCGATGAACTGCGCGGTCTTGCGGTAGTGCGCGGCCAGCATGGCGACCGAGCCTTCCACGTCGCGCGCAACGGCGGCGTCCAGCAGCTGGCGATGTTCGTCGTCGACGTTGCGCTCCGGCCCGTAGGCGGTCGCACCGGCGCGCGCCGGACGGCGGTAGCGCTCGGTCTGCGCGTAGAGCTGCGTGGACAGGTCCAGCAGCCAATGGGAGCGGCAGGCGCCGATCAGCGCGTGGTGGAATTCCAGGTGGCGCGCCTCCAGCAGTTCGTCCAGTTCTTCCGAAGATTCGGCGGCGGCCTCGGCCCGCTGCGCGGCCAGCGTCAACGCATGGTACGCGCCGACCAGGCGCGTTTCCCAGGCGTCGTCGGCATTGGCCAGCGAGCGGCGCAGCGCGTCGCAATCGATCAGTATGCGGGTTTCACAGGCGTCCCACATTTCCTCGACCGACAAGGGCGCGATGCTGAAGCCGCGCGACGTGGTGCTGATGACCATGCGCTCGCTGCGCAGACGGTTGAGGGCTTCGCGGATGGGAGAGAAGCTGCTGCCGTAGCGCTGCTTCAGCAGTTCCAGCCGCAAGGACTGGCCCGGCGCGAAGGCGCCGCGCATGATGTCGCGCCGCAGCAGGCGGTAGACCTGCTCGGACAGCGTGATCTCCTCCACGCCGGCGCTCCCGTCCGATCCGGGATCGTCCTGGCGGGAAGCTTTGATTCTAGGCTTCAAGATGGTCTCCAGATGTCTGCAGCCGGGGCGCGTATCCGCGCGCGGCCCATTCTACCCGCGCCCCAGGGCCGCGCGGCCTGCTCAAATACCCAGGTAACGCTGCGCCAGCTCGGGCTGGGCGGACAGCTCGGCGGGCCGCCCCGACCAGGCTACCCGGCCCTTGTCCACGATGTAATGGCGGTCGACCAGCGTCGCCATCTCGGGCAGGTTTTTGTCGATCACCAGGATGGTCTGGCCTTCGGCCTTCAGCGCCCGCAGGCAGCGCCAGATCTCCTGGCGGATCAGCGGCGCCAGCCCCTCGGTGGCTTCGTCCAGGATCAGGAGCTTGGGGTTGGTCATGAGCGCGCGCCCCACCACCAGCATCTGCTGTTCACCGCCCGATAGCGTGCGCGATGACTGCCCGCGGCGCTCTTTCAAGCGCGGGAACAGCGTGTAGACGCGCTCCAGGTCCCATCCGCCCGGCGCGGCGCGCGAGGTCGCCACCAGATTTTCCTGCACCGTCAGTGAACCGAACACGCGCCGGCCCTCCGGCACCAGCCCCACCCCCAGGCGCGCCACGCTGCTGGGCGCGGAACGGCCCAGCGTCTGGCCGCGGAACTGCACCGCGCCGCCGGTGGCGGGCAGCATGCCCATCAGGGTCTTGATCGTGGTGGTCTTGCCCATGCCGTTGCGCCCGATCAGCGAGATCACCTCGCCTTCGCTGGCCTCGAACGACATGCCGAACAGGACCTTGCTGGAACCGTAGCCGCCAGTCAGCCCTTCAACCTTCAACATGTTCTTCTCCCAGATACGCCGCGCGCACCTCCGGATGGCGGCGCACCTCCTCGGGCGAACCGCTGAACACCACGCGGCCATAGACCAGCACGCTGATGCGGTCGGCCAGCGCGAAGACCGCGTCCATGTCGTGTTCCACCAGCAGGATGCCGTAGTCGCCCTTCATGCCTTGCAAGAGCCGCGTCATGCGCGCCGATTCCTCGGGCCCCATGCCGGCCATGGGTTCGTCCAGCAGCAGCAACCGCGGCGAACGCGCCAGCGCAACCGCCAGCTCCAGCTGCCGCTTCTCGCCGTGCGCCAGGTCCGCCGAACGCACGTGGCGCCGGTCCTCCAGCCCCACATGCTTCAGCCACTGCATGGCCTCGGTCTTCAACGCCGCATCATGGCGCGGGTTGGACCAGGCCTGGAAGGCGCGGCCGCCCTTGAGCATGCGCGACAGGATCACGTTCTCCAGCGCGGTGTACTCCTGGCACAGCTCGGTGATCTGGAACGAGCGGCCCAGCCCCAGGCGCGCACGCTCGAAGGCGCGCAGCCCGGTCACGTCCTGTCCGTCCAGATGGATGGTGCCGGAATCCGGCCGGATCTCGCCGCAGATCTGCGCGATCAGGGTCGACTTGCCCGCGCCGTTCGGGCCGATGATGGCGTGGATCTCGCCAGCGCGCACATCGAGGTCCACGCCGTTGGTTGCCACCACCGCATCGAAGGCCTTGCGCAGCTGCGTCAGGCGCAACAGGCTCGCGCTTGCATCAGTCGGCATGGCGCGTCTCCAGCAGCTTTCCGAACAGACCCTTCTGGCCCCACAACACCACCAGCACCAGGATCGGTCCCATGTACAGCAGCCAGTGCTCGGTCAGCGACGACAGCATCTGCTCCAGCCCCAGGAACACCGCCGCACCCGCGATCGGCCCGAGCAAGGTGCCCACGCCGCCCAGGATGACGATGGCCATCAGTTCCCCGGACTTGGTCCAGGCCGCCATGTCGGGCGTCACCAGCCCGGCATAGTTGGCCCACAGCACGCCGGCCAGCCCCGTGCCCACCGCCGACAGCACGAAGGCGCTGAGCCGGTACGGCGTAGGCGCCACGCCCAGGTTGATGGCGCGCCGCTCGCTCTGGCGCAGTGCCTGCAACACCATGCCGAAGCGCGAGTTGGTGACGCGGATGCACAGCAGCGTCCACAAGGTCAGCAACGCCAGGCACACGTAGTAGAAAACCATGGGGCTTTCCAGATTGATGCCCGGCAGCTCATTGCGCTGCGGAATCATCAGGCCGTCGTCGCCGCCGTAGAACTGCAACGACACCAGCACGAAGTACACCATCTGACCGAACGCCAACGTGATCATGATGAACTGCACGCCGCGCGTGCGCAGCGCCAGATAGCCGAACAGCCAGCCGGCCAGCGCGCACACGATGAGCGCTATCGGCCACACCACCAGCGCGGCGTTGCTGCCGGCCCAGCCGAAGATCGGACCGGCTTCCGAAGTATGGAAGGCAATGATGCCGACCGCATAACCGCCCAGCCCGAAGAACATGGCATGGCCGAAACTGACCATGGCGCCATAGCCGATCACCAGGTCCAGGCTGACCGCCGCCAGGCCGTAGATCAGAAAGCGCGTCACCACGCCGATCAGGAACGGCGAGCCCGAGGCCAGCGCCGCGGCCGGCAGCAGGATCAGCACCGCCAGACCCGCCAGGCCCCAGCGGGCGCGGTTCGTAAGTGTGTATGCCATCTTCATCCTCGCGCCGGGAACAGTCCACCCGGCTTGGCAATCAGCACGATCGCCATCAATACATAGATGCTGGCGGAAGCCATGCCTGCCGCCAGCGGGTCCGCGGTGGCGGGCGAGAACATCGTCGACAGCAGCTGGGGCAGGAAGGCACGCCCCAGGCTGTCCACCATGCCCACCAACAGCGCGCCGGCCAACGCGCCACGCACCGATCCCACGCCGCCGATCACGATGACCACGAAGGTGGTGATCAGGATGCGCTCGCCCATGCCGATTTCGACCGCCAGCAGCGGCGCGGCCATCACGCCGGCCAGGCCGCAAAGCAAGGCGCCCAAGCCAAACACCAGCGTGTAGAGCTTGCGGATGTCTATGCCCAACGCGTCGACCATCTCGCGGTCGTCGGCGCCCGCGCGGATCAGCATGCCGATGCGCGTGCGGTTGACCAGCCACCACAGGCCCACGGCCACCAGCGCGCCTATGGCGATGAACGACAGGCGGATCAGCGGATACTGGAACCCCGGCGCCAGCGTCACCGCGCCTTCCAGGAAGCTTGGGATGCCCACCAGCGGCGGACGCCGGCCGAAGATCAGGCTGACCGCTTCGTTGGAGAACAGCAGCAGGCCGAAGGTGGCCAGCACCTGGTAGAGGTGATCCCGCTTGTACAGCTTGCGTATCACCACCACTTCGACGGAAATGCCATACAGGCCCGCCCCCAGCAGCGCCGCCAGCACGCCCGCCAGGAACGAGCCGGTGGTGCCGATGGCGTAGGCCGCGCAATACGCCCCCACCATGTAGAACGACCCGTGCGTCAGGTTGACCACGCCCATGATGCCGAAGATCAGCGTCAGTCCGGCCGCCAGCATGAACAGCATGGCGCCGAACTGCAGCCCGTTGAGCAGCTGTTCAAACAGAAGCGTCATGACGGCATCTTGCAGAGTTGCGCGTAGGCGTCCTTGTCATCGGACACCAGCTTGCGGACCAGCTTCGGCGACAGGCTGCCGTCGCTATCCTTCTCGATGCGCATCAGGTACAGATCCTGGATCGGATGCTGGTTGGTGTTCATGCTGAACTTGCCGCGCAGCGACGTGAACTCAGGCTTGCGCAGCGCGGCGCGGAAGTCCGCGGCCTTGGACAGGTCGCCGCCGGTGGCCTTCAAGCCCGCGCCGATCAGCTGCGCGGTGTCGTAGGCCTGCATGGCGTAGTCCGTCGGCACGCGGCCGTAGGCGTCCTTGAACGCCTGCACGAAGGCCTTGGATTGCGCGTTGTCGAAGTCCTGCGACCAGATGCCGGTGATGTAGGCGCCGGCCGAGGCGTCGCCCGTGGCCTGGATCATGCGCGCATCCATCGAGAAGCTGGGCATCAGCATCGGGATGCTCTTGTTCAGCCCGGCCGCCGCGTACTGCTTGACGAAGTTGATGCCCGTGCCGCCCGGATGGAACTGATAGATGGCGTCGGGCGCCAGCGAACGCAGGCGCGCCAGCTCCACCGAGAAGTCCGACTGGTCGAGCTTGGTGTAGATCTCGGCGACCACCTCACCCTTGTAGGTGCGCTTGAAGCCTTCGATGGCGTCGCGGCCCGCCTGGTAGTTGGGCGCCAGCAGGACGACCTTCTTGTAGCCCAGTTCGTTGGCCGCCACGCCGCCGGCCGTGTGGAAGGCGTCGTTCTGGTAGGACGCCACGAAGTAATTGGGATCGCACTTTTCGCCCGCGAAGTTCGACGGGCCGGGATTCAGGCTGACGTAGAACGCGCCCGACTTCACCACGCTGGGCACGACCGCCGCCAGCACGTTGGAGAAGTTCACGCCGGTATAGAGCTTGACGCCCGATTGCAGCAGGCGGTCGGCCGCCTGCTTGGCGTTGGCGGGCTTCAGGCCGTCGTCCTCGATCACCAGTTGCACGGGCACGCCGCCCAGCTTGCCGCCGCCCTGCTTGATGGCCAGGTTGAACGCATCGCGCTCGTCTTCGCCGATGTAGCCCGCCGGCGTGGACAAGGTGGCGATGAAGCCGATCTTGACCGGTTCCGCGGCATGGGCCGCTCCCATGGACGCCGCTGCGCCCAGCGCGACGGACAACGCGCCGCCCAGTATCTGTTTCTTGATCATGTTTTTCCCCTTGGAGACTGCGTTGCCCGCCGCCCGCGTCGGCGGCCGGGCGTTTTAGACCGCCACCACCGGATGGCGCAGCGTGCCGATGCCTTCCACGCAGGCCACCACCACGTCGCCCGGCCACAACCATTCCTGGGGCTTGCGTCCCGCGCCCACGCCTTCCGGCGTACCGGTGGCGATGATGTCGCCCGGTTCCAGCGTGATGCCCGCACTGATATCCGAGATCAGGAACGGCACCTTGAACAGCATGTGCCGCGTGTTGGAGCCCTGCTTCTTCTCGCCGTTGACCGTGAGCCACAGGTCCAGCACCTGCGGATCCGGGATCTCGTCGGCGGTCACGATGCACGGGCCGAAGGGCGCGTAGGTGTCCATGCCCTTGGAATAGATCCACTGGCCGGCGCGGCGGCAATCGCGCGCGCTCATGTCCAGCATCACGCTGTAGCCGAACACGTACGACAGCGCATCGGCCTCGGCCACGCGCGAAGCGCGGCGGCCCATGATCACGGCCAGCTCCACTTCCCAATCCAGCTGCTGCGTGATCTTGGCGTTGTGCTCGATGGCGTCGCCCGGGCCGATGACCGTGGTGGGCGGCTTGGAGAAGATCACCGGCTGCTTGGGCAGGTCGGCCGAGGTATCCAGCGTGCGGCTGGATTCCTCCACGTGCTCCACGTAGTTCAGGCCGATGCCGAAGATGTTCTTGCGCGGACGCGGAATCGGCGCCAGCAGCTTGACGTTCTCCTGCGGCAGCGCGCTGCCCACGGGCCAGTTGCCGCGATAGGCCTCCATCAGCTTGCTGGCCTGCGCCACCGCCACGGGACCGAGGTCGATGAAAGCCAGCATGTCGTCAGGCAGGTCCACGCCGCCGGCGCGCCCCAGCAGGGCCAAGTCGATCACATAGCCTTCGGCCAGCGCGCCCAGGCGGGCAGCGGCGGTGGGGTGAGCGCGAAAAGTTACCAAGCGCATAAGAACTCCATTGATTCAGGACGAGTTGAGTCAAGCGCGCGGGCCAAGCCCGCGCGGCGGATGAAAATTCGGGAGGGAACGGGCGGCGCTAGATCAGCACTTGATGGCCGTCGTTTTCCTTGACCGCTTCTTCGCGGTAAAGCGCCAGCGCGCGCATCACGGGCAGGTCGTTGAAGCTGAACAGGCAGGCGTCGTCGTTCGATGAAAGATTGACGTGTTCATGGATGGCCCACGAGGGCACGCAGAAGATATCGCGCTCGGTCCAGTCATAGCGCTTGCCGTCGATGATGGAATAGCCGCTGCCCTTGGCCACCTGGTAGATGAAGCTGCCGGTATGGCGGTGGGCCTTGGTGTGCTCGCCGGGCCGCAGCAGCTGCATGCTGGCGCCGATGGTGGGCATGACCGGGCCGCCCGTGGCCGGGTTGACGTATTCGAGCAGGATGCCGTCGTAGGGGCTGCCCGCAGTGGTGCGCGCATAGCGGCGCAGCGCCTCGTAGGTGGGCTCCCATTCGTACTTGAAGAGCGGCGAATAGGGCTTGGTCCAACCGGACACCTGGGGCCGTAGCGCCGGATTGGCCCAGGCTGCGCTGGTGTCGTCGACCGGATAGGTCACGGTCTGGTTCAAGTCGGGATGCACGGCATAGAAGCCGGCTTCCATGGCGTTGACCAGCGGGATGTCCAGGCCGTCCTGCCAGATGCAGGTGGTGCCGTCTTCGGCCACGCCATGCTCGTGCCAGGTGCCGTTGGGCGTCAGCACGAAATCGTTCGCGCCCAGCGTCATCTTGTGGCCGTCGACCACCGTGAAGGCGCCCCGCCCTTCCATGATGAAGCGCAGCGCCGAATGCGAATGCTTGTGGGCGGAAGCCAGTTCGCCCGGCTTCATGACCTGCAGGCCCGAGTACAGCCAGCCCACGGCGGCGGCCACGTCGCGCCGGCCCGGGTTGTTCAGGTAGATCACGCGCCGGCCCGCCTCTTCGGGCGAAACCAGCTCGGACGAACGCAGCACGTGGCCGCGCAGGTCCTGGTAGCGCCACACCACCGGCACCGAGGCAGACCGCGGCGCCCACGGTTCGATCTTGTTCGCCACCGTCCACAGGGCGCCCGTCTCCAGGCGGGCCAGCTCCTGGTAATAGGCGATCAGCTCGGGCGAGTCGGCCACATTGGCGCGGCCTATGGTGTCCTCGCGGTACGCGTCATAGCGGTTCGCTTCCATCCCTTGCCTCTTTTTATAAAAGTTCGAATATTTTCGAAAATAATAGAGGCCAGCTGAAAATCGGGCAACGAGTGCGCGCTAGGGGTTTTCCCAGGCCGCCTGAAAATTGTTGGCGCGCGGTCAAACAATACTGTACAAAAACACAGTACAACGTGATACATTTCGCTCGCCCAAAAAACTGTCGTCCAGGAGAACCCTGTGTCAGAAGCTGCCCATCTCGTCCAGTACATCGTCGTTCCCTACCGCGCCGCCGCCGATGGCGTCGCGCCCGGTGAAATCCGCGCCGCCAGCAGCGAGTTCGGCGCCATACGCATCGCCAACTCCATGGCCTCCAAGTTCGCCGGCGTCGCCGCCTACGAAGTACTGGTGGACAAGGAAACCGGCGACATGGAATCGCCGCGCATCCTCGCCCAGATCGGGACCGTACCGGCACTGGACGATTGAACGCGAGTCCACCGTGCGGCGTCGACCCCGGCCCGGCGGCAACGACTGATCGCCGCTGGGCCGTGTCATGAATTTTCTTTGATTGGAATGAATATTTTCTAGCTTCACTAGGGCAAGGATGTCCGACAGGATGCGGGGTTACGTGCAAATCGCCTACCCACCTTGCCACCAAGAAGCCGCATGATCCGCCAACTCCCCTTGCTCCGCGCCACCACGGCCGGACTCCTGTCCCTGGCTTGCGCCCTGACGCATGCGGCGCATTCGCCGGAGTCCTCCGACTGGCCGAGCAGACCCGTGACGCTGGTCGTGCCTTTTCCCCCAGGTGGCGGCAATGACGCAGTAGCGCGCCAGATCGCAGGCCCCGCAGGCCAGGCGCTGGGCCAGCTTCTGGTCGTCGAAAACCGGCCGGGCGCGGGCGGCACCATAGGCTCTGCGACCGTCGCCCGGGCACACCCCGATGGCTACACGCTGCTGCTCTGCTCGACCAGCAGTCTGGTCGTGGCAACAGCGCTCTATCCCAGCTTGCCGTACCGCGTCGAGGATCTGGCTCCGGTCGTCCATATTGCCGATACGCCGACGGTCTGGGTGGCCGATCCGGGCGTATCCGCCACCAATCTCCAGGAATTCATCGCGGCCGCCAAACAGGCGCCCGGCAAATACGGCTACGCCTCGGGCGGCACGAACACCATGCCTCATCTTGCAGGCCGGACGATCAGCGCGCGCAATGGCCTGAACATGCTGCACGTGCCGTACCGCGGATCCACGCCCGCCTATGCGGATCTCGCCACGGGACGCGTGAACCTGATGATGGACAGCATTATTTCAGCGCTGCCCTTCATCGAGTCTGGCCGTGTCAAGGGACTGGGCGTCAGCGCCGATCAACGCCTGCCGCAGATGCCGTCCGTACCGACCTTGGCCGAACAGGGCCTGGACGACTTGGGCTTCGTGGGCTGGGTAGGTATTTGCGCGCCGCGCGACACGCCGCATGAGATCACCGCCAAGGTCGCTCGCAGCGTGCAGCAAGCATTGGCCCAGCCCTCGTTGCGGGAAACGTTTGCGCGGCAGATTGCGAAACCGGTGGGTAACGGCCCCGACGCGTTTGCGCAGAAGATACAGCGCGATACCGTGGCGTGGCGGCAGATCATCGCGGCGTCTCAAACGGGCCAGGATTGAGGCACAGGCAGCACACGCCGAAGCCCGGCTGCGCTCAGGCGGCTAGCGTCGGCCCGTTCGCCATGCCATCCGAGACCAGCCTGGCGACCTCGCAAATGCAATCGACCATGGCTGCGCGCAGCGGAATCGAGGGTTGGTCGACATAAGCGGCAAAGTAGGTCTGCTTAGGAAATGGCATGGAAAATGGCAGCCGCACAAGCTTGCCCGAATCGAGCTCCCCGCGGATGAGCTCGATCGGCAAGACCGCGTATCCCGCGCCTGCAACGGCCAACCGCAGCATGACCGACAACGATCTCAACACGATCAGCTTGAAGCCTTGCATCTGAGGAGACGAAAAATAGCTGGCGATGGCAGAGTACAACAGCGAATCCACCGGATAGGACAACAGAGGCAGCCGCTTCAAGTGGTTCACCGACGGCTCGACATCGCCGCGCATCAGGCTTGGGCTGCAGACCCAGACGTAGTCCAGCTCGAGCAACTGCCGGTTTACCACCATCGGCTCTTCGATGCTGCCCAGCAACAGCCCGATGTCGAGCGTGCCCTCACGCAATTGCTGCCGTATGTCCGTGCTGGTCAAAGACTGCAGGTGCACGGTGACGTTCGGCCATTGTCTGCAGAGGGCGGCGGCCATGGGCTCGAGTATCGCTTCCGCAACGGTCCCGCTCATGCCGATGCTGATCTGGGTAAGCCTTACGTCCGTGGTCGCGAACCGGCTGGTGAAGGCTCTCGCATGTGCCAGCAGTTCTTCCGCAGGGCCAAGCATTTCTGCGCCTATCGGCGTCAAGCTCAGCTGCTTGCCCTTCTCCCGCACAAAGACCCTTACGCCCAGCTCTTCCTCGAAGGCCGCAATGCGGGCGGAAATGGCCGCCTGGGACGCGTGGAGTTCTTCCGCGGCCAAAGTCATTTTCTTGAGCCTGGCGGCTCGGACAAACGTTTCCAGAAACCGGAGATTCATGCGTGGATATCCTAAGCCTGAGATACACCCCTGTCCCTCCGGCCAGCGGCGGAACAGTCCCGGTCAGTATCGGGATGGGTTATCAGAATCCGAAGGGGCTGGGCTCCCCTGCTGCGACGCACCAATACACTCGCCGGATTGGCGAACGACGGCCGACTTTGGAAGAAAAACAAGGACCGTTAACCCGTTTTTCTCATGGCCCGCAGACGTTGGTATACGCCGACGGGCCTAAATGCAAAGCGGGAGACGATGCTCCCGCTCATAATCCCAAGCGATTGATTTTAACTAAATTTCCGGACTTTAAACACGAAATACCCCTATCAAAACTTCGTGTTTTTTCTCGTATCCCGCCCTTGTGAGACTGCGTCAATCGGCATGCAACCATGAAACTCGACGGCTGCAGCATTCCGCATGTTTCACTGCAACAAATTTCGCCATCATCGGCATCCTGACGCCGGACTCATGTCTCGCTTTATCAAGCATTTATGGATTTATGCAGACACCTCGTCCGGACAAATCAACACAGAAGTCGCTGTCCAAATTTCCAATAATCAGCAATAAACAATCATTGCCTGAATTCGAAATTCGTCACGCGCAGAGTTAATCAAACGTATCCAAACCGGCCCGGCCGTTGACCGGCCGAGGGCCAATGCGCGTCGCCGACGCCCAGCCTTTGCAGAATGGGCGTCTCAGCGCACTCAAAAATCCCAGATGACCGGCACCCAGCGGAACGCGTCGCCGTCAACCGCGACCCGCCCGAGGGACGGAAACGGCAAGTGGGCGGCGACCAGCAACCCACGGTTCTGCGCCAACTCCTGGAACAGACCGAGACGGACGCGGGCCGATTCCTCGGGGTCGTGCTCGAAGCCGTTGTGCCATTCGGGATGGTCGAATGCCACCGGGAACATGGCGTCGCCAGCGAAGGTCAGCCGTTCGCCGCCCGAGACCAGATCAACCACGCTGTGTCCGGGCGTATGGCCGCCTGTCATGCGCACGATGACGCCCGGCGCCACCTCATGCCGGTCTTCGAAGAGTCGCAGACGGTCGCGGTATTCGTTGTAGAAGCTGGTGGCGGTCGACTTCAGCACCGCAGGCACCGGCTTGGGCATGACGGTGTGCGAGAAATCCGGCGAAGTCCAGAACGCCACTTCGGTCGCGGACACGTGGATGCGCACATCCGGACGCAAGCGTTCCTTGACGCCGGGTACGAGCAGCCCACCCACGTGGTCCATGTGCATGTGCGTGATGATCACGTCGGTCACGGATTCCAGCGCGATGCCGGCGGACTCGAGCCGCTGGGGAAACAGCCCGGCGCGCGGAAAGCCCGCGAACTGCCCGCCCAGTCCCGCATCGATGAGTATGGTCTGATCGCCGCTGCGCGCCACCATCACGTTCAACGGCCAGTCGAACGCGTCGGGCGGCATGAACATGTGTTCCAGCCAGGCCGCGAGATCGGCGGGATCGGCATTGGTGGCCATCGTCGAGGTCGGCAGCGGCAGCACGCCGTCGCTGACGACCAGCGCGTCGATGTCGCCGATCTGCAGCGCGTAGCGCGACGGCACCAGGTCGATGGATTCGGTGTTTTCAATGGCAAACATGGCGGTATCTCCAGGAAGGTGCGCCACCAAGGTGGCGGCGCGGAGGCTTCTGCGCGTGGCGAAGTTGGGAGGATCGTAGGTCTGGCTCTTCAGGCGCGGTAGGCGTGTGCGGGGAAGCATGCTGTTGTGCGATCCGCACCAATTCGCGGCGGTTCCTTACTCTTGTTCTGCCCACGCCGCTACGGCAAAATGCCCTGCCTCCCGTCCTTCCCTCCAAGCGTTGGCCCACTCCATGACCGGCTCCGTGACCTTGTTCGACCGCCATCGCCCGCGCCTCCACGCGATCGCCTATCGCATGCTGGGTTCGGTGGCCGAGGCGGAAGACGTGGTGCAGGACGCCTGGCTGCGCTGGCATGGCGCCGACCGCGCCACGCTGGAGAACCCCGAAGCCTGGCTCGTCACCGTCACCACCCGTCTGGCGATCGACCGCCTGCGCGCCGCCCGTGCGGAACGGGAAAACTATGTGGGCGTCTGGCTGCCGGAACCGATGCTGATGGCCGCGCCCTCCACGCCCGAACAGATCCATGAACTCGCCGACGATGTGTCAGTGGCATTTCTGTTCATGCTGGAGCGCCTGTCGCCGGACGCCCGCGCGGCCTTCCTGATGCGCGAGGTGTTCGACGCCGACTACGAGGACATCGCGCAGACCCTGGACAAGACCCAGGCCGCGGTCCGCCAGCTGGTGCGGCGCGCCAAGCAGCAATTGCGCCAAGGCACCCCGCGCGAGGCCGTGCCGCGCGCGACGCTGCATCGGCTGCTGCTGACCTTTGCCGACGCGATGGACCGCAGCGACTTCCACGGCCTGCATGCGCTGCTGAGCGACGACGCCGAACTCATCGGCGACGGCGGCGGCAAGGCCACCGCCTTTGCCAGCCTGGTGGGCGGCAAGCGGCTGGCGCAGCTGTTCTACGCCGGCAAGCGCCGCTACCGCGAGGCGCTGCGCACCGAAGTGGTCCAGGTGAACGGACAATGGACGCTGCTGCGCTTTATCGATGGCGAGCTTGAATCCGTGCAGTCCTACGAGACGGACGGCAAGCGCCTGACCCGGATTCTGGTGCAGCGCAATCCGGACAAGCTGGCCCGCATCGCGGCCGCGCTGGCGCAACGCTGAGGCCGCCCGCGCCGGCGTTGGTGCATGAGGGGCAACATGGTGATCCCTTGCACGGACCTACCGCCGCGCCGCCCGCGCTTCTACGATGGACCTGTCACCCATCCACTCAGGACAGGCCATGCCGAAACTCACCAAACTCGCGTTGTCTTTCATCGCCGCCGGCACGCTGCTGGGCCAGCCCGCCCATGCCGCATCGCACCACGCGGCGTCCGCCGGCAAGCCGGCGGATCCCATCGTCACCGAAGTAATGAGCAAAGACCTGCCGGACATCCCCGGCCGCGATGCCGTGATGCTCGTCGTCGACTATCCGCCCGGGGCGGCCGACCCCCTGCACCGCCATGACGCCTCGGCCTTCGTCTATGTACTGGAGGGCAGCATCGTCATGCAGGTCAAAGGCGGCAAGGAAGTGACGCTGACCCCGGGCCAGACCTTCTACGAAGGGCCGGACGACATACACACCGTGGGCCGCAATGCCAGCCAGACCCAGCCGGCCAAGTTCGTGGTCGTGCTGATCAAGAAAAAGGGCGCTCCCGCCCTGATCCCCGTTCAATAGGGGACACGCACTTATCCCATCCTGGCCAGCCCCGGGCGCCGCTCGCCCGAGGTTGGCCTATTTTTTTTTCCGCGGCAGCGTCACAAAACCGGCCTGCCCCACGTCTTAGGGGGTAGGATCAACCAACTTGCGCCGCTGCCACCATGCCTACCCCTCTCCCCGCCTCCCCGGTTACCTCTCCCGCGAACGGCCCGGACTCCCTGGCCGACAGCTTCGCCACCAGCTATGCCGGCGTCATGGCCTTCCTGGCCGTCGCGGCCGAGGGCAACTTCGCCAAGGCCGGCGACCGGCTGGGCATAGGCCGTTCGGCAGTCAGCCGCAGCGTGCAGAAGCTCGAAGACCAGCTGGGCGTGCGGCTCTTCGTGCGCACCACGCGCAGCACCTCGCTTACCGCCGAGGGGCAGCGCTTTTACGAACAATGCCATCCCGGCGTGGAACGGATCATCCAGGCCCTGGACAATATGCGCGACCTGCGCGAGGGTCCGCCTTCCGGCCTGGTGCGCGTCTGTTCCACCGTGGGGTTTGGCCGCAAGATCGTGGCGCCCCTGCTGAAGGCGTTCCGCCAAGCGCATCCGAACATCTCGGTGGAGCTGCTGCTGGATGACGGCCCGACCGACTTCACCACGGACCGCGTCGATGTGTCGTTTCGCAACGGCCGCATGGAAGACAGCCAGGTGATCGCCAAGCAAGTGATTCCCATGCAGATGATGCTGTGCGCCTCGCCCGACTATGCCGCCAGGCATGGACTGCCGCTCAGCGTCGACGAGCTATCCAGCCACAGCTGCGTGAATTTCCTGCTGGCGTCCGGCCGCGTATTCGAATGGGAGTTCAAGGTCGGCGGCCATCTGCGCAAGTTCGCGCCGCCCGCCATGCTGACCTTCAACGATGCCGATCTGGTCTTGCAGGCGGTGCTGGACGGCCATGGCATCGCGCAGATGGCGGCCTATCAGGTCTGCGAGCATCTGCGCGCAGGCACGCTGGTCGCCTGCATGCCGCAGTACTCGCCCGACGACCGCGGACACTACTTATGCTTTCTGAGCCGCCAGCACCTGCCGGCGCGCATGCGTGTCTTCATCGACTTCATGACCGAAGGCATCCGCGCGCAGGATCTGCTGATCATCGACAGCCTGCTGTCGAAACAGGCCTGAGCGCTATTGGGTCAGGGCCACCACGCTCTGGATCCCGCCCTGGGCCATCTTGGCGTACGGACACAGGCGTTCCGTATTGCGCACCAGTTCTTCGGCGACCGGCGCAGGCACGCCTGGAAGGTGGATGTTGACGTCCGCCGTCAGCGCGAAAAAGCCGTCGACGGGGTCCCGGCCGAACGAGATGGTGGCCGTCACGGCAGCGTCCGGGATGGCCAGACCGGCACGTTCGGCCAGCATGCCGAGCGCGCCATGGAAGCACGCCGCAAAGCCGGCGGCGAATAGCTGTTCAGGGTTGGTGCCCCCGCCCGTGCCGCCCAGCTCCACCGGCAGGCGCAGTTCCACCACCAACTCGCCATCGTCCGAAATGGCCATGCCGGAGGCCCGTCCATCCGCAGCCTCCCCGCCGCGCACCGTCACGCTGGTGGTGTACAGGGCATGGAAATCCTTCCCCCGGTACTTGTCCAGGAGACGCTGGGAAGGAGGCCGCGGTTTGCTCATGAAGGTCCTTGTGCCCGCCGCTACTTTCTTGCGCCCGAACGGCTGAACCAGGTTTCGAAGCCGATCTTGCCCAGCCGTGGGCCGGCTCCCGGAACCAGCGTGTCGTCGTGGAGCTGCGCGCCGAAGTAGCGCGCGCCGGCGTCCGCCCGCACGGTGCGCGCGTCGCCGATCTTGGCCATGTAGCGCTGCGCCAGTTCGGCCAGTCGCACCCGCTCGGGGCCGGCGATTTCCACGATGCCGTTCACTGGCGGCGCCAGCGTGGCATCGGCCATGGCCAGGGCCACGTCGTCCGACGCTATGGGCTGGACGTAGGCCGGCGACAGCCGCACCTCCGTCCCTTCGGTACCCGACTGCACGATACCGCCCAGGAATTCGAAGAACTGGGTGCTGTGCACGATGGTGTACGGGATGCCGGCAGCCACGATCAGCGCCTCCTGCGCGATCTTGCCGCGGAAGTAGCCGCTTTCGGCCAGGCGCTGCGTGCCGACCACCGACAACGCGACGTGGTGGCGCACGCCGGCGCGGGCCTCCGCCGCCAGCAGGTTGCGCCCCGAGGTCTGGAAGAATTCCAGCACGGCGCGGTCTTCGAACGACGGCGAGTTGGCAACGTCGACCACCGTGTCGACGCCGGCGAGCGCGGCATCCAGGCCCTCGCCGGTCAGCGTGTTGACGCCGGTAGCGGGGGACGCGGCAATTGCCTCATGACCGCGCTCAAGCAGCAGTTTGACCAGTTTGGAGCCGATCAGGCCCGTGCCGCCGATAACCAGGATTTTCATGATGGTTCCTCAGTTGAACTTGGCTTTATCCAGGCCATAGGCCTTGTCGGCCGAACCCGGCACGGTGCGGAAACCCACGTTCAGGCGGTTCCAGCCATTGATCGCCATGACCGCGAAGCTAAGGTCCGAGATTTCCTTTTCGGACAGCTGCGTGCGGACGCGTTCATAGATCTCGTCGGGCACGCCCTGCGCGCCCAGCGTGGTCAGCGCTTCGGTCCAGGCCAGGCAGGCGCGCTCGCGCGGCGAGAATTCGCCGGATTCGCGCCAGATCGCCACGTGGTGCAGGCGCAGCTCGCCCTCGCCGTGGATCTTGGCATCCTTCACATGCATGTCCAGGCAGAAGCCGCAGCCGTTGATCTGCGAGGCGCGGATTTCGACCAGGCGCAGGATCGGCTGCTCGATCGCGCCGGACTTCAGCAGCATGCCGAATTCGACGAATTTCTTGAATAGTTCGGGCGATTGCGCAAAGGCATTCAGGCGTTGACTCATGGTGACTTCCTCGATGGGTTGAACGACGCCCAAATCGTAGGTCTGCCCGCAGAACGGCAGTAGGCCCGCGGAGGGGACCATGATGTTGCCGCGGCGGCAACAATCGTCAGCGCGCGCTGACGGCCATGCCGGGCGTCAGGATCGCGGCTCGACCCCGAGCTGCTTCATGGCCCGGCCGATGGCCTGGGGCGCGTAATCGTCCCAAGGCTCGTTGCCCGCATCCAGGCGGGTGTGGATGTTGGCGATGGTCCATTGCGCCGACCCTTTCAGCCCCGCCAGTTCGTCCCAGCGGACGGGTACGGACACGCCCAGGCCGGGCCGGGCGCGGGCCGACCAGGCCGCCACCGTCGTGGCGCCGAAGCCGTTGCGCAGGTAATCGGCGAAAATCTTGCCCACACGGTTCTTGGGACCGCTCTTGGCGACGAACAGCTTCGGCAGCGTTTGCGCCAGATGGCGCACCATGGCTTCGGAAAAGTCCTTCACGGCGTCCCAGCCGTATTGCTTGCGGATCGGCACGACCACATGCAGCCCCTTGCCGCCGCTGGTCTTCAGCCAGCCATGCAGGCCCAGTTCCTGCAGCAGCACGCGCACCAGTTCCGCGCCCTGCTGCACCGCAGGCCAATCCACCCCTGCTCCAGGGTCCAGGTCGAACACCATCCGGTCCGGCTTGCCGATCGCGGTCTTGAGCGCATTCCACGTGTGGAACTCCACGACGTTCAGCTGGGCAGCAGCGAGTATCGCCGCTACGTTCGATATTTCCATGAGCGGCGGATGCCCCGGGTACAGGCGTTCAGGCAGCGCAAGCACCCCCGGGATGGAAGACTCCGAATGCCGCTGGAAGAAATGCTCGCCCTCGATCCCCGCGGGCGCCCTGACGAACGAAACCGGGCGGCCGCGCAGGTGCGGCATCATCAGCGGCGCCACCAGCGCGTAGTAGCGCGCCAGGTCGAGCTTGGTCGCGCCTGAAGAGGGATCGATGACGCGATCGGGATTGGACAGCTTCATCCCCTTCGCAGACGTTTCAGCGCCCGCTTTTATGGCTTTGGCGGGGCGATTGCGGGTGGATATCTTTTCAGCCGGCATGGCAACCTCGCGCGTGATCTTCTTGGGTGGTTTGTCAGTCCGCAGCCCGCGGAAGGTCGAATGGCGTACATGGCCGTCGCCAGTCCATTCTCCGAACGAAACCTCACCTACCAGCGTAGGCTGGACCCAGTGGACCTGCTTGAGGGCGCGCGGCTTGCCTTGGGTCAACGCGCTGGCTTTTTGTTCGATGCCGGCCAGCTTACGATGCAGGTCCTGCAGCGTCTTGTCGTCGAACCCTGTGCCCACGTTGCCGGCGTAGCGCAGCCCGCCATCCGGCTCATGCACCGCCAGCAGCAGCGCGCCGAAGCCCTTGCGGCTGCCCTTGGGCTCGGTGTAACCCACGATGACGAACTCCTGGCGTCTGGTGCACTTGATTTTGATCCAGTCGTCCGTGCGGCGCGACACGTAGGGCGCGGACAGCCGCTTGCCGATGATGCCCTCCAGGCCCAGCTTGCAGGCCGAAGCGACCAGGTCTGCCGCCGGCTTGTCGAAGGCCTCACTGAACTTCACGTGCTTGCCCTGGCTCGTGGCGATGATCCGCCGCAGCAGATCCCGCCGCAGCCTGAGCGGCTCGTCGCGCAGATCGCGCCCCGTGACGTAAGGCAGGTCAAACGCATAGAAGACGATGTCCGCCGTACTCGCGGCATCGAAGGCGTTCTGCAAGGCCTGAAAGCTGGGTACGCCTTCGCGCGTCAGCACCACGATCTCGCCGTCGATCCAGGCATTGGCGATCTGCAGCGCCGCCAGCTCCTGGGCCAGGCGCGGCATCCTGGCCGTCCAGTCGTGGCCGTTGCGCGTGTACAGCTTCACGCTGCCGTCGTCCAGCCTGGCCAGGATCCGGTAGCCGTCGAACTTCATTTCGTAGGACCAGTCGTCCGCGCCCCGCGGCACGCCCTCGACCAGGGTGGCCAGCTGAGGTTTGAGCGATGCAGGCAGGGCGGCGGCCTTGCCCGGTAACGCTGCCACGGCTGCTGCCGCCTTCGCGGCGCGGATTGGCGGTTCGCTGCGCGCAGTCGCCGCCTTCTTCTTGCGCAACGGCACCACGCTGTCCGGTAGCTCGTCCACCACGCTGAAATCCCGCTCAGGCCGCGCGTACTCGTCGCTTTCCTTGATCAGCAGCCAGGGCGGCTGGCGCTCGCCCTCTTTGCCCTTCATGCGGATCAGCGCCCAGCGCCCGCGCATCTTCACGCCTTCGAGCGTGAACTTCAGATGGCCAGCCTTGTATGCCTTCCGGGGATCGCCGATCGGAGTCCAGCGCCCCTCGTCCCAGATGATCACCTTGCCGGCGCCATACTGTCCCTCGGGGATGGTGCCTTCGAACTGGTTGTATGCGATGGGATGGTCTTCGACCTGCACCGCCATGCGTTTGATGGAAGGATCGAACGACGGCCCCTTCGGCACTGCCCAGCTTTTCATCGCGCCGTCCAGTTCCAGGCGGAAGTCATAGTGCAGGTGGCTGGCCCAGTGTTTTTGAATCACGAATGCCAGGCCTTCACCGCCAGAATCGCCGCCGTCCGCAGGTTCGGGCGTGACGGCGAAATTGCGCTTCTCGCGATATTTCTTCAGGCTGTCTGCCATCGCTAGGCCGCCTTTTTCGCCTGCCTGGCGCTCTTGGCCGCCTTCTTCGCGGGCGCCTTCTTCACGGCGGCGCTGCGCGGCGCGGCTTTCTTCGCGGGCCTGGCATCGGCTTTGGCACGCCCCTTGGACGCCCCGCCGCGCAGGCTGCGCTGCAGCAGCTCGGTCAGATCGATCACGTTATCCGCATACGCCGGCGCTTCCTCCTGCGGCTCGACCACGGTTTCCGTCTTGCCCGCCTTTACCTTCTTTTCCACCAGCCCCATGATGGCCGCCTTGAATTCGTCCTGGTAATCGGCCGGGTTCCACTGCGCCGACATCTCGTCCACGAGCATCTTGGCCATCTTCAATTCGGCCGCGCTGGGCGACATGCTCTTGGCACCGGCCTTGGGCAGATCCAGGTCCTCCACGGACTTCACGTCGTCGCCCCAGCGCATCAGGTTCAGGACCAGCGCGTCTCCCATCGGAATCAAGGCCGCCAGATGCTGCTTGGTCTGGATCACGACCTTGGCAATGCCGATCTTGCCGCTTTTCACCAGCGTGTCGCGCAGCAGCGCGTAGACCTTTTGCCCCTTGTTGATCGGAGCAACGTAATAGGGACGTTCCAGATACACGAACGAGACTTCGGACGCCTCCACGAATTGCTGGATTTCGATGGTCTGGGTGGTGCGCGGATAGGCTGCCGCGATTTCATCGGGCGAGATGATGACGTACTGGCCGTCCTCGTACTCGACCCCTTTGACGATGTCCTTGGATTCGATCTCCTTGCCCGTGCGCTTGTTGATGCGCTTGTAGCCAACCGGGTCCATCGACCGGCGGTCCAGCCAGTCGAAATCCACGCCCGATTCCGTCGTGGCGGTATGCAGGCCCACGGGAATGTGGACCAGGCCGAAGGTGATCGCGCCCTTCCAGATGGTTCGCGTGGCCATGAGCATTCTCCCAGAAGATGGGCGCGCGGCCTCGCCTGCGGGCCCAAACAAGCCGCCAGGGCTGTGCGGAGTAGGCTGAGCAGCAAATTCCGTGCCTGGGGCTTCGGCTTCGACCGTCCCGTTGTCTCTGGATTATGGCCTCATGGCGGCATGGCTGGGAACCATGCCGCCTGATCCCGCGTTCAACGATAGAAGCTCGCCTTGGTCACGGACGTGGCATTCACGCGCCCGCCTTGCGGGCCGGGAACCCCCGGTTTCTTGCCATTTGCACCGCCGCTGACCGCCTGGATTTCCTCGGCGCTCAAGGGGCGGATCTGATCCCCGGCAGTCTGCTGCCGGTTCGTTTGCTCCGTTTTCTTCATGTCCTGCTCCTGCTGTGCTGACGAAGGAAGCCGCGCCAGCGTCGGCCAAGCCTCAGCGGACGGACCGCGCTGGCCTCCTGGTCCCAAGGACCGGAACACCGACGCGCCGGCCGTCGAACGGCCCGACGCGGACAGTAGCAGTGGAGCCGCAGCGCCGAATCGGTCTTTGGTCGTAGGCACGCAAACGATCCGTCTCCCGTCCCGGCCGGCGCGAAACCGCGCCGGTCAGACCGCCGGATTTCCGTCCCTACGACTAAAGACCGATGCGCCTGCACTGGTGCGCTGCTACTGTCCGCCCCGAGCATGCCAGTGTTTGGGAGCTTGGCTTCCCGTTTGCAGCGCATCGCGACGGGCGCCTCGTTTCGGACGATGCTCGGCCGACGCTGGCGCGGCTTCCTTCGTCAGCACGCAGCAGGAGATAGAGATGGAAAAAACTGAACAACCCGATCCGCAGCGCGACGCGGAACAACAGATCAGACCCTTGAGCGCCGAAGAAACCCAGGCGGTCAGCGGCGGCTGGGGACCGAACCGTAACACCATCACCTTTGCCCCCCAGAAAGGCAGCTTCCCCGCCGGCAAGACGGTTTACATGCCGAAGTAGTCAGTCGGAATCCCGGCCGCATCGGACGGATGCCCCGGCTGACATCCGATTTCATGGCGCGGCGGCGCGTTCGCCGCGGTTTTTTTCCACCATGCCGGCCGGCTTTTGCTCACCACGCTTTCCTGGGCTGCCTCCAACGCCGTGACGCTCTATCGCAAACAGGCGCTTGCCGCACAACGCTCCGTCGGGCTGGGCGATATCGTCCTGATCCGGCCGGTGTCGTTCGCACTGGTCACCGCCGTGCTGGCGGGTTTCGTGCTGGCCGTCTGTCTCTTTCTTGCCTTTGGCTCGTACACCAAACGCGCGACCGTGAGCGGCCAGCTGGCGCCCGACACCGGGCTCATCAAGCTTTACGTGCCGCAGGCCGGCATCGTGCTTGAACGCCGGGTCCAGGAAGGCCAGCATGTCGCCGCTGGCGAGGTGCTCTACGTGGTGTCGGGCGATCAGCAAAGCGCCCTGGGCGAAACCCAGGAGGCGATCAGCGGCCAGATCCGGCAGCGCGAAGAAAGCCTGCGGCTGGCGCGCCAGAAGACGCTATTGCTGCAGCAGGGCGAACACGACAACCAGGCCACGGCAATCGCCAGCCTGAAGGCCCAGCTGGCCGCCATGGACAGCCAGATCGAGGGGCAGCGCGCCCGCATCAAATTGGCCGAAGACAGCGCGCGCCGCTATCACGGCCTGATGGAAAAAGGCTATCTGTCCGCCGAGGAAGCCGACCAGAAGCGCGCCGAACTGCTGGAACAGCGCAATCAGCTGCAGGCGCTGCTGCGCGACCGCATCGGGCTGGCCATGGACCTGTCCAACCGCCAGGCCGCGTTGGCGGACCTGTCGTTGCGGCAACAGAACCAGCTGGCGCAGCTGGACCGGGACATGGCCGACATTGCCGTGGACCTCAGCCGCAGCGAAGCCAGGCGCCGCGTCGTCATCTCCGCCCCCCAGGCGGGCGTCGCGACCGCCGTCACCGCCGCGGCGGGCCAGGCCGTGGACGCCAAGCGGCCGCTGGCCACCATCGTCCCCGACGGCGCCCGCCTGCAGGCCGAACTGCTGGCGCCCAGCCGCGCCGTCGGCTTCGTCGCGCCCGGCGACCAGGTGCTCATGCGTTTCGCGGCCTACCCGTATCAGACCTTCGGACAGCAGTCCGGCGTGGTCCAGACCGTGACGCGCACGGCCTTGCCCGAATGGCAACTGAATGAAGCCGCCGCGAATGGCGATGTGCAGGAGGATCTGTACCGGATCACGGTGTCGCTGGATACCCCTGCGCGCGGCCCCCACGGAGAGGCGCTGGCGCTGCGGCCCGGCATGCGGCTGGAAGCGGACATCCTGCAGCAGACGCGCCGCCTGTACCAATGGGCGTTCGATCCCGCCCAGCGGCTGTCGGGGAAACTATGAACATGCTCGAACGCCTGACGCTGGGAGTCAAACGGCGCGTGCCCAGGCTGCTGCAGACCGAGGCCGCCGAATGCGGCCTGGCCTGCGTGGGCATGATCGCGGGCTATCACGGCCATGAGCAAAGCCTGGCCACCCTGCGCGGCCGCTTTCCCGTATCGCTCAAGGGCGCGACGCTGGCCACCCTGATCCACGTCGCCAGCCAGCTGGGATTGGCGTCGCGGCCGGTCAAGGTCAGCCTGGGCGCCTTGGGCAAGCTGAAGCTGCCCTGCATCCTGCATTGGGAGTTCAATCACTTCGTGGTGTTGACGGCCATCAACGGCCGCTCGGCCACGCTGATCGATCCTGCCAGCGGCACGCGCAAATGCTCCATCGGCGAACTGTCCGCATCGTTCACGGGAGTCGCGCTGGAACTCTGGCCCACGCCCGACTTCCAGGAGGCCCGGGATCACAAGCGCGTGCGGTTGCGCGAGCTGACCGGCAGGGTTTCCGGCCTGGGCGGCGCGTTCTCGCAGGTGCTGCTGCTGGCGCTGGCGCTGGAAATCCTCACCGTGGTCCAGCCGTTCTTCCTGCAATGGGTGGTGGACCATGTGCTGAACACCGGGGACCGGGATCTGCTGACCACGCTGGCGCTGGCCTTCGGACTGCTGATGATCATGAAGCAGCTGACTTCGGTGGCGCGCAGCTGGATGCTGATGGTCATGGGAACCACGCTGAACCTGCAATGGCGCACCAACGTCTTCACGCATCTACTGCGCCTGCCGGTGGCTTACTTCGAGAAGCGGCACCTGGGCGACGTGGTGTCGCGCTTCGGCGCCATCGACGCCATACAGCGCACCGTGACGACGTCCTTCCTGGAGGCGTTGCTGGACGGCCTGGTCATGCTGATCACGCTGGTGCTGATGTTCCTGTACAGCCCGCCCCTGGCATGGATCGCGGTGGGCGCCATGGCCTTGTACGGACTGGCCCGCTGGTCCGGCTATGCGCCGCTGCATTACGCCACCGAAGAGCACATCGTGCACGCCGCCAAGGAGCAATCGCATTTCCTGGAAACCGTGCGGGGCGTCAAGGCGATCAAACTGTTCCAGCATCAGGACGACCGGCGCTCCCGCTGGCTGTCGCTGTTGGTCAACGAGATCAACGCCGACCTGCGCGTGCAGAAATGGACGTTGTTCTTCCGCACGTTCAACGGCTTGCTGTTCGGCCTGTCCTCCATCGCGATACTGTGGCTGGGCGCAAGACTGGTGCTGGACGGCCAGTTCACCGTGGGCGCCCTGCTCGCCTTCATCGTCTACAAGACCTTGTTCGACCAGCGCGTGGCGGCGCTGCTGGACAAGCTGGTGGAGGTGAAGATGCTGCGGCTGCAAGGCGAACGCCTGGCCGACATCGTGCGCGAAACACCCGAGCCGGTCGACGAAAGGTTGCCAGTGCAGGATGAGCACCCGCGCTCGCCCGTCATCGAAGTCCGCAATCTGCGCTTCCGGTACGGGCCGCAGGAACCGTATGTGCTGGACGACATCAGCTTCAGGATCGAGCCTGGCGAGTCGGTCGCGATCACCGGGCCTTCCGGCGGCGGCAAGACCACTTTGATCAACATCCTGCTGGGCGTCCTGACGCCGACCGACGGTGAAGTGCTGATAGACGGCGTGCCGGCGCGAGGCGCGGGCGCCGCCGCCCTGCGCCGCATCGCGGGCACGGTATTACAGGACGACGTCCTCTTCGCCGGATCCATCGGCGAGAACATCAGCTTCTTCGATCCGCAATACGACCCTGACCGCGCCAGCCGCTGCGCCGCAATCGCCGCGATCCACGACGACATCAGCGCCATGCCCATGGGCTACAACACGCTGGTGGGAGACATGGGCACGGTGCTGTCGGGCGGCCAGAAGCAGCGGGTGCTGCTGGCGCGGGCGCTGTACAAGCAGCCCGCCATCCTGTTCCTGGACGAGGCCACCAGCCACCTGGACCTTGAACGCGAACGGATCGTCAACACGGCCATCGCCAGGCTCGACATGACGCGGGTGATCGTGGCGCACCGGCCCGACACGATCGCGGCAGCCGGACGCGAGATCTCGCTCGTGGCCGGCAAGGTCGCCAGCGACAGCGGACAGCCGCCTAGACCGGCTTCCCGAACACGCCGCCGCGCCGCGCCACTAGCGTCGCCTGCGTACGATTGAGCACGCCCAGCGTGCCCAGGATGGCCGACACGTGCGTCTTGACGGTCTTCTCGGTCATGTTCAGCCGTTCCGAGATTTCCTTGTTGCGCAGCCCGTCGCACATCAGGCACAGCACCTCGACCTGGCGCGGCGTCAGCGCGCGCAGCAAGGCCGCTTCGTCCTGGTCACCTGCGGACAACGCGCTGCGCTGCGGTGGCGCCGCCTCGCTGACCGCTTCCAGCGCGGCGGCCAGCTCCTGGCAGCTGGCGGACTTGTTCAGGAAGCCCTGCGCGCCAGCTTCCAGCGCCCGGCGCATGTCATCGGGATCTTGCGAGGCCGACAGCACCAGGATGCGCAGCTGCGATCGGCGCTGACGCAAGCGTTTGAGCAGGTCGGCCCCGGCCATGTCGGGCAGATAGAAATCCATGATGACGTGCTGGATCGCGGTATGCCGGTCCAACACCTCCAGCGCTTCCTGGCCGCTGGCCGCGGGATGAATCGTCAAGCCGGGCACGCCCTGGCCCAGCGCCATCACCAGCGCTTCGCGGAACATGGCGTGGTCGTCAACCAATAACACTGCCGTCATTCGGCATCTCCGGTAAGGGACGCAGCCGCTCTGGCATGCAGCAGGCCCGTCACGTGCTCGCGCAGGGCCTGGACTTGCACGGGCTTGTGCAAGAGCGGCACGCCGCGCTCGGCGGCTTCCGTCAGGCGCGCCGGATCGGTGTCGCCGCTGACCAGCAAGGCAGGCAGATCGGGATCGTTGTATTCCTCGCGCAGCCTTTCGATCACGTGGATGCCGGTCTCGTGTTCGCGCAGCCGGTAATCGGTGACGATCAGGGCAGGCGTCTCGGCCAGCGGCAGCACGCGCTCGAACAGCGCATTGCCGCTGGTCGCGGCGATGACGCGGCAGCCCCAGCTTTCGAACAGCATGGACAGGCCCGCCAGGTTCTGCGCGTCGTCGTCCACCAGCAACGCCAGCTTGCCGCGCAGGCTGTCTTCGCTTGCAGCCGCCCGGGGCAGTCCTACATTGGCATCCGTGATCGAAAGGCCTGCCGCGGCCGGATCCGACAGCGGCGCCGTGACCGTGAAAACCGTGCTGCGGCCTTCTTCCGAGCGCAGCGCCAGTTCGTGGGCCAGCAGCCTGGCGGTGCGGCGCACGATGGCCAGGCCCAACCCCAGGCCCTTGCTGCGGTCGCGCTCGGGATTGGCCAGTTGATGGAACTCCCAGAAGACGCGCTCCTGCTCGGCCTTCGGGATCCCCGGGCCGTTGTCCCAGACCTCGATGCGCAATCGGCTTCCGCGCCTGCGGCAGCCCACCAGGACGCGGCCGCCGTCGGAGTGCACGATGGCATTGCTGATCAGGTTGCGCAGCATGCGCTCCAGCAGCACGGGATCCGAACGCACGCTGGCCGCGCACGCGCGCACCCGCAGCCGTATCCCCTTCTCGCCCGCCTGCGGCGCGTACTCGGCCTTTAGCTGGTCCAGCAGCGGCTGCATCCTGAACGTCTCGAAACGAGGCTCGATGACGCCGGCGTCCAGCCGCGACAGGTTCAGCAAGGCGTCGAACAGATGGCCCATCGCCGACAGCGCGCTGGTGATGTTATCGACCAGATAGCGTCCGTGCCGGGACAAGGGCTCGTTGGCCAGCAGGCCCAGGAACAGGTTCACCGCGTGCACGGGCTGGCGCAGGTCGTGGCTGGCCGCCGCCAGAAAGCGGGACTTCTCCAGGTCGCTGCGTTCGGCGGCTATCTTCTCCTGGCGCACCTGTTCCAGCAGCGCCAGGTTCTCATAACCCAGCCGCAGCGCGTCCAGGTGGGTGCGGTTCATGCGATGGATGAAGGCCAGGGTCGCGATCAGATATGCGAGACCGCCCGTCACCAGCGCCAGATGGATGGCGGAAGGCTGCGCCGCCAGCGCGATGAACATCGGTGCGAAGGCCGGCACCTCGAACGCGTACATCACCGGCAGCATCATGTAGTTCGAATAGATGGCGCCGGTGCCCAGTCCGAACAGGATGACGATGAAGAACAGCTGGTATTCCAGCGGGACGAAAAAGGTCCAATAGGCGAACGGCAAGCCCCACAGAATGCCGGAACACAGGTTGCCGGCCAGCATCCGGCGCACCCAGCGCTGCGCCGACGTCGGATCGGTGCGATGGCGGTCGTAGGCCACCACTGCGGCCCAGCGCAGCGCGCCCACCATCAGCGTGGCGCCCAGCCATAGCAGGATCTCGTGCTGGGGCAGCACGCCGACCAAGGCGAATGCGGAAAAACAGGCGCTGATCAGCGACCCGGCCAGGGCGAACGGAAAGCTTCGGCGCAATGCGTCGACCTGCACCTGATGGATGCGGGCGGCATAGGACGAACTTGGCGGCGCGGAAGCGGAAGTCTGACCGATGGCGGGCTGCAATGGCGTGGGATGTTACGTGCGAGGGACCTGCCGCTTGTGCAGGCACGGATCGAAACGTGTGCGGATTTTAGACCGATCGTGTGGATTTCCACAGGGTTCTCGCGCATTTCTGGCGGCCTTGACATTCCAACGTTGGTAAGCCCCAGGCTTCTCTCACGCCACTACGCCTTCCTTTGAACAGGGAGACGTCCTTGAACAGGAATCAGATATGCCCAAGATCACCGTACTCCCACACGCAGAACTGGCGCCCGAAGGCGCCGAGCTGGAGGTGCAGGCCGGCGCCACGATCTGCGAGGCCTTGCTGGCCAACGGCATTGCAATAGAACATGCATGCGACATGAGTGCCGCCTGCACCACCTGCCATTGCATCGTGCGCAAGGGTTTCGAATCCTTGAACGAAGCGAATGAGTCCGAAGAGGATCTGCTCGACCGCGCCTGGGGATTGGAAGCGCAGTCCCGCCTGAGCTGTCAGGCGATCGTCGCGGAGGAAGACCTTACCGTCGCCATTCCCAAGTACACGATCAACCATGCCAAGGAGGAGCACTAGGAACCGTGCGGCCGAAGCGCCGCGCGCCCTATCGGCCGCCTGCTTCGTAAAGGCCCCACGCCTGCCTGGCGCTGGCGTCGTCATGGATCATGGCCATCAGCGCCCGCACCACTGAGGACGGATCGGCGTGCTGGTAGACATTGCGGCCGTATACCAGCCCCACCGCGCCTTCATCCAGCAATTCGCGCGACCGTTCGAAGACCTGGCGCAGGTCTTCGCGGCCGCCGCCGCGCACCAGCACCGGGCAGCGCGCCGCCTGCACCACGCGATGGAAATCGCGCGTGGCGGTGGTGGGGTCGGCCTTGACGATATCGGCGCCCATTTCACGCGCCAGCCTGACCAGCGTGACGATCTTCTCGGCGTCGCCATCGACCATGTAGCCGCCGCGCGCGGAGTGCGGGGCCATGACCAGGGGTTCGATCATCAGCGGCATGCCGTAGCGGTCGCAGTCCGCACGGACTCGCGCGATGTTGGCGACGCATTGGCGAAACAGGTCGGGTTCGTCCGGCAGCATGAACAGGTTGACCACCACGCAGGCCGCGTCTATCTGAACCGCAGGCAGCACCGGGTCCTGCTCGTTCTGCAGCACGGCCCACATGACGCGATGGGTCGTGGCGTTGTAGGGGTTGCCCATGTCCAGGCGCATGACCAGCGCGGGCTTGTCCCGGCCTGGACGCTGCTGCAGCAGGTCGGCCTGGCCGTAGTTCAGCTGGATGGCGTCGGGCCGCGCCGCGGCCAGCTGTTCCATCACGGCCGGCATGTCCTCCAGTCCGGACAGGAAGCTGGGTTCATTGCAAACGCCGTGGTCGACGGCGATGTCCAGGCAACGGCCGCCGTTCAGCAGCCGGTTCAGACGCGCTTCTTTTCTGTGCAGCATGGGAATTCCTTGTTCAATCCAGTGTTTGCAGGTGGCGCCCGGCCGCCTGGTCGATGGCGCCGAGGTCTTCAGGCGAGAGTTCCAGCGCGGCGGCGCCGGCGTTCTGCATGGCCTGCTGCGGCGTGCGGGCGCCGCACAGCGCCACGGACACGCCGCCTGGGCGCGTGGTCCAGGCGATCATCAGCTGCGAAGCCGAGCAGTCCAGCCGCTGGCGCAGCGGCTCCAGTTCCGCGAAGAAGCCTTGCAGCCGGCTGCGGTTGGCGACGCTGAAGCGGGGGTTGCCGGCACGCTGGTCGTCGCCGGTAAAGCGGCGTTGCGGATCGATGGGGCCCGCCAGCAGGCCGAGCGCCAGCGAGGAGTACCCGAGGATGCCGACGTTGTGGCGGCGGCACAGCGGCATCAGCGTGGCTTCGATCTCGCGGTCGATCAGGCTGTAGCGTTCCTGGATGGCGTCGACCGGGCCATGGCGCAGGTATTCCGTCAAGGTGCCGGGATCCACGTTGCTGACGCCGATGGCGCGGATCTTGCCTTGCCGCTTCAGATCCAACAGGGCGTCCATGGTCTCGGCGACGGGCGTGCCGGCGTCCTGCCAATGGGTGATGTAGAGGTCGATATAGTCCGTCTGCAGCCGCGCCAGGCTTTGCTCCACTTCGTGGAAGATGGAGGCGCGGCCCAGGTGGCGGTGCACGGCCTGGCCCTCCTCGTCGAAGAAATGCTCGCCCTGGCGGGTGTGCCAGACCAGTCCGCATTTGGTGGCGATGACGGCTTGCTGGCGGCGCCCCTTGAGGGCCTGGCCGACCAGGCTTTCGGCATGCCCCAGGCCATAGGCAGGCGCGGTGTCGATGAGCCGCACGCCCGCGTCGAGGGACGCCTGGATGGCGGCAATGGCGGCCGCGTCGTCCCCGCCGCCCCACATCCAGCCGCCCATGGCCCAGGTGCCCAGGCCGACGGATTCGCAGACGATGCCGGACGCGCCCAGTGTTGTAGTCTTCATCGGGAAACCTTTTTGACGTTCATGAGATGGTCGACGGTGACGGCGCCCAGCAGGATCAGCCCCTTCACGACGTCTTGCCAGTACGGCGACACGTCCAGCAGGATGAGCGAGCTGGTAACGACCGACAGCAGGGCCAGGCCCAACACCGCGCCCAGCACGGTGCCCGAACCGCCCTTGAGGCTGGCGCCGCCGATCACAACCGCCGCGATGACGTTGAGTTCCATGCCCACGCCGAAGTTGGGCGTGGCAGCGCCGAAGCGGGCCGTGTAGACCACGCCGGCGACGCCGGCCAAGGTCGAGCACAGCACCGTGACCCAGAACTTCACGCGGCCGGTGCGGATGCCGGCATAGAGCGCCGCCTTTTCATTGCTGCCGGTGTAGAACACCTTGCGCAACAAGGAGGCGCGGCGCAACGCGAAGTCGCTGACGACGACGATGGCTGCGAAGATCAGGATGACGGCGGGTATGCCAGCGATGGATCCCTGCCCGATGAACTTGAACTGCGGGGGCAATGAGAACAGCGATTGCGGCGTACCCTGGGTAATTGCCAGGCACAGGCCGCGCACGATCACCATGAACGCCAGCGACGCGATGAAATGGCTGAGGCCGATGCGCGTGACGCAGCCGCCGATAAGCGCGCCCACCATCGTGCAGACGGCGATCGCGGCCAGGCTCGCGGTCCATGGGTCCAGCCCCAGCAGGAAGAGCTTGCCGGTGATGACCATGGCCAGGCAGACCACCGAGCCCACCGACAAGTCGATGCCGCCGACGATGACCAGAATGGTCATGCCGACCACCACGATGCCTTCGATGGAAAACGACAGCAGCATGGCGCGCACGTTTTCCCAAGTCAGGAAATGCGGCGATGCGAAACTCATGACGACGCACAACGCGGCAATGATCAGCAGCAGTCCCGCTTCGCGGAAGCTGCCCAGCCGGCGCCCTGGGCGGGGCTCCGTCGGCAGGCCGGCGGCGGGAGGCATCAGGACCGCTTGCGCCGCCGGCTGGGTTTTCAGGTCGCTCGTCATGTGGCCTCCTCGGCGGTCAGGCCCGAGGCCAGCCGCAGCAGTTTTTCTTCCGTCATCTCGCTTGCCGCCAGTTCTCCGGCGAGCCTGCCGTTGCGTATGACCAGGGCCCGGTCGCATAGCCCGATGATCTCCGGCAGCTCGGACGAGATCACCACCACGCCCACGCCCTGATTGGCCAGGTCGCGCAGCAGGTGATGGATCTCGGATTTGGCGCCGACGTCCACGCCGCGCGTCGGTTCGTCCATCAGCAGCACCGAGGGGCGGGTCGCCAGCAGTTTGGCGATGGCCACCTTCTGCTGGTTGCCGCCCGACAGGCAACTGGCATCGATCGCCACGCCGTCCGACTTGAGCCTGAGCCGGGCGCCCAGCTCGACGGCCAGGCTGCGTTCCGCCGTGCGTTTGAGCAGGCCGAAGCGCGAGCTGATGCGGCGCAGCGCCATCGAAGACACGTTCTGCTCGATCGGCATGTCCAGGAACAGGCCGGCGGCCTTGCGGTCTTCGCTCAGGTAGGCGATGCCGTGGCGCAGGGCATCGGCGTAGCGGCGCAGCCGCAGGGGCTGGCCGCGCAGCCGCACGGCGCCTCGTCGCGCGCGCCGCAGGCCGCACACGGTTTCGGCCAGCTCGCTGCGGCCCGCACCCATCAGGCCGGAGATGCCCAGGATTTCGCCCCGGCGCAGCGTGAACGAGATGCCGTGGACGGCGGCGCCATCGGCGAGGTCCTCGACTTCCAGCAGGGTCTCGGCCGGCGCATCGCCAGCCGCCTGCCGGGGCGGGTAATAGTTGCCCAGGTCGCGGCCCACCATGCAGCGCACCAGCGCATCCGGAGAAAGCGCCGCAATATCGGCGCTGTGCACGTCGCGGCCGTCCCGCAACACCGTGACGCGGTCGCAGTGCTCGAAGATCTCGGCCATGCGGTGACTGATGTAGACGATGCCGATGCCCTGGGCCTTGAGGTCATGCAATACGCGGAACAGCGCCACGGACTCCACTTCCGTCAACGCGGCGGTGGGTTCGTCCAGGATCAGCACCTTGCAGTCCAGCGTCAAGGCGCGGGCGATCTCGACCAACTGCTGGCTGGATATGCCCAGCGCATCGACCCGCAAGCCCGGATCGATGTCCTGGCCCAGCCGCCGCAGCACGGCCGCGGCGCGCTCTTGCAGGCCGGCATAGTCCATCCAGGCCTGCGCGCCGGCGCTGATCATGGGCATGAAGATGTTCTCGGCCACGGTCGCGTCGCCGCAAAGCGAGATTTCCTGGTGGACCAGGCCGATGCCCAGGCGCATCGCATGGGCCGGCCCATTGATGACCACGCGCTCGCCTTCCAGGTAGATGTCGCCGCTGTCCGGCTGATGGATGCCGTCGATGATCTTCATCAGCGTCGACTTGCCAGCGCCGTTCTCGCCGCACAAGGCATGGATTTCGCCCCGGCGCAGCGTGAAGCGCACGTCGGCCAGGGCTTTGGACGCGCCGAACTGCTTGCTGATGCCTTGCAGTTCCAGCAGCGCTGCGGGCGCCTTCATTCGTTGATGCCCTTGGTGCCGCGACGCGCCAGGTACTTGTCCCAATAGAAGTCGTCGGCGTTCGCCTTGCTGACGATGGACAGGCCGTTGTCCAGGAACGGCACGGCCATGGGGTTGGTGCCGTTGCGCTTGGCGTCGTTCATCGGGTCGATCAGTTGCTGGTTGCGCGCCAGGAACAGCAGCATCATGCCCATGTAGCCCTGCACGCCCTGGTTCGGGTTGACGGAGCCAAAGACCTCGCCCGACTTGATCATGTCCAGGATCTTGGCGTTCACGTCGCAGCACAGGACCTTGATGTTCTTCTTGGTCTCGATGGAGGCCTGCGCCGCGCCCAGCGCCGAATTGGCTTCGGGCATGAACAGCGCGCCCAGGCCGGGGTTGGCCTGCGCCAGGCTCAGCGTGGCCTGGTATGCCTTGTTCGGATCCTGGTTGCTGGCCGCGCGGCCCACCAGCTTCATGCCGGGGTGCTGGGTCTTCATGCGATTGATGAAGGCGGCGACGCGGCGGTCATGGTTGTCCTGGCCGGGGTTTTCCAGCACCGCGTACTCGCCCTTGCCATTGAGCGAGGCCGCAATGGCGTCGGCGGCCTGCGCGCCTTCGCGGTCGTTGTCGGACGTGACAAACGACACGCGCTTGGAATTGGGCGAGTCGGCCGCGAAGGTCACCACCGGAATGCCCATGGCCGCGGCGCGGTTGATGGGTTCGATGAAGGGGTCGGGGTTCATGGGATGCAGCAGGATGCCGGCCGGCTTGCGCGCCAGTTCCTGCTCGAACGAGGCCAGCTGCTTGTTGACGTCGTATTCGGGCGTGCCCGAATAGCGGGTGCGCACGCCGAGCGAATGGCCCAGCTGTTTCATCATTTCGTAGACAGGAAACCAGTACTCCACCCCGGACACCATCACGTTCATCACGTAGACATCGTTGGCGTTGCCGCGCAGCCCGGGGGCTTGCGGGGTGTTCTGCGCAAAGGCGTTGGCGCTCGCCAGGCCGGCGCCCGCCGCCGCTACGGTCTTCAAGAAATCTCGTCTCATGTTCCGCTCCTTTTTTCGCATCGTTCCAAGAACCCTGCAGCCCTCGGTGCCTGTTTTTCAACCTGTTTTGGTCGAATCGTTGTTATGACATCGCTGAACTATATTGCAGCCGGATTTTTTAAATTACTAGGGGAAACGCTGCTATCCTGCGTGAAATTTCCGTAGACAATGTTATGACATGAGAACAGACATCTACCTCGGCATAGACATGGGCTCCACGGGCTTGAAGGCGGTTGCCTTCGAGGCCGGGAGCGGCGCCACACTGGCCGCATCGGGCGGCGCGCTGCCCTATCGGCAATTGGCGCAAGGCGGTTGCGAACTGCCCGCGGACGCCATCCACACGGCGCTGGCGCGGGCCTTGCAAGGCGTGGCCGCCCAACTGGGTCCGCGCGTGGCCGACGTGCGCGCGCTGTGCTGCACGGGTCATGGCGCCGGCTTGTATGCGCTGGATGCCAGCGGCCAATTGCTGGGAGGCCGCGCGGTGGCATCGACCGACCAGCGCGCCGCCGCCCGCGCCCGGGCGCTGGGCCGCCGCATGGGCGACGCGCTGTATGACGAAGTCGGCTGCCGGCCATGGTCGGGGCAGTCGTCGCTGATCGCGGCCGAACTCTACGGCGCGGACGCCGGTCAACTCGGCCGCATCCGCCACCTGCTGTTCGCCAAGGACTATCTGGGGTTCCTGTTGACCGGCGAGATCGCCACGGACGCCAGCGACGCCAGTACGGCGGGCCTGCTGTCGCTCCATGCCGGGACTTGGTCCACGATGGCTTGCGAGGCAGCCGGCCTGTCCGGCCTGGCCGCCACGGCGCTGGCGCCCATCGCGCCCAGCGGCGCCGTGATCGGCCGGCTACTGCCAGCCCAGGCGGCCGCCTTCGGCTTGCCGGCCGGCCTCCCCGTGGCGCTGGGCGCAATCGATCTGCTCGCCTCGCTGAAAGCGGTGAATGCAGAACGCCAGGGCCATGCCGTGGCCGTGCTCGGCACCTGGTGCGTGAATGCGGTGGTGGCGCCGGCCCGCGAACCGAAGCCGGAAGTCGGCGCCATCGTCAGCTTCGGCGATCCGGATCGCAGGCTCTATCTGGAAAACAGTCCCTCATCGATGGCGAACGTGGCCTGGCTGGCGCGCACCCTGCAGTTCCAGGATGCGGCCGCGGCGGTAAATTGCGCGATGGAGGTGCCCTTGGGAGCCGAGGGTCTGCGTTTTCTGCCCTTCATCAATGGCGGCAGCTGGCCGGCGGGAGCCAGCGCGGGATACGTCGGCCTGCAAGGGCATCACACCCGCGCGCACATGGCGCGCGCCGTGGTCGACGCCGTGGTGGCGTTGCACGCGCGGCATCTGAAACGCCTGGCGGCGCTTGGTCTGGGCGTGCCGGGCAGAGTGGCCGCGTTGGGCGGCGGCGCCCGGGACTTGCGCTTGGCGCGCCTGCTGGCGGGCTTTCTGGGCCACGCCGTGGAACGCTGCGGCGACGACGAAACCGGCGCGCGCGGCGCCGCCTTGTATGCCGCGCTGTCGCAAAACCCTGGCGGCGATGACTTGCTGCCCGCCCCATGCGAACGGGTCGAGCCCCTTGCCGCCGAAGCACAGGCGCACGCCGACTTCTACGACAGCTTCCATGGCTTGGTGGACAGCATGGCCCCTGCTTTCGGCCATCTTGCGGGACCCGCCCGATGACCCCGCGCACCTCGCCTTTCGTGCGCCCGGCCTCCTTGGCGGGCCGGCATTTTTCCACCGTGATCGTTGGCGCGGGCATCAACGGCGCTGGCGTGTTCCGCGACCTGTCGCTGCAGGGCGTGGATTGCCTGATCGTCGACAAGGGCGATGTGGCCGCAGGCGCCAGCAGCGCGCCATCGCGCATGATCCACGGCGGCTTGCGCTACCTGGAAAGCGGATCCTTTTCCCTGGTGGCCGAAGCCACGCGCGAACGCAATCTGCTGCTGCGCAACGCGGCGCACCTGGTGCAGCCGCTGGAAACCGTGGTGCCGCTATCCAGCCGCTTCGGCGGCCTGTGGGGCAGCATGCTGCGCTTTGCCGGCCTGAACGCCTCGCCGGGCGCGCGCGGGCGGTGCGTGGTGGGACTGGGCTTGCGCCTCTACGACAAGCTGGGCCGCAACCAGCGCGTCATGCCGGAACATCGCATCGAACGCGTGCCGGCGGCGGACAGTACGCTGTTCGGCGCGGCGGTGCGCTGGACGGCCACGTACTACGACGCCTGGATACGGCATCCGGAATGGCTGGTGCTGGAGCTGATCGACGATGCGCATCGCGGCCATCCGGCCTCGGTCGCATCGAACTACTGCAGCGTGACGGCTTGCCAAGGCCGCGTCATTACGCTGCGCGATGCGCTGACCGGCGAATCCGTGCAAGTCACGGCCGACACGGTGGTCAACGCGACGGGCGCCTGGCTGGACCGCGCGGCCGGCGCCCTGGAAGGCGATGGCTCGCGCGTCATGGGTACCAAGGGGTCACACCTGATCCTGGACCATCCGGCGCTACGCGCCGCGCTCCAGGGGCGCATGGCTTACTTCGAAGCGTCCGACGGCCGGGTGTGCATCGTCTACCCGTTCCTGGACCGGGTGCTGGTGGGATCCACCGACATTCCGATTGATGATCCCGACCTCGCCGCGACCGAGCCGGCGGAGATCGACTACCTGCTCGATGTGTTGCATGAGGTGTTTCCCCGCCTGCATTTCTGCCGCAAGGACGTGGTCTACACTTACGTGGGCGTCAGGCCGCTGGCCCAGTCGGATGCCGACAAGCCCGGACAGATATCGCGCGATCACGCGGTGGTGATCGACCCGCCCAACGCCCGACGCGAGGTGCCGATGGTGTGCCTGGTCGGCGGCAAATGGACGACCTTCCGTTCGCTGGCGCAACTGGCGGCCGACGCGGTGCTGCAGCAGCTGGGCCGCGCACGGCGCCAGTCGACCGAGCAGGTGGCTATCGGCGGCGGGGCGGGCATGCCCGCCGATGCGGCGGGACGCCAACGCTTTCTGGACAGCATTCAGGCAGCCGCCGCGCTGGACCGCGGGCGCATCGCCGAACTGTTCATGCGCTATGGTTCACGGGCAGGCGCCATGGCGGCGGATTTCGCCGCGGCGGGCGATAAGCCCTTGCGCCACGCGCCAGATCATTCAACCGCCGAGATCCGCTATCTGTGCCGCGAAACGGCTGTGCAGCACCTGGCCGACCTGGTGATCCGGCGCACCTTGCTGGCCATCCGCGGCCAAGTCACGCCGGCACTGCTGGCGGAACTGGCGGATATCGCCGCGGCCGAGCTGGGCTGGAGCCTCGCGCGCCGGCAAGACGAGTTACGAGCCTGCACCGCGACGCTGCGGGACCGGCATTGTGTTCAACTTCCTCCAGACGAGGCGTCCTGGGCAGAGCCCGCCGAATCCGCCTTGGCTACAGGTTCGATTTCAAACTCTTTGACGACATGAGCAGCCCCATCTCCACCGAAGCCATATTGGACCGCAGCGCCGGCGCCCCGCTCTGGACTCAGTTCCGCGACGTGGTGCGCGGCAAGATCCTGCAAGGCGAACTGGCCGTCGGCGACAAGCTGCCCACCGAGGCCGAGTTCGGCGAGCAATATGGCATTTCGCGCATCGTCGTGCGCGAAGCGCTGGCGGACCTGGTCCGCAACGGCCTGATCTACAAGATCCGCGGCCAGGGCGCCTTCGTATCGGCGCGCGAGCGCGACGAAGACTTCGTGTCCACCGTGCTGGGCTTTTCGGACGAAATGGAACGCAAGGGCCGCACGGTACGCACCCAGGTGCTGCTGCAGGAACTACGCGCACCCACGACGCACGAAGCCAGTTCGCTGGGGCTGGCCGAAGACAGCCAGGTCGTGGCGCTCAAGCGCCTGCGCAGCGTCGACGGCGAACTGCAATTGCTGGTGGAAACTGCCGTGCCCGCGGATCTGGTGCCGGGCCTGCACCGCACCCGCCTGGAAAACCGCTCGCTGTATGACGTGCTGCGCAGGCAGTACGGCCTGCGCATCGTGCGCGCGGAACGTTGGATCGACGCGGTGCAGCCGGACGCCCAGACCTGCGAATTGCTGGGCATGAAGGAACCCGAACCCCTGCTGCGCATCGAGTCCATCGCCTATGGCGCCAACGGGCGCGCGCTGGAGCATTACCGCGCCTTGCACCGCTGCAAGTCCAGCCGGCTGCATGTGCAGACTACGACCTGAGACGGCAGGAAGCTTGCAGATTTGGCGATCGGATCAAGAGCGTTGGCAGTCCGCGCAAGGATCCGCGGCGGACTGGACTGCTCTCCTATGACCCCAGACTCTACGCGGCCAGATCAGAAAAATTGGTGATCTTGACAGCGCCATCTGGGAAACGAGCGACCACTTCAAGCTTGCCACCCATTGCCTCAATGTGGCTTCGTAACGTCGATATATACATGTCCGTCCGCTTCTCCATTTTTGCAATGGACGGCTGTTGAACATGCAACACCTCTGCCAGAACTTTCTGCGACAAACCTCGTGCCTGTCGCAGTTCCTGAAGCGGCATCTCTTGAAGCATCTGCTCTGTGGCAGCCTTGGCGCGAAGCTGTGATTCCGGCGACATGGCGGCGCGAAGCGTCCCAAATTTCTTAGCCATTTATCTGCCCTTCCTTTCGCAATAATCTCAAATGATCGTCATATAGTTTGTCTGCCAACGGCACAAACTCTTCATACCAACGATCGTTGCCCGTCTTGTCCCCGCCTATCAACAAAATTGCCGCTCGCCTTGGATCAAAGGCATACAACGTGCGCAGCGGGCGGCCTCCGGCTTGAGTCCTAAGCTCCCGCATGTGCTCATGCTTGAAACCGTTGATGCCGCTGGAATGCGGGAAGCCGAGGGTGGTGCCACGAGCTTCCAGAAGACCAACGGTAGCGGCGACAGACTCCTGTTCTCGCTCCGACAGACCATTCCACCAAACCTCAAATTCGTCCGTGAACTCGACTTCCCAGGCCATCGCTCCCCCGTCAGCAGGCAACCGAATTATAGCCCCGAAGGAATATTCCATCAAGGGAATGTTCCTTCTGCTTGAATCCTCAGAAGATTGCCTCCGGGGGAGTCGGTACAACTTCCGCTGCGAGTGGATGGCCGGCACCGCAGCCCTCGGAATCTGGAGATCAGAGTTGCGGGAGCTAGACATTCGGGAGCGCATACGCGAGGAGCTGCTCTTCGAGGTCTACTCGAAGTGGATCGACAAGATCGCAAATCAGCGAGGAGGAGACAAGATGCGGCGACTTGCTGCGCGGCACCTTCCGGAGAGGCCAATCAGACCTTCTGAACCGGAGTCGGAACAGCCACGTCAGGCCCAGTGTGGACCCAAGCCATTCTTAGTCTTGGAGTTGGTGGCGCGCCCGACAGGAATCGAACCTGTATCAAGAGCTTCGGAAACTCTCATTCTATCCATTGAACTACGGGCGCAGCGCAAGGAGGCGGTATTGTACCCAGTTTTCGCTGAACTGCATGAACTGGATCAAATCTTCCGTCAAACTCAGCGAAAACCCCGTCGGTTGCATTGGACTCGTGTCTATGACACCGTTATATAATCCAGCGTTTGCTTGCAAGGCGGGCTCTTCATGCCGCCGACTTGTGCAGTACTGATTTTCTGTTGCCGCCGCCAGGCGCCCCCGGTACCCGTTAGCAGGATTTGGTCATGAGCAACGAGCAGGAACACATAGAAGAGCACTCCTCCCCCATCAAGACCCCGAAGCAACTGATCGTCACGATCGTCCTGTCTTTCGTGATCCCGATCGCCATCATCATCCTACTGGTGAACATGGTGGTCTCGGGCACCAAGACAGGAGCGGGTTCGGACACGCTGTCCCAGGAAGCCGTCGCCAAGCGCATCGCCCCCGTCGCGGGTTTCCAGCTGGTCGATGCGAATGCCCCCAAGGTCTTCAAGACCGGCGAACAGGTCTTCGCCGCCGTCTGTACGGCCTGTCATACCGCCGGCGTGGCTGGCGCACCCAAGGTGGGCGATAACGCCGCCTGGGCGCCCTTCATCACCGCGGGCTACGACGCCATGATGAACGTGGCCCTGCACGGCAAGGGCGGCATGCCCGCCAAGGGCGGCAACCCCACGCTGTCCGACTACGAAGTCGCGCGCGCCGTGGTGTACATGGCCAACAAGTCGGGCGCTTCGCTGCCCGAACCCGCCGCTCCGGCTGCGGAAGGCGACAAGAAGGAAGCCGCTGCCGCTCCTGCCGTCGCAGCTGCGGCGCCTGCTGCTGCCCCGGCTGCTGCTGCCCCCGCGGCCGCGGCACCGGCCGCCGCGGCGCCCGCCCCTGCTCCGGCAGCCCAGGCCGCCGCGCCGCAAGCCGCGGCAGTCAACCCGGCCGGCGAAAAGCTGTACAAGAGCGTCTGTTTCGCCTGCCATGCCACCGGCGTGGCCAACGCCCCCAAGTTCGGCGACAAGGCCGCCTGGGATCCGTACATCAAGACCGGCATGGACGCCATGGTGAAGGTCGCCATGCAAGGCAAGCCGCCGATGCCCCCGAAGGGCGGCGCGGCCAACGCCTCGGAAGACGACATCCGCGCAGCGGTGCAGTACATGGTGGATGCGGCGAAGTAAGACTCGCCTCCCATGATGAAAAAAGCCCCTTGAGCAAATCAAGGGGCTTTTTCTTTGCGCGCGCTGGCACGCCGATTATTCGCGGATCAGGCCGATCGCCCTGGAAAACAACGCTCGCTGCTCCTGCAGATAGGCGCCGTACTCCTGCGGGCTCAGCACGCTGATTTCCGCGCCTATGCCGCCCAGGGTCTTGTTCACCTCATCGCCCTGCTCCGCCACGACCTTGCGGGCAGCCTGGTACAAGGCGTCGACCACCTGGGGCGGCGTGCCCTTGGGCGCCATCAGCCCGTAGATGGTGGGGCTGCCGACGTCGTAGCCCAGTTCGCGCAGGGTCGGCACGTCCGGATAGGCCACCAACCGCTTGCTGCTGAAGACGGCCAGTGGCCGCAAGCCGCCGGACTGAATATGCGCCTGCGCCGGCCCCACTGCGGACACGGCGATATCCGTGTGGCCGCCCAACAAGGCGGTGACCGCCGGCGTGCTGCCCTGGAAGGGAATGTGGCGCAACTTGACCTTGGCCTCCGAGGCGAACGTTTCGCCCAACAGATGGCTGATGCCCATGGCTCCCGAGGTGCCGTAGGAGATGGCATCGGGACGCGCCTTGGCGTCGGCCACCACGTCGGCCAGGGTCTTGTACCTGGACTTCCCGGGCGCGACGATCATCATGCCGCCCAGGGATATCGCGGCGACCGGAGCGAAGGACTCCGTTGTGTACTTGATTTCCTTGTTGGCCAGCGGAACCACTACCAGCGCCCCCGGCGAACTGCCCACGATGGTATAGCCGTCGGGCGCCGCCGAGGCCGTGTATGCCGCGCCTATGCCTCCTCCCGCGCCGGGCTTGTAGTTCATCACGATGGGCTGGCCCAGGTATTTCCCCATCTTCTCGGTGATGGGCCGCAGCATCTGGTCGGTATCGCCGGGCGCGAACGGAATGATCAGTTGCACCGGCTTTGCCGGATAGCCGGCATGGGCTGTCGCGCTCAGGGCCAGGCCCAGCGCAAGGGATGCGAACGCGCCACCAAATCGTTTGAAGCTGTGCATGCATGTCTCCTGTTTTCTTATTTACCGGCTGTGCAAGAAGCCGTTCATTCGTGGTCGATCTGTATCGCCTCCAGAAAGCGCGACACCATGTTGTACGCGGCCACCGTGGCCGTGATCTCAACGATCGCGCGGGCATCGAAAGCCTCGCGGATGGCCGCGAACGTGACGTCCCGGACCCGGATGTCGCGCGTCATCTCGTCGCAATACGCCATGGCCGCGCGTTCGCCCAAGTCCAGCGATGCGAAATTGCCGGTCTTCAAGCCCTGCACCTGATCTTCGCTGCAGCCCGCCTTCAAGGCGATCGGCAGATGTTGATCGAACTCGTAATCGGCCTGGTTCAGCACCGCGACGCGCAGGATGAGCATCTCCCGCAGTTTGGGCGCAAGCCCGCTGTGCTGGCGTATCGCCGTGAGATAGGCCAGCCAGCCTTGCGCCACCGGCGGGCTGTTGAGCAGCATCCGATAGAGATTCGGCAGGCTGGACCGCTCCCGTTCGATGCGTTCGACCAGCGGCCGGATCTCCGGCCTGGCGATATCCGCATATTCAATTCGCGCCATCGTGATTCTCCTCAGCTTGGTTTTCAGTCGCAGCGGGCGCTCATGCCCCCGTCCACGATCAACTCGGTTCCGGTGATGAAACGCGCCTCGTCCGAGGCGAGAAAGAGCACGGCATTGGCCGTGTCCCGACCATCGCCGGAAAACGGCAGCGGAATGCGGCGCCGCCGCCGCTCCAGCAGGGCGTCGATATCGCCCGCGCTCTGCTGGCCAGCGAGGAAGGCATCGACCAGCGGCGTATGGAGCTGGCCCGGCAAGACCGTATTGATGCGCACCCCCTTGCTGGCGTATTCCACGGCGGCCACGCGGCCGAACTGCATCACGCCCGCCTTGGCGGCCGCATAGCCGACCTGCGGCGCGCCGGTCCAGCGTATGGCCGAGGTCGAGGACACGTTGACCACGGCGCCGGCGCCCTGCTCCTCCATGATGGGCAGGACGTAGTGGCAGGTCGTGTACACCGAGGTCAGGTTCAGGTCGAGCTGCCTATGCCAATCCGTTTGCGTAAGCGCCGCCGGACCGCCGGGAATGGGGCCTCCCACGTTGTTGACCAGAATGTCGATCCGCCCGTGCCGCCGCGCCACGGTTTCGACCAACGCGGCGACCTGGGCAGCGTCGCCCACGTCGCAGATGTGGGTTTCGATGCGGGACCTGTAGCGCCCAGCCAACTCCAGAGTCTCGGGCAAGGACTCCGGCCGCATGTCCACCGCGACCACCACAGCCCCCTCCTGGGCGAAACGCACGGCGATCGCTCGCCCGTTGCCCCATCCCGGTCCGACGCAACCTGCGCCGAAGATCAAGGCCACTTTGCCCGCCAGGCGCCCGGCGCTCGCTTGCTCATGCACATGCATCGCGACTGTCCTCCGCTCAACGCGTCGCCATGGTGATGCCGCCATCCACCACGATCTGTTGCCCCGTGATGTAGCGGCTCTCATCGCTGGCCAGGAAAGCCACGGCATGGGCCACATCCCAGGCGTCGCCCATGCGGCCCGCCGGCACCTGGGCATGGCGGTGGGCCACGAACCCCTCGTAATCGCCCTTGGCGTATTTCTGCGCCAGGCGCTCCACCAGGGGCGTGAACATCAGTCCCGGGACCACCGAGTTCAGCCGCACGCCGTCTTGCGCATAGATGACAGCCGTGGTTGCCGTCATCTGCATCAAGGCGGCCTTGGCGGCGGCGTAGCCGACCTGGGGTTTGCCCGCATAACGCAGCCCGGCGATGGATGAAATGTTGATAATCGATCCTCCACCGGCGCTCTTCATGAGGGGGATGACGTGCTTGCAGCACAGGAAGGCGGAGGTCAGGTTCACCTGGATCTGATCGTGCCAAAGATCCTCCGGCATGGAGACCGGATCGCCCGGTTCCGAGCGGCCCACGTTGTTGACCAGCACGTCGATGCGGCCGTATGTGTCCATGCAGGCCCGCACCAGTTCCGCCACCTGGCCGCCATCCGTGACATCGCACTGCCGGACCGTAATCTTGCCGCCCTCGGCGGCCACGGCCTGCGCGGACTGGCGCGCCGCGTCGATGTTCAGGTCGCAACCGAAAATCGCCGCGCCCTGCCTGGCAAGCACCGCCGCGGCGGCCTTGCCATTGCCCCACCCCTCGCCCAGCGTGCCGCAACCGGTCACCAGGGCTACCTTGCCATCAAGACGAAACATCCCAGCTCCAGAGAAAGATCGTGATGTAGAGGCTAAGGCAGCCGGCTCCTCCGGTTAAGTTCCAATTTGAACGGCATTGATAGACAAGAAGAATGAATCTGACGACGAGACAACTGCGCATCTTCGTGCTGCTGGCAGAGACCTTGAGCTTCCAGAGGACCGCCGAAATGCTGCATGTGACTCAGCCCACGCTGAGCAAACTGCTGAAGGAAACGGAAGAGACGCTGGGCGTCAAACTCTTCGAGCGCACCACTCGCATGGTGCGCCTGTCGCGCGAAGGCCAGGACATCCTGGAGATCGCGCGCAAGATCACGGCACTGCACGAGAAAGGCATGCTGGAACTGGACCATCGGCTGCGCGACCGCAACAACCGCGTCGCCGTCGCGGCCTTGCCCACGCTTGCGGCGTCGCTCATCCCGCTATTGATCCAGAGTCTCGCGCGCAAGCACCCTCGGGTCCGCGTGGAGGTCTACGATCCCATCGCCAACGAAGCCCTGCAATTGCTGCGCGAGCGGCGGGTGGACATTGCCGTGACCACGATGAACGAGGAAGGCGCTGCCGACCTGGTCTATCAGGAGTTGTTTACCGAGCCCTTCGTGCTGTTCCACAGCGTCCAGATCAAACCGGACGTCACGCGTTGGATGCCCACGGAACTGGCCCGGCTGCCCTTGATCAGCATGCCGCCTGGCACCAGCGTGCGCGTCCTGACCGAACGCGCCTTTCAGGCCGCGTCCCAGCCTTTCAATCCACTCTATTCCCTGCGGGACCTGAACACCATCGCGCGCTTCGTGCAGCACAACTGCGGCATTGCGCTGTTGCCGGAGTCGTCGCTGGACAACGCGACGCAGCGCGGCGTGCGCAAGACCCGCCTGCGGCAGGCGCTCTCGCGCTCGGTCGGCATGTATGTCCGGCGGGAGAGCGAGCCCTCGGAGTTGCTGCGCCACACGCTGGATGAATTGCGCCGCCTGGGCCGGGACCGCCAGTTGCGATCCGACTGAGCGGCTGGAGGCCTGTGTTCAGGTGCGGGCGACCCAGGCGCCGTCCACCGCGGCCAACTGGCTGCTGATCTGGCTGGCGGCGTCGATGACCGCCGCGCGGAAAGGCTCGAGACGGCAATGCTCGGTACGCACGATCAGGCTCAGTCCGGCCACCACGCGCTGCTCCAGGAAAATGGGCGCTGCAATGCCTATGGTCCCCGGCGTGATTTCTGAATCGCTGACGGCGACGCCCGCCTCGCGGATGGCATCGAGTTCCAGGCACAGGTCCTTCAGGCTCTTCCAGTGCGAAATGGCGCGCACTTCCTCTTCATGGGCCAGGTACATGCGCTCCAGGGCGCGACGGCTCTGGTGCGCCAGGATGACCTTGGAGGTAGCGCCTCGGAACATCGGCATGGTGGCGCCGCGTTCATAGCGGCCGACGCGCGCGGCCGGATCGCCGATTTCCTGGTGGATGCACATGACCTTGTCCTGGTAGCTGCGCGTGAGCACCGAGGCCGACGAAGGCGTGGTTGCCGCCACCAGCCGCCGCATCAGCGGCTCCGCCACTTTGAGCAAGGGGTCGCCATGGCGCATCAGCAGATCGAAATGGGCAAACGTCGGCCCCAGCACATAGCGCGCGCCCATCACCGGAGTCAGGAAATCCGCGCGCACCAGTTCCTGCACGTCGCGATAGGCCGAGCTGACCGACACATCCATTTCAACGGCGATTTCCTCCACCGACCATGCGGCGCTCCTGTCATAGAGCTGCAGGATGTGCAGTATCCGGTTGCGCGTCCTGATTTCACCCGCCACGTCGCCCTCTCCCTGTCGTTACGCCTCTACGGCGCGAAATTTCGCATCCATTGCGAAATTTTATTCCCCCGCGATTCTAGCAGCGCCATCCTCCCGTCTGCTCCCCGGGCCAACGGTGCGAAATCGCGGGGGCTTGCCAAAGCGTCAACTCGATGCAAAAATCCATTTAATCGCAATAGTTGCGAATTTAATGTTTTTTGCAAAGGTGGATCATGGCAAACGGTGAGACCCCCGAACCGCGTATTCCCGTCACGTTGCTGACGGGCTTCCTGGGCAGCGGCAAGACCACCTTGCTGAATCATTGGCTGCGCGACCCCGCGCTGGCCGATGCGGCGGTCATCGTCAACGAGTTTGGCGAGATCGGCATCGATCATTCCCTGATCGCCAGCAGCAACGACAACACCATCGAACTGAGCACGGGATGCCTGTGCTGCACCGTGCAAGGCGATCTGGTGGAGACGCTGCGCGATTTGCGCGCCAAGCGCAGCGCCGGCCAGATTCCGGCCTTCGACCGCGTCCTGATCGAGACCACGGGCATGGCCGACGTGGTGCCGGTCATCCAGGCCTTGATGACATTTCCGGTGGCGCGCTCGTTCCGCCTGAACCGCGTGCTGACCGTGGTGGACGCCGTCAACGGTCCGGCCACCCTGGCCGCGCACCCGGAGGCCGTCAAGCAAGTCGCTGTCGCCGATGCCTTGATCGTCACCAAGACTGACCTGCCCGGAGCGCAACTCGCAGCGCTGATGGACACGCTTGCGCGCGTCAATCCGGGCGCCACGCGCGTGGCCTGCAACCTTGCGACCCGGCCGGATGCTTCCGTGCTGGAAGGTCCTGACGTCTATGACATGGACGTGCGCCCGGAGCAGGCCCGGCAATGGCTCAACGCCGCGCCCTACGCGGACGGGCACGGGCATCACCATGAACACGCGCATGCCCATGACCATGACCATGCGCGCATCGACAGCTTCTGCCTGGACTTCGCCGCCCCCTTGCACTGGCCGCAGGTCAGCGCCTGGCTGGATGCGCTGGTCATGGCGCACCCGGACGAACTGCTGCGCGTGAAGGGCATCCTGCACATCGCTGGCCACGAACGCCCCATCGTGCTGCAAGCGGTGCAGCGCCTGTTCCATCCGCCTGCCGAGTTGCCGCAATGGCCCGACACGGACCGGCAATCCCGCATGGTTTTCATCACCAAGGGCCTGAGCAAGGACTACGTCCTGCAGGTCTGGAACACGGTGCGCCAGCGCGCCCTCCCGCCTGCCACCCGCGCGGCCTGATCGTTTTGGCATTCCCCATCACAAGGAAAACAGCATGGACACTTTGATCAAGAACGGCCTGGTGGTCACTCCCCAGGGCCAGGTGCGCGCCTCCATCGGCATCCGCGACGGCAAGATCGCCGGCTTGTACGAGGCCGGCAGCGAACCCGACGCGCGCAACGTCATCGATGCCAGCGGCCTGGCAGTATTGCCAGGAGCCATCGACATGCATTCGCACCACCGCCAGGGTTCGCAGAAGGGATTCGAGTACAAGGACACCATCCTCACCGCCACGCAGCAATGCGCCGCTGGCGGCGTCACCACCAGCGTGGGCATGCCCAACGTCAATCCGCCGCCAAACTCGCTGGACCTGCTGGAGAAGCAGTTCGCCATCTACCGCAGCGATGCCGTGGTCGACTGGAACTTCAACCCGGCGCCGACGATAGAGTCGGAAATGGAAGCCATGACCGCCACGGGCATCGCCGCGTTCAAGATCTTCATGGTGGTGGACACGGGACGGGACTATCCGCACATGCCCGGCATCGGCGTGCATGACCACGGCAAGCTGCTGCGCATCATGCAGCGCTGCGCTGAACTGGACGTGCCCTTGATGGTGCATCCGCACGACCAGGCCCTGATGGACGTGATCGAACAGACCTATTGGGACCGGGGCGAGCGCGACGCCCTCGCCTATGCGCGCGCCTACGCCGCCCACGACGGCGTGATCTGGGAAACCGCCATCGCCACCTTGCTGCGCCTGCAGAAGGCGGCCGGCTGCCATCTGCACATCCTGCACACCCAGACCGCCGGCAGCGTCCAGCTCATCCGCGAGGCCAAGGCGGCGGGCCAGAAGGTCACCTGCGAAATCAATCCCTGGGCCTTGTTCCTGGGTTGCGAATGGTCGGCCATCCAGCGCCTGGGCTCGTATGCGCTGTCGTACTGGGTGCCGGAGAAGAACGTGCCGGGCTTGTGGGAAGGCCTGAACGACGGAACGATCGACATCATCGCCACCGACCATGCGCCGCACACGCGCGAAGAAAAGGAAGTGGGCTGGACCGATGGCTGGAAAGCCCACACCGGCACGCCGTCGACGCAGTTCTACCTGAGCATGTTCCTGACGGCGGCCCAGGAAGGCAAGATCAGCCTGGAACGCGTGGCCGAGGCATGTTCGGCCAAGCCCGCCGAATTGTTCCGGTTGCGCAGCAAGGGCGAAATCCGCGTGGGCCTGGACGCCGACCTGGTGCTGGTCGATCTGGAGACGGAATACGAAGTGCGCGACGAGGACGTGCTCAGCCTGGTGGGCTGGAGCCCCTATGCCGGCCGCCGCCTCAAGGGCAAGCCGGTGCATACGCTGGTGCGCGGCGCCACGGTGTATGCGGACGGTAAAGTGGTCGGCGCCAAGGGCGGCGGCCAGATGGCTGCCGCGGTACGCTGAAGCCCAGGCCGCGCACCACTACGACACAAGGGGAAAACATCATGAATCGTCGTCAGTTCTCGCGGCTGCTGGCCTCTGCGCCATTGCTGCTGCCCGCGTTGGTCCGCGCCCAGGACGGGACCGCCATCACCTTGATCGTGCCGTATCCGCCCGGCGGCAACACCGACTATGTGGCGCGCATTACCTCCGATTCGCTGCGCCGCACCTTGGGCTCGTCGGTCGTGGTGAAGAACCAGGCCGGCGCAGGCGGCACCATTGCCACCGATGCGTTGATACGCTCGCGCAACGACGGCAACACGCTGATGGTGGGTTCCATCGGCCAGGTTTCGCTGGTGCGCTTCCTGTTCAATGTGCGTTACGACCCGTTGAACGATCTGGTGCCGGTCGCCAACATCGCCAGCAATCCGCTGGTGCTCACGGTGCCGTCCAGCTCGCGTTTCCAGAACCTGGCGCAACTGATCGAGTATGGCCGGGCCAAACCGGGCGCGCTGACCGTCGCGCACGGCGGCGAGGGGTCGATGTCGCATATGTCGGTGCTGGTGTTTCTCAAGCGCGCGGGTATCGAGGCGACGCTGATCGGCTATCGCGGCGGTGCGCCCGCCCTGCTGGACACCATGGGCGGCACGACCGATCTCTACTCGGCCAACATCTCGGAGATCCTGCCGTACAAGGACAGCGGCCGCATCCGCTTCCTGGGCGTATCCAGCCGCCAGCCCGTACCTCAGCTGCCCGGCGTCCCGGCCATCGCCGACACCATCTCCGGCCACGAGATCGAAACCTGGAATGGCCTGTTCGCGCCCCCCGGCACACCCGCCGAAGTGGTGGACAGGCTGGCCGACGCCGTGCAGGTCATGCTGCGCGACCCGGACGTGCTGAGCAAATTCGACGCGTCCGGCAGCCAGCCGCGGGCAGGCGAAGTGAAGGAGAAGTTTGCGCGCCGCATCCGCGACGACATCGCGCTGTGGACGCCGCTGGTGTCCCTGATCGGGGTCAAGCCGGCGAACTGAGGCGGCCGGCGTCGCAAAAAAAAGCCCGCAAGACACGATGTCTTGCGGGTTTTTTTCTTGCGCATGCCAGGTCGGCGCCTGTCATGCTCATCGCATCACTGTTCGCCAGCCGCCTTGGTCAGCGACATGCCCAGCTGCACACGGCGCTGCAGCCACAGGCTGGGGCGATAACGCGGATCGCCGGTCACGCGCTGCATGCTCTTCAGGATTTCCAGGATGCGGTCGGCGCCGAGCTTGTCGCCCAGGGCCAGCGGACCCACCGGATAACCCAGGCCCAGCGTCACCGCCAGGTCGATGTCCTTGGGCGTGGCGATCTGCTGCTGCGCGATGTCGCTGGCAATGTTGACGATGGTGGCGACGATGCGCTGGGCGATGAAGCCAGGCGAATCCTCGATCACCGTGACGGGCACGCCGTCGGCGGCCAGCAGCGCGTGCGCGGCGTCGCGCCACTTGGCTTCGGTGGCGGGCGACACCATGATGGTGCGGCGCTTGGCGCCGTCAAAGGCGTAGAGCGTGTCCAGGCCGACCGTGCGGGCCGCGTTCAGACTTTGCGCGGACACGGTGGTGGAGACGTCTTCGCCGTAGGGCGTGACCAGGATGAGCGCGTCGGCGTCAGGCGTGGAGCCGGTCACCAGCGTGGCGCCCAGCTTTTCGACCAGCGCGGCGGCGCGGGCGTAGCCTTCGGCGTGCTTGGGGCTGACCCAGACCTTCAGGTTCTCGGGCAGCGCGGGTACGGGCGGCTCGGCCGGCACCTGCTTCTGGCCGTCGGCGTAGACGTAGAAGCCTTCACCTGCCTTGCGGCCGATCAGGCCGCCGGCCAGGCGCACGGTGGTGATCGGCGAGGGACGGAAGCGCGGCTCGTCGAAGAACTGGCGGTAGATGGATTCCATGACGGGGTGGGACACGTCCAGCGCCGTCAGGTCCAGCAGTTCGAACGGGCCCATGCGGAAACCGGCCTGCTCGCGCATCACGGCGTCGACCTGGGCGAAGGTCGCCACGGCTTCCTGCGCCACGCGCAGGCCTTCGGTATTCATGCCGCGGCCGGCATGGTTGACGATGAAGCCGGGCATGTCCTTGGCGCGCACGGGCGTGTGGCCCATGCGGCGGGCCAGCTCGGCCAGCGCGTCGCCGACTTCGGGCGCGCTGCGCAGGCCGTCGATGACTTCGACCACCTTCATCAGCGCGACGGGGTTGAAGAAGTGGTAGCCGGCCACGCGTTGCGGCCGCTTGCAGGCGGCGGCGATGGCGGTGATCGACAGCGACGAGGTGTTCGACGCCAGGATGCAGTCTTCTGCCACCACGCCTTCCAACGCGGCGAACAGGTCACGCTTGACGTCCAGGCGCTCGACGATGGCTTCCACCACCAGCTGGCAGTTCGACATATCGGTCAGCGCGGTGGCGGATTCCACGCGTTCCAGCGCCGCCTGCGCGTCGGCGGCGCTCAGCTTGCCTTTCTGGGCCAGCTTGTCCCAGGTCTGGCGCAGCGACTCGCGCGCGGCCGCGACGGCGTCCGCGCTGGTGTCGTACAGGCGCACGCGCAGCCCGGCTTGCGCCGCGATCTGCGCGATGCCGCGCCCCATGGCCCCGGCGCCGACGACACCGATGGTTTGAATCTCCTTCATCACCACTCTCCTGCTTTTATTGGATGGGGTTCAGGCCCGGCTTTGCGCCAGCGCCAGGATTTCTTCGGCCGACAGGCCCAGCTTCTCGGACAGCACCTGCTCGGTGTGCTCGCCCAGCATGGGCGGCGGACGGCGGTACTCGACCGGACTGTCGGAAAACTTCAGCGGGCTGGCGGCAATGGGCACCGTGCCCGCGGTCGGATGCGGCATTTCGCGCTTCATGCCGCGCGCCAGGACCTGCGGGTCTTCGTAGACCTGGTCCAGCGTGTTGATGGGGCCGGCGGGAACACCCACGCCTTCCAGCGCGGCCAGCCAGTGGTCGCGCGCGCCAGTGGCCATGCGTTCGGCCAGGAGCGGCACCAGTTCGGCACGGTTCTTCACGCGCTGCGGATTGGTGGCAAAGCGCGGATCGGCCGACAGCTCGGGCAGGCCGATCACGCCGCAGTAGTTGCGGAACTGGCTATCGTTGCCGACCGCCACGATCAGGTGGCCGTCGCTGGCCGCGAAGACCTGGTACGGCACCAGGTTCTGGTGGGCATTGCCTGCGCGCTTGGGCGCCACGCCCGAGGTCATGTAATTGAGGTTCTGGTTGGCCAGCATGCTGACCTGGCAGTCCAGCAGCGCCATGTCGATGTGCTGGCCCAGGCCGCTGCGCGAGCGTTCGTGCAGCGCGGCCAGGATGCCGACCGTGGAGTACATGCCGGTCATCAGGTCGGTCACGGCCACGCCCGCTTTCTGCGGACCGCCGCCGGGCAGGTCGTCGCGTTCGCCGGTGATGCTCATCAGGCCGCCCATGCCCTGGATCATGAAGTCATAGCCAGGACGGCTGGCGTAAGGGCCGGTCTGGCCGAAGCCGGTGATGGAGCAGTAGATCAGGCGCGGGTTGAGTTCCTTCAGGCTTTCGTAGTCCAGGCCGTACTTCGACAGGCCGCCGACCTTGAAGTTTTCAACCAGGATGTCGCTTTGCAGTGCCAGTTCGCGCACCAGCTCGGCGCCGCGCGGCGAGGCGATATCCAGCGCCACCGACAGCTTGTTGCGGTTGGCGGACAGGTAATAGGCCGCTTCCGTGGTGTCGTTGCCCGCCTCGTCCTTCAGGTACGGAGGCCCCCAGGCCCGCGTGTCGTCGCCCGCGCCGGGACGTTCGATCTTGATGACCTCGGCGCCAAGGTCGGCGAGGTTCTGGGTGCACCAGGGACCCGCCAGGACGCGGGTGAGGTCCAGCACGCGTATGCCGGTAAGGGGAGCGGGACGTTGCGACATTAGTAATCTTTTCGCTAGAAGAGAAATGAAAACGTCTGGCTTGCGGCGGCGCGCAAGCCAGACTGGAATTCCGTCATGCCGGCGGCGCGCGGCCGCTGGCGCGTCATATGCCGGCGCGGCCTGGGGCCATGCGCCGGATCACCGTCAGTCATGCAGGATATTAGCCTCTTGCGCCCGGTCCGCGCTCAGGAATGCGCCTTGATGGTTTCGCGGGCGATCACCAGCTGCTGGATCTGCGAAGTGCCTTCGAAGATGCGGAACAGGCGCACGTCGCGGTAGAAGCGCTCGACCGCGTATTCCGACATGTAGCCGGCGCCGCCGTGGATCTGCACCGCGCGGTCGGCCACGCGGCCCACCATTTCGGTGGCGTACAGCTTGCAGCAGGCGGCCTGCATGGTGGTGTTCTCACCGCGGTCGCGCATGCGGGCGGCGTCCAGCACCATGCAGCGCGCGGCGTAGAGTTCGGCCTGGCTGTCGGCGATCATGGCCTGGATCAGCTGGAATTCGGCGATGGGTTGGCCGAATTGCTTACGCTCAATGGCGTACTTCACGGCATCGCTCAGCAGGCGGTCGGCGATGCCCACGCACAGCGCCGAGATATGCAGGCGGCCCTTGTCCAGCACCCGCATCGAGGTGCGGAAACCATTGCCCTCTTCGCCGCCCAGCAGCGCGCTGGCCGGGACGCGGCAGTTGTCGAACACCACGTCGCTGGTCAGGGCGCCGGCCTGGCCCATCTTCTTGTCCGGCTTGCCGATGCTCAGGCCGGGCGTGCCGGCTTCGACCAGGAAGCACGAAATGGAATTGGCGCGGCGTTCCGGCGCGGTGCGCGCCATGACGGAGAACAGGCCGGCGATGGGCGCGTTGGTGATGTAGCGCTTGGTGCCGTTGAGCACGTAGCTGTCGCCGTCGCGCACCGCGGACAGGCGCAGCGCCATCGCGTCGGAACCGGCGTCGGGTTCGGTCAGCGCGAACGAGCCGATCAATTCACCGCTGGCCAGCTTGGGCAGGTAGCGGGCGCGCTGCTCGTCGGTGCCGGCCAGCACGATGGCTTGCGAGCCGATGCCGATGTTGGTGCCGGCCAGCGAGCGGAACGCGGGCGAGGTCTGACCCAGCTCGAAGACCACGCGCACTTCCTCTTCCATGGTCAGGCCCAGACCGCCATGGTCGGGCGAGATGGACAGGCCGAACAGGCCCAGCTCGCGCATCTCGTTGACGATGTCGGGCGGCACCTGGCCGCTTTCGGCCAGTTCGTCTTCGGCGGGGATCAGGCGTTCGTGCACGAAGCGGCGCACGGCGTCCAGCAACAGGTTCAGGGTTTCGGTATCGAGGGCCATGATGGGAGTCTCACAAAAAGCGGGGCAAGCCGGGGACAGCCGCGCCTCAGGCGCGCATGCCTCCGACCAATAGATCGAAATAGCCGGCGGCGATGGCTTCGGCGCTGTCGCCCTGGCCGGGCTTGTACCAACGCACCATCCAATTCAGCATGGACAGCACGGCGCGGCCCGCGGCGGCCACGTCCAGCGCGCGGAACTCGCCGGCGGCGACGCCTTGCGCGATCAGTTCGCGCAGGCGCTTCTCGTAGCCGTCGCGCAGCCGGGCGGCGTCTTCGCGTTCGGTCAGCGCCATGCCGGAATAGCCGATCAGCATGGTGACGAACTCGGCGTGGTGCTGCTCGAAGTAGCGCGCGTGGCCCACCATGAAGGCGCGCAGGCGGGCCGTGGCGCCCTCGGCCCGCGCGACATCCTGGGCGACGGCCTGCGTCAGGCCGCTCAGCACGGCCAGGATGATGGCGTCGTAGATGTCCTGCTTGGTGGTGTAGTAGTGATAGATGGCCGCCTTGGACACGCCGAGCGCGCCGGCCAGGTCGGACACCGAACTGCCGTCGTAGCCGCTTTGGGCGAAGAGCTTGGCGGCTTCTTCCAGGATGCGTTCGCGCGGGGCCGCCACGGTGGGTGGGCGGCCGGCGCGGGCGCGTTTCTGGGCAGGAGGGGCGGAGGTCGCCATGGCAGCCTTTGCAGGGGCCGCGCCGCAGCTGCCGGAGGGACTCGCGTACCTCCATTGACAGCGATTCAGCGCATGCCGTTTAATAAGGATTAATTAATTACCGGACGGTCGGTAGGTAATTATAGGCACACCCGCCTAGGATGCTCAAGTCCCGATGTTCAAGTCCTCCAGTGACCTTTTTCCGCGACGACGCCATGCCCCACTCTCTTGTGACTGATTTGTACGGCCAGATGTCCCTGCCGGTCATCTGCGCCCCGATGTTCATCGTGTCCAACCCCAAGCTGGTGGTGGCGCAGTGCACCAGCGGCATCGTGGGGTCGTTCCCCGCGCTGAACGCGCGTCCGCAAAGCCTGCTGACCGACTGGCTGGACGAAGTCCAGGCCGGCCTGGCCTCGCACCGCGAGGCCAACCCCGGGGCGACGGTTGCGCCATTCGCGGTCAACCAGATCATCCACCAGTCCAACGACCGGCTGGAGCAGGACCTGGCCGTGTGCGCCAGCCACCGCGTGCCGCTCATCATCACCAGCCTGCGCGCCCCCGGAGACCTGGTCAAAGGCGTGCATGACTGGGGCGGCAAGGTATTCCACGACGTGACCACCATCCGCCACGCCGAAAAAGCGCTGGAAGCCGGCGTGGACGGCCTGATCCTGGTGTGCGCCGGCGCTGGCGGCCATGCGGGCACGCTCAGCCCCTTCGCGCTGGTGTCCGAAGTGCGCCGCTTCTATGACGGCCCGCTGATCCTGTCGGGCGCGATCACCTCGGGCGCGCACATCCTGGCCGCGCAGGCCATGGGCGCGGACTTCGCCTATATGGGTACGCGCTTCATCGCCAGCGAGGAAGCCAACGCCAGCGAAGGCTACAAATCCGCCATCGTGGATGCCAGCGCTTCGGACATCCTGTATACCCCGTTCTTCACCGGCATCCCCGGCAACTACCTGAAGGCCAGCATCGCCGCCGCCGGGCTGGATCCGGCCAACCTGCCGCAACCCGACAGCGGCGCGTCGAATTTCGGCTCGACCCGGGTCAAGCCCTGGAAGGACATCTGGGGCGCGGGCCAGGGCGTGGGCGGCATCGCCAGCGTGCTGCCGACCCGCCAGATCGTGGACACGCTGCGCAGCGAATACGCAGACGCCAAGACCCGTCTGGCCAACGGTTTCGGCGCATGAGCGCCGGTCTGCAGGTCAGCCGCGACGGCGCGGTGTTGACGCTGACCATCAACCGTCCGGATCGCCGCAACGCGCTGGATACCGCCACCTATGCCGCGCTGACCGAACAGATCGCGCTGGCGTCGGCCGACACCGCGCTGGCGGCGGTCATCCTGACCGGCGCGGGCGAGCATTTCACGGCGGGCAACGATTTGCGCGACTTCCAGGCGGAACGCGGCGCCGGCGACAGCGCCGGCCTGACTTTCCTGCGCGCGCTGTCCATGGCGGACGTGCCGGTCATTGCCGCGGTCGAAGGCTATGCCATCGGCATCGGCGTGACGCTGCTGCAGCATTGCGATTTCGTCCACATCGGCGAAGGCGCCACCTTGCGCATGCCGTTCGTGGCGTTGGGGTTGTGTCCGGAAGGCGCTTCCAGCCTGCTGATGCCGCGCCTGGCCGGCGCCCGCCGCGCCGCCGAATGGCTGTTGCAGGGCAAGGCCTTCACGGCGCAAGACGCCTGCGACGCCGGGCTGGCCACGTCGGTCACGCCCAAGGGCCAGGCGCTGGCGGCGGCGCAGGCCACCGCCGCCGACCTGGCGCGCCAGCCGCCGGCCGCGCTGCGCCTGACCAAGGCCATGCTACGCCGCCCGGACCGCCAGGCGATCCAGGACACGCTGGACTACGAAGCCCAGCAGTTCCGCATCCGCCTGCAATCCGAGGAAGCGCAGGCGGCGTTCGCGAAGTTCTTCAAGAAGTAGGAAAGCCGGATTGCGCGCCCTGCCCCAACGCGCGCAATCCGCCGCCTCAGAACGGCGAATCCGGCCGGAAGTTCGGCGCGCGGCGTTCACGCAGGGACTGGATCCCTTCGCGTACGTCCGGGCCGCCAAAGCCCATGAATTCCAGGGCCAGCGAGGTATCGAAGCTCGGCCCCGCCATGCGCAGCCAGTTGTTCAACGAATACTTGGTCCAGCGGATCGCGGTCTGGGAGCCTGCGGCCAGCTTGTTGGCGACTTCGAAGGCACGTCCGATGAGTTCGGCCTCGTCCACGCACAGCGACACCAGGCCGATGCGCTCGGCTTCCTCGCCGGTCACGGTTTCGCACAGCATCAGGTAGTACTTGGCGCGCGCCATGCCGCAAAGCAACGGCCAGACGATGGCGGCATGGTCGCCGGCCGTCACGCCCAGGCGGGTATGGCCGTCGATGATGCGCGCGTCGCGTGCGGCGATGGAGATGTCGGCCAACAGGCCGGCCACCAGCCCCGCGCCCACGGCCGCGCCATGCATGGCGGACACGATGGGCTTGTTGCAGTTGATGATGTTGTAGACCAGGTCGCGGGCCTCGCGCCAAACGCGGGTGCGCACGTCGAAATCGTCGGCCATCTGCTGCACCAGGTCCAGGTCGCCCCCGCCCGAAAAGCCCTTGCCCTCGCCACGGATCACCACCACCCGGGTGTCCGGATCGGTGTCGATATCGCGCCAGATGTCTGCCAGTTCGCGGTGCATGCGGTCGTCGGCGGTGGACAGCTTGCCCGGCTTGCCGCCCTTGGCCCCCATGATCACCTCCAGCACCCCGCCGGGGTGCCGGCGCAGTTTCAGGGACTCATAGGCGGAATAGTGTTCCAGCGTGATGTCGCTCATGTTCGTCTCCACGTCGTCTAGTCTTGGGCCGGACCGGATGCCGGCCGGTTTGGGCGCACTATAGTAGATACGCGCCTTCGCGCCACGCCGCCATCCCCAGGAGCCTCAGCCCATGAACACTACCGCCCCGTCCGCCGGCGGCGCCATCGACCGCGCCGCCCTGCCCGCCCTGTTCGCGCCGCGCGGCCGGGACACTCACAAGGGCAGTTTCGGCACGGTGGGCGTGGTGGGCGGCGGCCCGGGCATGACGGGCGCGGCGCTGCTGGCCGCGCGCGCCGCCCTGAAGACCGGCGCCGGCAAGGTGCTGGTCGGCTTCGCCCAGGACGCCGCGCCGCTGGCCTGCGATCCGCAGCAGCCCGAACTGATGCTGCGCGACGCCCGCTCGCTGCTGGAAGAAGACTGGGGCGTCACCGCCTGGGTGGCGGGATGCGGCATAGGCACGGGCGCCCTGGCGGCCAACGCCCTGTCCGAACTGTTCGTGCTGCGCCGCGCAGCGCCGCTGGTGCTGGACGCGGACGGGCTGAATCTGCTGGCCCGCGGCGACATCCAACCCAACTGGGGTGAGGGCACCGTGGTGCTGACGCCCCATCCGGCCGAGGCCGGGCGGCTGCTTGGCGTGGATACGGCCGAGGTGCAGGCCGACCGCCCGGCCGCCGCCAGGAAACTGGCGCTACGCTACCGCGCCTGGATCGTGCTGAAGGGCGCAGGCACCGTGGTCAGCTCCCCGGATGGCGATCTGCGGATCAACACCAGCGGCAATCCGGGGCTCGCCACCGCCGGAACCGGGGACGTATTAGCGGGCATGCTGGGTTCGCTGATCGCCCAGAAGCTGCCGTTGGACCAGGCCGTGGCCGGCGCCGTCTGGCTGCACGGCGCGGCGGCCGATGCGTTGGTGGCCCAGGGTGTCGGCCCCATCGGACTGACCGCCGGAGAGCTGGCGGACGCGGCCCGCGCCCTGCGAAATAGCGGCTAAGTCCCTGGGGAATAAACATTTTTACAACATATAGGGGTTTACCCTAAAAATAGCGTTGCATCGACCCTAGGGTTATCCCTATAATGGTTTACACCAAGACGAAACGGACTGGAGCAAACCATGAGCGAACTGACCCTGAACCACACTGCCCGCCTGACCGACGCGCTGGAGCGCGATCTGCTCCGCGGCGCCCTCGAGAACCAACCGAATTCCCATCCGCTGACTAGCCTGAAGAAGGCCGGCCAAGCCGTAGTGGCAGCTGTTGCCGCCGTGTTTTCCTTCATCGACGAAGTGAACGAGTCGATGAACAAGGCCCGCGCCGCCAGCTCGCGCTTCTCCGGTTCGCAGTGGTAAGCCCTGCCGCGCTGGCCTGAGTCGCGATCGATCTCCCGCGATTCAGCCTGGCGCGACCCCGCCGCAACGCCCGCCGGTTTCCCGGCGCCCCTTGCGGCGGTTCTTCGGCGCCCAGTCCCTCACCCGGGCGCCATCGCGCCGCGCAGGCCTCCAGACGAGGCAGCGCGGCGCCCTCTTTCCCCCTCCCTCTCCGCGTTTTCCCTAGCGCCGCGCTTGCCATTGCGCATTGACAGTGCGCGAAGCCCCTACCGATAATCGGCCCCTTGCCGTCGTGCCCGGCGCCAAAACCCCCTGAGCCCCTTCCAGGCGACGCCGCCCGCGCGGCTGGCGCAGGCCGGTTTACACGCAGGCGCGATCCGGTTCGTTCCCCATCCGGAGTTGTCACCATGAAGTTGCGCACTACCCTGGCCCTTGCGGCCGCCGCCATTCCCCTGGCCGCCGCCCAAGCCCAGACGCTGAAGATCGGCCTGTCGGCCGAACCCACCTCGGCGGACCCCCACTATCACAAGATGACGCAGAACGACGCGTTCTCCGCGCACGTCTACAGTTCCCTGGTGGGTCGCAGCGCCGACATGAAGCTGGTGCCCGCACTGGCCACTTCCTGGAAGACGCTGGACGACCAGACCTGGGAATTCAAGCTGCGCGACGACGTCAAGTTCTCCAACGGCAAGCCGTTCACGTCCGAAGACGTGCTGTTCACCATCTGCCGCACGCTGAACAACGAAACCAACGTGTCGCAGTCCTACATGGACATGACCAAGCGCATCACCGACGTGCAGACGCCGGACGCGCACACCGTCATCATCAAGACCGGCGAGCCCTTCCCGCTGATGCCCGCCGAACTGGCGCGCTCGCTGCCCATCGTCTGGAACGGCATCGTCGAGCACGGCAAGCTGACGTTCGACCCCAAGAAGGGTTGCGGCGTAACCGGCGCCTGGCCCACCGTGGCCGACTTCAACAACGGCAAGGATGCCATCGGCACCGGCCCGTACACCCTGAAGTCCTACGTCAAGGGCACCGGCATCGAGCTGGTCCGCAATGAAAACTACTGGGGCCCCAAGCCGTACTGGAAGGAAGTGAAGTTCGTGCCGGTGCCGTCGGCCGGCCCGCGCCTGACCGGCCTCCTGTCCGGCGACTTCGACATGATCGAAAACCCCGCCGCTCGCGACCTGCCGCGCCTGAAGGACAACCCCAAGTTCGGCTTCGTCGCCACCCCGTCGACCCGCCTGGTGTTCTTCCAGCCGGACGTGGGCCGCAACCCGAGCCCCTTCGTCAAGAGCGCCGACGGCAAGAACCCGCTGCAGGACCTGCGCGTGCGTAAGGCCATCTCGATGGCCATCGACCGCAAGACCATCACCGCCCGCATCATGGACGGCATGGCCACGCCCGCCTTCCAGTACATGCCCGACGGCATGTTCGGCGCGCTGCCCCAGGCTCCGGAAATCAAGTTCGACCCGGAAGGCGCCAAGAAGCTGCTGGCCGAAGCCGGCTACCCGAACGGCTTTGAACTGACGCTGTCGTCGACCAACGACCGCTACGTCAACGACGGCCAGGTGGCGCAAGCCGTGGCCCAGTACCTGGCCCGCGTCGGCATCAAGACCAATGTGGACGCCATGACGGCCTCCATCTACTTCCCCAAGCGCGCCAAGCGCGAGTTCAGCTTCTCGATGGGCGGCTGGCCGGCGGAAACGGGTGAAGCCTCGGCGCTGTTCCAGCTGTGGGTGGCATCCCTGGATTCCCCCAACAGCCTGGGCACCAGCAACTACGGCGGCTTCAGCAATGCCGACTTCGACAAGGTCTACAAGGAAGCCATCGTGACGGTGGACGCGGCCAAGCGCGAGAAGCTGCTGCAGCAGTCCACCCAGATCGCATTGGACAACGTGCCGCTGATCCCGCTGCACTTCGAAAGCAGCATCTGGGCCTTCCGCAAGGGCATCACCTACGAAGGCCGCCGCGACCAGTACACGCTGGCCACCTCGGTCACGCCCGAAAAGAAGTAATCAGGTCCGCCTGAACGAAAACGGCTGCCCCAGGGCAGCCGTTTTTTTTGCACCCTTAGCAGACTATGCCGCCGCCCTGCCTTGCAACGCGTCGTCCAGTTCCCGCGCCAGCAGTTCGACGAAGGCTTCGGCCGCCGGCGGCAGCACCCGGCCCGGCATGACCTGGATCTGCAGGGTGCGCGATTGCAGTTCGGCGTTGGAAATCGGCACGGCGATCAGCTCGTCGCGCCGCAGGCTCCAGGCCACCGAGATATAGCCGCTGAGCATGATGGCGTCCGACCCGAAGACAAAGCCGTGCAGCGGCGAGGAATCGTTGCAGGTCAGCGCCGGCTCCAGCTGCACCGACTCCAGCGCGCAACCCATTTCGAACAGCTGCCGCGTGGTGGTGCCGGGCCCGGTCAGGGCTAGCGGATACTGGCTGAGATCCTGCAGGCTGACGCTGGCGCGGCCCGCCAGCGGATGGTCGGCCGCCATCACCGCATGCACCGGCGCGCGGCGCGAATAGCGCGGACTGACCCCGCCGATGCGTTCGGCGATGAAGACCATCCCCAACTCCACGCTGCCTTCGGCCACCCGGCGGCTGACCTCGGCCGGCGAACCCACGTGCAGGTCGAAGCGGATGTTGGGCCAGTCGCGGCGAAAACGCGCCATCACCGAGGGCAGGAAGATCCGCGCCACGCCCTCGACCGAGGCCACCCGGATCTCGTTGCGCGCGGCGCCCTTGATGGCGGCGATTTCCTGCAGCACGGAATCGGCTTCCAGCATGGTGCGGCGGGCATGCGCCAGCAGCAGCTGCCCCGCTTCGCTCAGGACCATGCCGCGCGCGGCGCGCTCGAACAGCGGCGCGCCCGCCTCTTCCTCCAGCTTGGCGATCTGCCGGCTGATGGCCGACACCGCCACATGCAGGCGCTCGGACGCGCCGCTCAGGCTGCCCGCCTGGGCAACCTCCAGAAAATACTTCAAGGCGATGCCGTGCACGTCAGCCCTCGCGGTTCTCAGGGATTGGGAATGGGGAACAAGCTTTGCCTTTTCTGCAAAGCTTGAGATAAATATTCTAATTGTAGAGAAAGCAGCCAAGCTCCTAGAATTCGCCCAATACTCAAAGGCGGCGCGCGCCTGACGCGCCCTATATATAAGGGAAAACCCGTGTTAGCAGCCTGTTTCAGCGCCCGCCGCGCCGCGGCGCCCGCTCATGCCGGCGGCTAGCCGCCACCCCAGCGCCATCGCCTATACAATCCCGTCGCTTCATCGGAGTTCCCATGCCCACGTCCGCCCCCGCGTCCACACCGCGCCCATTTCTACTTGCCTGTCCGAACTTGTCGGCGGAGCGGGTGGGCAACACGGATACCCCGGGGGTCTGGCATTTCGATTCGGGCGTGCCGGGCAAGCGCGTCATGCTGAGCGCGCTGATCCACGGCAATGAACTCTGCGGCGCCTGGGCGCTGAAGGACGCGCTGGCGGCAGGCCTGCGCCCGCGCCGCGGTTCGCTGACGCTGGCGTTCTGCAACCTGGCGGCGTTCGACCGCTTCGACCCCGCCAACTACGCGCCCGCACGCTTCGTCGACGAAGACATGAACCGCGTCTGGAGCGACGACAAGCTGAGCGCGCCCGCCAGCCAGGAACGCCGCCGCGCAGCCGAGATCCAGCCCTGGGTCGAGCAGGCCGACTGGCTGCTGGACTTCCATTCGATGAGCAATTCCGACGTGCCGCTGCAGCTGACCGGCATGGAGCAACGCAATATCGATCTGGCGCTGGCGCTGGGCAACCCCGCCACCATCATCGCCGACGCCGGCCATGCCGCCGGCGTGCGCATGCGCGACTACGGCCGCTTCGGCGAAGCCGGCGACAACGGCACCCGTTCCCTGCTGATCGAATGCGGCTTCCATGGCGCGCCCGAGGCGCGCGGCGTGGCCGTCGACCAGATGGCGCGCTTCCTGGTGGAAGCGGGCACGGTGGACCGCGGCGACCTGCCCGCGGATTGGTTCGCCCCCGCGGCGCCCACGCAGCGCGCACTGCGCGTCACGCATGCGATCGCCGCCAAGAGCGCCGATTTCCGCTTCGCCCAGCCCTGGAAGGGCCTGGAAACGCTGGCCCGCGCCGGCGACCTGATCGGCTGGTCCGAGGGCGAGCCCGTCGTCACGCCTTATGACGACTGCGTGCTGATCATGCCGTCCACCGCCAATCTGCGGCCCGGCGTGACCGTCGTCCGGCTGGCGCAGCCCATCGCCTGAAGACCCGCGACGGCCCGCCAGGAACGCCGCCCTGCAACACCATAACCAATACAACAAAGGGACAAAATCCATGTCTGCCCAGACGCTCTACCGCAGCATGCTCACGGCCTTCTCCATGGCCGCCTGTACCACCGCGGCCATCGCGCAGGACGCCGCCGGCGTTCTGCGGATCGGCCTGTCGTCCGAGCCGACGTCGATGGATCCGCACTACCACCAGGCCACGCCGAACGATGCGACGACTTCGCACATGTTCGAGACGCTGGTGGGGCAGGATGCCAAGATGGACCTGATCCCGCGCCTGGCCACGGCCTGGAAGCCGGTGGACGACACGACCTGGGAATTCACGCTGCGTGACGGCGTCAAGTTTTCCAATGGCCAGCCCTTCACGGCGCAGGACGTGCTGTTCACCTTCTGCCGCGTGGTCAACAACGAGCAGTCCATCAGCAGCTCGTACCCTTCCATCGTGCAGAAGTTCGCCGACGTCCAGGTGCGCGACGGCAACACGCTGGTGATCAAGACGCGCCAGCCCTATCCGCTGCTGCCCAACGACCTGACCCGCATGGGCATGCTGTGGAACGGCATCGCCGAACACGGCCCGATCAGCTTCGACCTGAAGAACAAGTGCGGCGTCACCGGCGCCTGGCCCACCGTGGCCGACTTCAATACCGGCCGCTCCGTGATCGGCACCGGGCCCTACACGCTGAAGAGCTACGTCAAGGGCACCGCGATCGAGCTGACGCGCAACGATGCCTACTGGGGCGCGAAGCCCGCATGGAAGGACGTGAAGATGGTGCCGGTGCCGGCTGCCGGCCCGCGCCTGACGGGCCTCCTGGCGGGCGACTTCGACCTGATCGAAAACCCCGCCGCGCGCGACGTGAAGCGCATTTCGGAGACCCCGGGTTTCGGCCACGTCATCACGCCGTCGGTACGCGTGGTGTATTTCCAGCCCGACGTGGCGCGCAATCCCAGCCCCGGCGTCAAGGCCGCCGACGACAAGAACCCGCTGCAGGACGTGCGCGTGCGCCGCGCCATTTCCATGGCCATCGACCGCAAGACCATCGCCGACCGCATCATGGACGGCGCCGCCACGCCGGCCAACCAATTCCTGCCCGACGGCATGTTCGGCACCCTGCCCAAGCCGCCCGAGCTCAAGTACGACCCGGCCGCCGCCAAGAAGCTGCTGGCCGAGGCCGGCTACCCGAACGGCTTCGAACTGACCGTCTCGTCCACCAACGACCGCTACATCAACGACGCGCAGATCACGCAGGCGGTGGCGCAATACCTGTCGCGCGTGGGCATCAAGACCACCGTCGACACCATGACGCGCTCGGTCTACTTCCCCAAGCGCGCCAAGCGCGAGTTCAGCTTCGCCATGGGCGGCTGGTCGTCGGAAACCGGCGAGGCCTCGTCCTTCCTGCAATACTGGGTCAGCGCGTTCGACAAGGAACACGGCCTGGGCACCAGCAACTACGGCGGCTATGACAACCCCGAGTTCGACCGCGTGTTCAAGCGCGCCCTCGTCACCGTGGACCCGGCCGCGCGCGAAAAACTGCTGCAGGAATCGCTGACGCTGGCGTTGGCCGACCTGCCCAGCATTCCCCTGCATTTCGAAAGCAGCATCTGGGCGTTCCGCAAGGGACTGACCTATGAAGGCCGCGCCGACCAGTACACCCTGGCCATGTCGGCCAAGCCCGCCAAGTAAGACCCTACGCGGCGCCCGCAAACCCTGAGCCCACCAAGGAAATAATCTCGTGGCCTTGTTCATCCTACGCAGACTGATACAGAGTCTGTTCGTGCTGCTGGCCGTTTCGGTCGTGGTCTTCTTCGCGGTCTATGCCGTGGGCGATCCGATCGAACTGCTGGTCAGCCCCGAAGCCAGCCAGGCCGCACGCGAGGCGATGATCGCCCGCCTGGGCCTGGACCTGCCGGTATGGCAGCAATACACAGGATTCCTGTGGCGCGCGCTGCACGGCGACCTGGGCACCTCCTTCGTGCACGGCATCCCCGCCATCGAACTGATCGTGCAGCGCATTCCCGCCACGTTCGAGCTGGTGGTCGTGGCCATCATGCTGACCTGTGTGTTCGGCATTCCGCTGGGGCTGATCGCGGGCCTGTATCGCGACCAGCCGCTGGGCCGCGGCATCATGGCATCCTCGGTGCTGGGTTTTTCGCTGCCGAACTTCTGGCAAGGCATGATGCTGATCCTGCTGTTTGCGGTGTGGCTGGGCTGGCTGCCCGCCACCGGCCGCGGCGACACGGTCACCGTGCTGGGCGTGCCCCTGTCCATTCTGACTGCCGACGGCTGGTCGCACCTGATCATGCCGGCCATCAACCTGGCGCTGGCCAACATCGCGCTGGTGCTGCGCCTGACCGCGTCCGGCGTGGTCGAGGCCCGCAGCCAGGACTATGTGAAGTTCGCGCGCGCCAAGGGCGTCAAGCCCGGCCGCATCGTGCGCCGCCACATCCTGCGCAACATCCTGATCCCCGTGGTCACCGTGATCGGCATGGAATTCGGCACCCTCATCGCCTATTCCACCATCACCGAAACCGTGTTCGCATGGCCAGGCATGGGCAAGCTGCTGATCGACAGCGTCTACCAATTGGACCGCCCGGTCGTGGTGGCCTACGTGATGCTGGTCACCCTGATCTTCGTGATCATCAACCTGGTTGTGGACATCCTGTACGCCACGCTCGATCCGCGCGTGCAGCTCGTGACTCCCGCTCAATAATCCGCCATGGCTCAAACTCCGAATCCCGGCCGCACCCGCACCGTCCAGCCCCTGGCTGAGACGCCCCAGCGCGCCTCCATCCTGAAGAAACTGCACGCGCGCCCGACGGTGCGCGGCTCCGTCATCGCGCTGACCATCCTGATCGTGCTGGTGGTCTTCGCGCCCTACTTCGCGCCGCAGAATCCCTACGACCTCGCCAACCTTTCGCTGATGGACGGCCGCCTGGCGCCGCGCCAGGCGCTGATGGACGGCAGCATCGCCTGGCTCGGCACCGACGACCAGGGCCGCGACATGCTCAGCGCCATCCTGTATGGCCTGCGCATCAGCCTGATGGTGGGCCTGTCCGCCGTGGTGCTGGCCACCGCCGTGGGCGGCACCATCGGCCTGGTGGCCGCCTATGTCGGCGGCGTGGTCGACACCGTGCTCATGCGCATTGTCGACTTCATCCTGGGCTTTCCGACCATCCTGGTGGCGCTGGTGCTGCTGGTGGTGCTGGGGCGCGGGGTCGACAAGGTGATCCTGGCCCTGGTGCTGGTGCAGTGGGGGCATTACGCCCGCATCATGCGCAGCCGCGCGCTGCAGGAACGCCGCAAGGAGTACGTGGAAGCCGCCGCCAACCTGGGCTTCCCCGCCTGGCGCATCATGCTGTTCCACCTGCTGCCCAACTGCCTGGGCCCCGTCATGGTGTTTGCCACCATCCAGATCGCGACCGCAATCGCCCTGGAAGCGACGCTGTCGTTCCTGGGCGTGGGCGTGCCCATCACCGAACCCTCGCTGGGCCTGCTGATTTCCAACGGCTTCCAGTACCTGCTGTCGGGTGACTACTGGATCAGCCTGTTCCCGGGCATCGCCCTGCTGCTGCTGATCCTCTCCATCAATATCGTGGGCGACCGCCTGCGCGAAAGCCTGGATCCCAAGAGATGAGGCCCACCCCCGAAGCGCTGCGCGCTTCCCCCTCAAGGGGGCATGCCTGCGGACCGGCAAAGCCGGCTCCGCGGCATCCCGATGGAGCTATCTCCATTACATGCGCCGCGGTTGGCGCAATGGGCAACTGAAATGAGCGAAAACATTCTTGAAGTGCGCGGCCTGCGCACCGCATTCCATACCGAAGCCGGCGCCTGGCTGGCGGTCGACGGCGTCGACCTGACCGTGCGCCGCGGCGAGATCGTCGGCCTGGTCGGCGAATCGGGTTCCGGCAAATCCGTCACGGGCTTTTCGCTCCTGGGTCTGATCGACCCGCCCGGGGAAGTGGTGGACGGCGAAGTGAAGTTCAAGGGCACGGACCTGCGCAAGCTGAGCGAAGAGCAGATGCGCCAGTTGCGCGGCAACCGCATCGCCATGATCTTCCAGGATCCCCTGATGACGCTCAATCCGGTGCTGCGCATCGGCGAGCAGATGATGGAAGCCATCCTCACCCACGAAAACGTGCCGCGCGCGGAAGCCGAGGAACGCTGCCGCGAGGCGCTGGCCATGGTCGGCATTCCTTCACCCGAAAAGCGCCTGAAGAGCTATCCGCACGAATTCTCGGGCGGCATGCGCCAGCGCGTGGCGATCGCGATCGCCATGCTGAACAAGCCCGACCTGATCATCTGCGACGAGCCGACCACGGCGCTGGACGTCACCATCCAGGGCCAGATCCTCTACCGCATGCAGGAGATCTGCCGCGAGCACAACACGGCGCTGATCTGGATCACCCACGACCTGGGCGTGGTGGCCGAACTGGCCGACCGCGTGGCCGTGATGTACGCCGGCCGCATCGTCGAAAGCGGCCCGGTCGAAGAGGTGCTGGACGCGCCGCGCCACCCCTACACCAAGGGCTTGCTGGATTCGATGCCCGGCGCCACCCAGCCTGGCGCGCGCCTGCACCAGATCAACGGCATGGCGCCCAGCCTCGCCGGCCGTCCCTCGGGCTGTCCGTTCCGCCCGCGCTGCACCAGCGCGGTCACGCGTTGCACCGAACAAGCCCCCACCGTCACCACCGAAGGCGCGCGCAACTACCGCTGCTACGTGCCGATTACCCGCGAGGCCCAGCCGGTATGAGCCAAGCCGATACTCCCGTCATCGAGCTCAAGAACGTCCACAAGCGCTTCGAGCAACGGCCCGACCTGGCCCAGCGCATCCTGGCCCTGACCGGCCGTCCCATCGACCGCCGCACCGTGTATGCGGTCAACGGCGTGGACCTGTCCATCAAGCGCGGCGAAGTCGTGGGCCTGGTCGGCGAGTCCGGCTGCGGCAAGTCCACGCTGGGCCGCGTCGTCGCCGGGCTGCACGGCCAGACTGAAGGCCAGCTGCTGTACCAGGGCCAGGAAGCCCGCCGCCTGCGCGGCGCCGACAAGCTCGCCTACACGCTGGGCGTGCAGATGATCTTCCAGGATCCGCAGGCCTCGCTGAATCCGCGCCAGCGCCTGCGCCAGATCCTGGGCGAATCGCTCAAGGTCCACAAGCTGGCGCCCGCCGCCCAGATTCCCGCGCGCATCGACCAGGCGCTGAAGGAAGTGGGCCTGGACCCCGAATACCGCGACCGCTTCCCGCACCAGATCTCGGGCGGCCAGCGCCAGCGCATCGGCATCGCCCGCGCGCTGATGGTGGCGCCGAAGTTCCTGGTCTGCGACGAGCCCGTGGCCGCGCTGGACGTGTCGATCCAGGCGCAGGTGATCAACCTGTTCATGGACCTGCGCGAACAGCACGGTTTCACCTACCTGTTCATCAGCCACGACCTGGGCGTCGTCAAGCACATCTCGGACCGCGTGGCGATCATGTATCTGGGCAAGATCGTGGAAATCTCCACGTCGGCCGAGATCTTCGCGCGCGCCAACCATCCCTATACCCAGGCCCTGATGGCCGAGGTGCCGGACGTGGGCCGCCGCGGCCGCAAGTTCACGCCGATCAAGGGCGAAATCCCGTCGCCGCTGAACCCGCCGCCGGGCTGTACCTTCAATCCCCGCTGCCCCCACGCCATGCCGCGCTGCCGCGAGCAGGCGCCGGTCCTGAAAGAAATCTCGGCAGGCCACTGGTCGGCCTGCCACCTGAATGAGGCGAACGCCTGATGAAACCCTCCGAGATGTCCAACGTCGACCGCATCGCCATCGAACTGGGCCATGCCGGCCGCAACGCCATCCTGTATGTGGACGAGGACCGCAACTCCGACCGTCCCTTCAAGCTCCAGACCTACCGCCCCTACGGCTACACGCCCGACATGCCGGTGGTCATCGTGCAGCACGGCGTGCTGCGCAACGGCGACGAGTACCGCGATTTCTGGGTGGAAGCCGCCGACAAGCACAAGCTGCTGATCGTGGCGCTGACCTTCTCCAACGAGATCTGGCCCGGCGTGGAAAGCTACAACAACGGCCGCGTGTTTTCGGCCGGCGGCAATCCGCGCCACATCGACGGTTGGACCTACGCGCTGGTGGGCAACGTCATCAAGGACCTGATCGCCGGCGAAATTACCGACGGCCAGAACGTCTACCTGTTCGGCCATTCCGCGGGCGGCCAGTTCGTGCACCGCCTGATGAGCAGCCAGCCGCACGCGCCGTTCAAGGCCGTGACTGCCGGCAACCCGGGCTGGTACACGCTGCCCACGTTCGACTATCCCTTCCCCGAAGGCATGGACGGCGTCGGCCTGACCGAAGAGCACCTGGTCAAGCTGCTGGCCTACCCGATGACCATCCTGGCGGGCGACCAGGACATCGCCACCGACGACCCCAACCTGCCGTCCGAACCCGCCGCCATGCGTCAAGGCCCGCACCGCTTTGCGCGCGCCCAGAACTACTTCGAGTTCGGCCGCAAGGAGGCCGAGCGCCGCGGCGTGCCGTTCGGCTGGAAGCTGCAGGTCGTGCCCGGCATCGGCCACGACGGCCGCGCCATGTCCGCCGTGTGCGCCAGCCTCTGGTTCGATGGCAAGATGCCCGATGACGCCGAACTGGCCCGCCTGGCCGGCCAGCAGGTCGCCTGACCGCTCCCATTTTCTTCGTTGCAGATATCCGATACCGTCATGTCCAACACCCAGAGCACTGAACAGATCGTCGCCGGCATCAAGAGCTGGCTGCAATGCGAATCGCCCTCGAACTTCCCCGAAGGCATCGCCGCCATGGCGCGCATCATCGCCGACTACGCCGCGGCCGCCGGCCTGACGGTGGAACTGTCGTCGCTGGGCCCGACCACGGGCCCGCTGCTGTACGCGACCAACCGCGCCCCCGGCGACACGCGCCCCGGCATCCTGATCCTGGCGCACATGGACACGGTGCATCCGGTAGGCACGCTGCTGGAGAACCCGGTACGCATCGAAGGCGACCGCCTCTATGGTCCCGGCGGCTACGACATGAAGGCCGGCATCTACCTGGCGCTGACCGCGCTGTCCGGCCTGGCTCGCCCCGGCGCGACCCAGCTGCCAGTGGATTTCCTGGTGGTGCCCGACGAAGAAACCGGCAGCCACGCGTCGCGCGCGCACATCGAGCGCTTCGCCGCCAACGCCAAGTACGCGCTGGTCTGCGAACCCGCCCGCCCCAACGGCGGCAAGTGCGTCACGGCGCGCAAGGGCACCGGCATGCTGAACCTGAACGTCAAGGGCCGTCCGGCCCATGCCGGCATGCAGCACGAGAAAGGCCGCAGCGCCATCCGCGAAATGGCCCACCAGGTGCTGGCGCTGGAAGCCATGACCGACTATGACCGCGGCATCACCGTCAGCGTCGGCACCATCGCCGGCGGCACCGTGACCAACACCGTGCCGGCGCTGTGCCGCTGCGTGGTCGACTTCCGCGTGCCCGACATGGGCGCCGCCGAGGACGTGCTGCGCCGCATGCGCGAGCTGTGCGCCGTGGGTCCGGACGTGGAACTGGACATCGACGTGGAACTGAACCGTCCGCCCATGGTGAAGACCGAAGCCGCCGCCGATCTGCTGGCGCTGGTGCAGGGCTACGCCGAACGCGCCGGCTTCCTGCTGGAAGACGCACCCATGACGGGCGGCGGCAGCGACGCCAACTTCACGTCCGCCATGGGCATCCCGACGCTGGACGGCCTGGGCGCCGACGGCGACGGCGCGCACACCTTGAACGAGTACATCCTGGTTTCGACGCTGGAACAGCGCATGAAATTCTGGGAGCTGCTGCTGAAAGAACTGGCGTAAAAAGTCCTTGCCGCCACCGATAGCCGTGCGCCGGCAACTGCTGGCGCGGGCGCTCGCCATGCAAGCCCTGTGCGCGGCTGGCGCGGCGCACGCCCACACCGGACAGGCCGAACCGGACCACAGCCTGCTTGCCGATCGGCCGACCCGTCCCGCGCCGGCCCAGCCGGGCTGGCTCGTCGCCGTCGACAATTGGCAGACGCTGGAAGGCGGCGCCAACACGGCCCGCATCAAGCAACGCACCACCGGCGTGTATGGCGGCGGCGAATTCGATGCCGGCGCCGGCTGGCGCCTGGGCGGCGCGCTGGGCGCCACCCGCAGCCGGGTCCGCATCGACGCGGCCGATGCTCGGCTGGACGTGTACAGCTATACCGCGGGGATCTATGGCAAGAGGTCGTTCGACGCGGGCCCAGGCAAGCTGAACCTGCTGACGGCCGCCTCCTACACCTGGCACGACATCGACACCCGGCGGCGTTTCGAGATGCCCGGCATCGCCCGGCAGACCTTGACCGCCGACTTCAGCGCCTACACCGCGCAGGCCTTCTCGGAACTGGGTTACGAGCTGGCACTGTCGCCACGCGCCGCCATCGAACCGTTCGCCGGCTTGGCCGTGCGCAATGTGCGCACGCGCAGCTTCAGCGAATCGGGCGGTTCCACGGCGCTCTCGGGCGACGCGGGACGGATCCGGCAGACCACCACCACGCTGGGGCTGCGGGGCCAGACCGGCTTCGCGCTCGGCCCCACCTTTGGCAAGCTGCATGCGACGCTGGGCTGGCGCCGGGCCTTCGGCGACGTGCAGCCGGAAACCACCCTGGTGCTGGACGGCGGCAGCGTACTGTCGGTGGCCGGCGCGCCCATCGCCCGGTCCGCCGCGCTGGCGGGCGCGGGCCTGGAAATCGCCGTGTCGCGCTCGGCCGTCATCGGCCTGGCCTACGGCGGCCAGTATGGCGGCGGCAACCGCGAGCACACCGGCTCGCTGAGCCTGCGCTGGGCCTTCGGCAACCTCTGAAAACCGCAGCCCTTTCGCCTTAGAATTACGCACTCAGACTGCGCCCTTCCTCTTTCATCATGGCCGACTCCCCCAAGCCCCTCAGCGCCATCGCCTATGGCGTCGCCACGCTGGCCGCCGACGGCGCCATCCTGGACACCTGGTATCCGCGTCCCTCGCTGGCCGACAACTCGCCGGCCACCGGCACCCGCCACCTGTCGCCCGAGGAAGCCCGCGCCGCGCTGGGCGAACACGTGCCCACCGCCCTGGTCCGCGACACCCGCCGCAAGGTCGACATCGTCGCCGTGCGTACCGCGATCTCGTCGCTGAACGAACCGCCGGTCGATGCGCACGACGCCTATCTGCGCCTGCACCTGCTCAGCCACCGCTTGATCCGCCCGCACGACGCCAACCTGGACGGCCTGTTCAATGTGCTGGCCAACGTGGCCTGGACCTCGGCCGGCCCCTGCGCGGTGGATCAGGTGGATGCGCTGCGCTGGCACCTGCGCGCCTCTGGCCAGATCCTGGAAATCCGCGGCGTGGACAAGATTCCCCGCATGACCGACTACGTCATGCCCGGCGGCGTGCGCATCGCCGACACCGCGCGCGTGCGCCTGGGCGCGCATCTGTCGCCCGGCACCACGGTGCTGCATGAAGGCTTCTGCAATTTCAACGCCGGCACGCTGGGCGCGTCCATGGTCGAAGGCCGCATCAGCGCCGGCGTCATCGTCGACGACGGCAGCGACATCGGCGGCGGCGCATCCATCATGGGCACCATGTCGGGCGGCGGCAAGCAGGTGGTGTCCATCGGCAAGCGCTGTCTGCTGGGCGCCAACTCGGGCATCGGCATTTCGCTGGGCGACGACTGCGTGGTGGAAGCCGGCTGCTACATCACCGCCGGCACGCGCGTGCTGACGCCGGAAGGCGCGGTGGTGAAGGCCACCTCGCTGGCGGGCCAGCAAGGCCTGCTGTTCCGCCGCAATTCGCAGACCGGCGCCGTGGAGTGCCTGGTGCGCACCGCCGCCTGGGGCACGCTGAATCCGGCCCTGCATACGGGGCACTGAACCCCGGCTCAGGCTCCTGGCGGCACCGGCACAAAAGGATAATGCGCCACCGTGCCGCCGCCCGCGATGATGGCGGTGGCTTCGGGCACTTCCTCCCAGGCGCCGGGCATCTCGGTCAAGGGCTCCGACAGCAGCATGAAGGCGTCATCATCCAACGCCGCGATCTGCGGATTGTCGGGATACAGCTGGCGCAGATGGCGCACGCAGGTGTTGTGGAACAGCGTGCGCGAATCGGCCTCGCTGGAATAGCGCACGGCGATCAGGCGCTGGCCGTCCAGCGCGCAGACCGTCATGTTGATGGGCTGCGCCACGCCATGCCGCCTGCCGGTCTCTTCCACCGCGCCCACCATGCGAGCCAGCGCCGCCAGCGGGTCTTCCTCAAGGCCGAAGCTCAAGGCCAGCAGGAACATCACCTCGGAATCCGTGGACCCTTCCAGCGACCCGAAATAGGCCGGCGCGATCATCAGCATCAGGTCGCGCCTGAGCAGCGGATAGTCGCGGATGACGCCGTTGTGCACGAACAGCCACTGGCCATGGCGAAACGGATGGCAGTTGGTTTCCTGCGCGGGCGTGTCGGTGGCGGCGCGGATGTGCGCCACGAACAGCGGCGCATGGATCGCGCGCGCGGCCTCGCGCAGATTGCGGTCGTTCCAGGCCGGATGCACGCTGCGGTAGCGGAACGGCGGCTCCAGCGGCTGGCCTTCGTGTTGACGGCCATACCAGCCCAGCCCGAAGCCGTCGCCATTGGTGGTGGTGGCGCCCAGCCGCGAGTGCAGGCTCTGGTCGATCAGGGAGTGCTTGGCCTTGAACAGCACGCTCTCCATCTGTATGGGACTACCGGTATAAGCCAGCCAGCGACACATGGCGCGCTCCTTCGATCCACGGGGTTGCCGCGCCCCGGACCGCGGGGCGGGCGCAGTCCAGTGTAGGAGCAGGCCGCGGCTTTCCACAAGCCGCCGCCCCGCCCCTATTTCTTCAGCAGCGCCTTGAGCATGGCCATGCGCTCCTTGGGATTCATCGCGGCGGTAGCCGCGTCTTCCTGCATGCGCACATCGCCCAGCCCCATTTCCTCGATGAAGCGCGAAGGCTCGCGCACCAGGTCCTCGCGCGCCCGGCGGCGGCGCTTGCACCAGCTCAGGTTCAGACTGCGCTGCGCGCGCGTGATGCCCACGTACATCAGCCGGCGCTCTTCCTGGATGCGCGAAGCCAGGTTCTCGGCCGCGCGCGCCGGGTCGCCGACCTCGTCGTCCTTGCCCAGGTGCGGCAGCAAGCCTTCCTCGACGCCCGCGAGGTACACGTGCGGATACTCCAGCCCCTTGGAGGCATGCAGGGTGGACATCTTCACGGCATCGGGCTCTTCTTCCTCGCCGCGCTCCAGCATGGTGACCAGCGCCACGTGCTGCACCAGATCGAAGAGCGTCATGTTGTCTTCTTCGGCCTTGCGCTTGAGCCATCCGGTCAGCTCCAGCACGTTCTGCCAGCGCGTCTGCGCGGGCCGCTCTTCGAACAGCTCATACAGATGGCGTTCGTACTGGATGGCCTCCAGCAGATCGTCCAGCAGCACGCCCGCGGGCTCGGACGGCGCGGCGGTCTTGGCATCGGCCGCGCCGCGGCCGGCGCGCCATTGCATGCGGCGGATGAACTCGGTGAAGGTGCGCAGCGGCTCCAACTGCCGTGGCGCCAGCAGGCTTTCCAGGCCGGTCTCGGCCACTGCCGCCAGCAGGGACAGTTCACGGCTGGCGGCGTACTGCCCCAGCGTCTGCAAGGTGGCCTGGCCGATGCCGCGCTTGGGCGTGGTGGCCGCGCGGATGAAGGCCGGATCGTCGTCGTCGTTGGCCAGGATGCGCAGATAGGCCAGCACGTCGCGCACTTCGGTCTTGTCGAAAAAACTCTGGCCGCCCGAAATCGTGTACGGAATCTTCAGGTTGCGCAGCGCCTGTTCCAGGATGCGCGACTGATGGTTGCTGCGGTACAGGATGGCGAAATCCTTCCACTGCGCCTGGCGCTCGAAGCGCGACGCCGACACCTTCATGGCGATGGATTCGGCCTCCTGTTCCTCGCCGTCCATGGCCGACACCAGGATGGGTTCGCCCACCCCCAGCTCGGACCACAGCTTCTTGTCGAACAGCTTGGGATTCTTTTCGATCACCTGGTTCGCGGCCGCCAGAATGCGCTGCACCGAACGGTAGTTCTGCTCCAGCTTGATGAGCTTGATGTTGGGGTAGTCGGTGGTCAGCTTGGCCAGGTTTTCGATGGTCGCGCCGCGCCAGGCGTAGATCGCCTGGTCGTCATCGCCGACCGCCGTGAACATGGCGCGCGAGCCCGTCAGCAACTGCACCAGGCGGTACTGGCACACGTTGGTGTCCTGGTACTCGTCCACCAGCAGATAGCGCACGCGGTTCTGCCAGCGGGTGCGCACTTCTTCGTTGTTGGCCAGCAGCAGCGCCGGGATGCGGATCAGGTCGTCGAAGTCCACCGCCTGGTAGGCGGCCAGCGTGGCAGCGTAGCTGCGGTAGACGTTGGCCGCTTCCACGTCGGCCGGCGTGATGGCCTCGCGCGCGGCATCGTCCGGTTCCATCAAACCGTTCTTCCACAGCGAGATGATGCCCTGCACGTGGCGCAGACGGGCCTTGTCGGTAGTGTTCAGCAGTTCCTGGATGATGGCCATGGCATCGTCGGCGTCCAGGATCGAAAACGTCGGCTTCAGCCCCGCATTGCGCGCTTCCTCGCGCAGCATCTTCACACCCAGCGAATGGAAGGTGCTGATGATCAGGCCCTTGGACAGCTTGCGGTCCACCAGGGTCTTCACGCGCTCATCCATCTCGCGCGCGGCCTTGTTGGTGAAGGTCAGCGCCACCACGTTGCGCCCCATGTAGCCGCATTCGCGCAGCAGGTAGGCGATCTTCTGCGTGATCACGCGCGTCTTGCCGCTGCCGGCGCCGGCCAGCACCAGGCAGGGGCCGTCCAGGTACAGCACCGCTTCGCGTTGAGCGGGGTTCATGCCTTGGGCTATAGGTTCGCTGGCGGACATTTGAGTCAGGTGATCATGCATCGCGGCGGCCGCATTGAAGCTGCGGCCAGCAAGCACGGAGCTTGCGGCCGCCCGTCAGCGGGCCGGTAACACGCGAGAAAAAGGGGACGGGCGCAGCCGCCGCAGCGGGCCTGCCGCGCCGGCGCGATAGAGGAGAAAGATCATAGAACAATCGGATCGACGGCGCATTGGCCCCGGCCGCGGCCGATCAGATTTCCAGCGGATCGACTTCCAGTTGCCAGCGCACGCGCGCTTCGTTGGCCAGGTACGGCAGGTGATGCGACCAGGACGTCAGGAAGGCCTGCAAGGCCGGCCTGCTGCTGCTTTCGGCCAGCAGCTGCGCACGCTCGATATTGGCCACGCGTACCACGCGCAGCGGCACCGGGTCGTACAGCATGATGGCGTCCAGGCCCGGGAAGTCGGCCGCCCACTCGCCTTCCGGCAAGGCCCGCGCCCGCTCCAGGAACTCCAGCGCCACCTTCAGCTCGCGCGCCTCGGCGGTCAGCAGGGCTTGGTAAACGAAAGGCGGCAGGCCGGTGCTTTCCCGCTCGTGCAGGGCATGGCGGGCAAAGCCCGCGTAATCATGCCGCAGCAACGCCTGGTAGACCGGCTGCTCAGGGTAGTTGGTCTGTATCAGCACCTCGCCGTTGCCTTGATGGCGGCCGGCGCGGCCCGCCACCTGCATCAGCTGCGCGAACAGACGCTCCGGCGCGCGGAAGTCGTGCGCGAACAGCATGGAATCCGCATTCAGCACGCCCACCAGTCCCAGGCGCGCGAAGTCGTGGCCCTTGGCCACCATCTGCGTGCCGACCAGGATGTCCACCTCGCCGGCATGCACCGAGGCGAACAGCGCTTCGGCGCTGCCCTTCTTGCGCGTGCTGTCGGCGTCGATGCGCAGGATGCGCGCCTCGGGAAACAACTCCGCCAGATGCTCCTCGACCCGCTGCGTGCCGCGTCCCATCGGCGCCAGGTCCTGGTCGCCGCATTCGGGGCAGGCGCGCGGCACGGGGGCCTGATAGCCGCAGTGATGGCATTGCAGGCGATGGCCGCGGCCATCGGTGCGGTGCAGGACGGTGAACGCGGTGCAGCGCGGGCAATTGCTGACCCAGGCGCAAGACTGGCAATGCAGCACCGGTGAATAGCCGCGGCGGTTCAGGAAGATGAGCGACTGTTCCTTGCGTTCCAGGCGCTGCCCGATGGCGTCCAGCAACTGCGGCGACATGCCCTGCTTCAGTTGCAGGCGCCGCGTGTCGATCAGGCGCATGGACGGCAGGCTGCTGGCGCGCGCGCGGCCCGGCAGGGTCAGTCGCAGGTAGCGGCCGCGCTCGGCATGCTGCCAGGTCTCCAGGGACGGCGTGGCCGACCCCAGCACCACCGGGATATTCAGGTCATGGGCGCGCCACACCGCCAGGTCGCGCGCCGAATAGCGCAAGCCGTCCTGCTGCTTGTAGGACGCGTCGTGTTCTTCGTCCACCACGATCAGGCCCAACTGGCTCAAGGGCGCGAACACCGACATGCGCGTGCCCAGCAACATGCGGGCCTCGCCGCGCTGGGCGCGGGTCCAGGCCTGCAGGCGTTCGCCATCGGACAGGCCGCTATGCATGACCGCCAGGCCGTCCGGTCCGACCAGCGCCTCCAGGCGCGCGCGCAGCGCGCCTTCGAGCTGCGGCGTCAGGTTGATTTCGGGCACCATCAGCAACACCTGGCGTCCCGCCGCCAACACCCTTTCGGCCGCGCGCAGGTACACCTCGGTCTTGCCGCTGCCCGTCACGCCGTGCAACAGCACGGGCTTGAACCCGTCCAGCGCGCCGATGGCGTCCACCGCCTCGCGCTGGGCGTCGTTGAGTTCCGGCGGCTGATCCGCCTGGGCCGGCGCGCGCACCGCCTTGCGCTTGCGCCCGTCCAGGCGCGCCACGGGTCCGCCGGCCGAGCGCTTGCCCTGGTAGGCCGTGGGCTTGCGCAGCGGCGGCGGCAGCGTGGGCAGCATCACCTCGCCCAGCGGCCGCTGATAGTAGTCGGCGGCAAAGCGGGCCAGACGCAGCCAGTCCTCGTCGAAAGGCGGCAGGTCATCCAGCACCTCTTCGATCGGCCGGATCTGCTTGGGGTCGAAAGACGGCTCCGCCGGGTTGTCCACCACCACGCCAATCAGCTTGCGGCGGCCGAACGGCACGATGACCCGCAGGCCCACCGTCACCGGCGCGTCGCTGCGGTAATCGAAGGGGCCGGGCAAGGGCACGTCCAGCGCCACCCGCACCCAGCAGACCGCGGGGGTCGTATTCGGCTGCGCTTCAGACATGGGAGCTAGGACGGAGCATGTAGACGGATGATCCCGGATGATGCCGGCGCGCCCCATTTTCCGCCTGTGGATAACTTTGGGGAAAAGGCTGGAGCAACATCGAAAATTGGAATTTGACAAGATTGCGCAAACTTGCGAAATCTTGTTGAAAACCCTAATTTAATCATTAAAAACAATGACTTATTAGAGCTTCCGAGATTGTAAACTAGCATCTAAAGGGTTTTCCCCGAGAGCAATCTTGCTGTGCACAAGTGTCCCCGGGGACCCTCCTGCTCCGGCCCTGTAGACCGAAGCGTTCACTCACTTACCCCCGCAGCGAACGGCTGTGCTGATGGACTTCATCAACCAATTCGGCTACGGCTTCTGGCGGAGTAAAGCGGGAAATACCGTGTCCCAGGTTGAACACATGGCCGCCCTTGCCCACCGGCCCAAACGCGTCCAGCACGCGCCGCGCCTCGGCACGGATGGCGGGTCCGCCGCCGAACAAGGCCATGGGGTCGAGGTTGCCCTGGAACGCGACCGAGTCCCCGGTGCGGCGCCGCGCGGCGGCCAGATCCACCGTCCAGTCCAGGCCCACGGCATCGGCGCCGCAAGCGGCGATCTGTTCCAGCCACTGGCCGCCGCCCTTGGTGAAGACGATGGCCGGCACGCGGCGGCCTTCGTGTTCGCGGGTCAGCCCGGCCACGACCTTGCGGGTGTAGGCCAGCGAGAACTGCTGGAACAGGCCATCCGCCAGCACGCCGCCCCAGCTGTCGAACAGCATCACGGCTTGGGCGCCGGCGGCGATCTGCGCGTTCAAGTACTGCAACGTGGCTTCGGCGTTGATTTCGAGGATGCGGTGCAGCAAGTCGGGACGCGCGTACAGCAGCGTCTTGATCAGGCGGTAGTCGTCGCTGCCCTGGCCTTCCACCATGTAGCAGGCGATGGTCCAGGGGCTGCCGGCAAAGCCGATCAGCGGCACCTTGCCGTCCAGGTCGCGCCGGATCGTGCGCACGGCATCGAACACGTAGCGCAGCTTGTCCATGTCCGGCACTTCCAGGCGCGCCACGTCTTCTTCGGTACGCACCGGACGGGCGAAGCGCGGACCCTCGCCTTCGGCGAAGTCCAGGCCCAGGCCCATGGCGTGCGGCACCGTCAGGATGTCCGAGAACAGGATGGCTGCGTCCAGGTCGAAACGCTCCAGCGGCTGCAACGTGACTTCCGAAGCGTAGTCCGGGTTCTGAGCAAGGCCCATGAAGGAACCCGCGCGGGCCCGCGTCTGGCGGTACTCAGGCAGGTAGCGGCCGGCCTGGCGCATCAGCCAGATCGGGGTGTAGGGCACGGGCTCGCGCAGCAGCGAGCGCAAGAACACATCGTTCTTCAGTACGGAAGCAGACACGACTATCCTCGATGATCGGAAGCCGTGATTTTACTTCCCCTGGCTGACAAGTCGCAGCCAGGCTCTGCGCCGCACTTGCCGCCGCGCAAGCGGGGCGCTTTCCGGGGCAAGACGGCGCGCGTGACGTCCCGCTGGCTGGCCCCGCGCCGACCAGTTGGCCACCGCCCAGTCGTTTCAGCCTCCCCGCTCCTGCGCGGCCTGCCGGTACGGCGCCGCCTCGATGCCGTGCTTGCGCATCAGGGCCCAGAACGCCCGCCGATGCTTGCAGCACGCCCGCGCCGCCTGCGCCACGTTGCCGCCATGGCGCGACAGCGCATGCCGGATATAGTCGCGCTCGAAGCCGTCCACCACTCGCGCCTTCGCGATCCGGAAGGATTCGTGCGAAGGCCGCGGGTGCTGCTTGCGCATGCCCGACAAGGCTTGCTCGACCTGATCCGCCGGCACCCGCGAGCGCAGGACAGCGTGCCTCGACACCCCATCCGTACCCAACTGGGGCTGCGCCTCGCGATAGGCCGTCGCGGGCTCGCGGATATCCGTCCGCGCCAAGCCTCGCCCTTGCGCCGCGCCGGCCAGGCGGCCGAGCCGCACCCGCATGCTCTCCAGGCAGGCCGGCTGCATGATGAAATCCGACGCACCCAGGCTCAGCAGGTCTTCGATGGCGGGCGCCTTCACATCGGAGATCAGCAACAGCACCGGCGTGCTCAAGGCGCTGCCCGCTTGTTGCAGGGCCATCCGCGTCCAGGAGAGCGATGGCGGCGCCACCGGCAGGATGCAGCAGTCGTAGCGCCTGAGCGCCACCGCCAGCCGCGCCAACGCCTGCACGTCCGCTTCCTGGCCTTCGGCCTGCGCATGGGCATCGCTCTGCGCGCCGGATGCGGCATCGCGTGCCGCCACGCCGGGGGCCGCATAGCGCACCGGACTCAGCGACACCAGATGCAGCCGCACACGCGTCTGCCTGGCCGGGTGCAGCGCGACCAGGTCGCGCATCGGCCCATCGTGGCCGGGCGCCAGCAGTACCCCGCAATCCAGGACTTCTCGCACGCTTCCCCCTACGCTTGACTAGGAAGACTGAAGGCTACTGTTGCAACCGCCTTGCAGCTATTCGTAGTGATCGCATTGCGGCTCGCACAAAGGGCGGCGCGGCGGACGTTCTCGTGGACATGAAAAACACGAGCATGAAAAAAGCGGCCCGGAGGCCGCTTCTTTCGATTCCGGAGCGAACCCCGGGGCACAGCTTCGCCGCTTAGTGCGAACGGCCGCCTTGGCGCAGCTTGCGCGCCGCGATGGCTTGCGCAGCCAGCATGGCGAGTTCCGCTTCGACCACGGCGATGTCCGCCTTGTCCTTGGCGTTGGCCAGGGCCTGTTCGGCCTTCTGGCGCGCTTCCAGGGCGCGGGCTTCGTCCAGGTCGGCGGCACGGATAGCCGTGTCGGCCAGAACCGTCACGCTGCCCGGCTGCACTTCCAGAATGCCCCCGGCGACGAAGATGTTTTCCTCGCCTTGGTCGGCACGAACGATCTTGACCGTCCCGGGGCGTATGCGCGAAATCAGCGGGGTGTGGCCGGGCAGAATGCCCAGTTCACCCGCTTCGCCAGGCAGCACCACGAACTTCGCCTCACCGGAGAAGATCGCTTCCTCTGCGCTGACGACATCCACATGCAGGGTAGCCATATCGGTTCCTTATTGCAGTTTCTTGGCCTTCTCGAAGGCCTCGTCGATCGAGCCGACCATGTAGAAGGCCTGTTCCGGCAGCGCATCGCACTCGCCGTTCACGATCATCTTGAAACCACGGATGGTTTCGGCCAGCGGAACGTACTTGCCGGGCGAACCGGTGAACACTTCTGCAACGTGGAACGGCTGCGACAGGAAGCGCTGGATCTTACGGGCGCGGGCCACGGCCTGCTTGTCTTCCGGCGACAGTTCGTCCATGCCCAGAATCGCGATGATGTCGCGCAGTTCCTTGTAGCGCTGCAGCGTTTGCTGCACGCCACGGGCGACGGCGTAGTGCTCTTCGCCGACGACTTGCGGGTCGAGCTGGCGGCTGGACGAATCCAGCGGGTCCACGGCCGGGTAGATACCCAGGGCGGCGATGTCACGCGACAGCACGACGGTGGAGTCCAAATGCTGGAAGGTCGTGGCAGGCGACGGGTCGGTCAAGTCGTCCGCAGGGACGTACACGGCCTGGATCGAGGTGATCGAGCCGGTCTTGGTCGACGTGATGCGCTCTTGCAGCTTGCCCATTTCTTCAGCCAGCGTGGGCTGGTAGCCCACCGCCGACGGCATACGGCCCAGCAGTGCCGACACTTCGGTACCGGCCAGGGTGTAGCGGTAGATGTTGTCCACGAAGAACAGGATGTCGCGGCCTTCGTCGCGGAACTTCTCGGCCATGGTCAGGCCGGTCAGCGCCACGCGCAGACGGTTGCCCGGGGGTTCGTTCATCTGACCGAACACCATCGCAACCTTGTCCAGAACGTTCGACTCTTCCATTTCATGGTAGAAGTCGTTGCCTTCGCGGGTACGCTCGCCCACGCCGGCGAACACCGACAAGCCGCTGTGCTGCTTGGCGATGTTGTTGATCAGTTCCATCATGTTGACGGTCTTGCCCACGCCGGCGCCGCCGAACAGGCCGACCTTGCCGCCCTTGGCGAACGGGCAAACCAGGTCAATAACCTTGATGCCGGTTTCCAGCAGTTCCACCGACGGCGACAGTTCGTCGAAACGGGGAGCCGCTTGGTGAATACCGCGCTTTTCGTCGTGCTGGATCGGGCCGGCTTCGTCGATGGGACGACCCAGCACGTCCATGATGCGGCCGAGCGTGCCGGTGCCGACGGGCACCGAGATCGGGGCGCCCGTGCCGGTGACCTTCATGCCGCGGCGCAGGCCGTCGCTGGAGCCCAGCGCAATGGTACGCACCACGCCGTCGCCCAGCTGTTGCTGCACTTCCAGCGTCAGACCCTTTTCGGCGAACGAGGAACCCTCGTCGGCCAGGGTGAGCGCTTCGTAAATCTTGGGCATGTGATCGCGGGGGAACTGAATATCCACCACGGCGCCGATGCACTGAACGATGGTTCCGTTGCTCATGTCGATTCCTTGCTTGATAGCTTGTGACGGGATGCTGCCTGCCTCAAACGGCGGCAGCGCCCCCTACGATTTCCGAAATTTCTTTGGTGATCGCGGCCTGACGGGTCTTGTTGTAGACCAGTTGCAGATCGCCGATGACCTTCTTGGCGTTGTCCGACGCCGCCTTCATGGCGACCATCCGGGCCGACTGCTCCGAAGCCATGTTCTCGGCCACGGCTTGGTACAGCAGGCCCTCAACGTAACGCTGCAGCAGGTCGTCGATCACGCTACGGGCGTCGGGTTCGTAGATGTAATCCCAGCTGTAGTCCGACTTCACTTCCGAGGTCTTGGCCAGGCTATCAGCGCCCGTCTGGTACGGATCATCCAAACCGCTGGCCAGAGGCAGCAGGCGCAAGAACAGCGGCTCCTGCTTCATCGTGTTGACGAAGCGGGTCGAAGCCACGTACAGCGCGTCGATGCGGCCTTCCAGGTAGGCGTCCAGCTGCACCTTGATCGCGCCCAGCAGGCGGTCGAGTTGCGGCTTGTCGCCCAGTTGCACTTCCTGGGAAACCAGTTTGGCGCCGATGCGCGTCAGCACGCCCACGCCCTTGTTGCCGAAAGCGGTCGCTTGCACGGCGATGCCGTTCTTCTCGAACTCTTTCAGCTTGCCCAACGTCACGCGGGTGATGTTGGTGTTCAAGCCGCCGCACAGGCCCTTGTCGGTCGTGACCATGATCACGCCGACCGCCTTGACTTCGCGTTCGACCAGGTACGGGTGGCTGTACTCGGGGTTGGCCTGCATCAGGTGCGCAGCAATCTCGCGCACCTTGGTGGCGTACGGACGGCCAGCACGCATCCGCTCCTGCGCCTTGCGCATCTTGGATGCGGCGACCATTTCCATCGCCTTGGTGATCTTGCGCGTGTTTTGCACGCTCTTGATCTTGGTTCGGATTTCCTTAATTCCGGGCATTGCGCTTTCCTGTGAAGACTGGCCGATGGGTTCCGCTGGCGCCTCATCCATCCGGGAAGGATGGGTGAGGCGTCGCGGACGCCTAACCCATCACTTTCTTAAAAAGCACCGTGCTTCTTGAATTCCTGGATGGCGGCGGCCAATTCGGCTTCGTCATCCTTGGACAGTTCCTTGGTGTCTTCGATGCGCTGGATCAGGGCCGCATGCTTGGCCTTCAGTTGATCCTTCAGCGACTTCTCGAACGACAGCACTTGGGCCACGTCCACTTCATCCAGGTAGCCGTTGTTGACCGTGTACAGCGTGACGGCCAGTTCCCACACTTGCAGCGGCTGGTATTGCGGCTGCTTGAGCAGTTCCACCACGCGCTTGCCGCGTTCCAGCTGGCGACGGGTCGCGTCGTCCAGGTCGGAAGCGAACTGCGCGAAGGCGGCCAGTTCACGGTACTGCGCCAGGTCGGTACGGATACCGCCGGACAGCTTCTTGACGACCTTGGTCTGAGCAGCGCCACCCACACGCGACACCGAGATACCGGCGTTGATTGCGGGGCGGACACCGGCGTTGAACAGGTCGGTTTCCAGGAAGATCTGGCCGTCGGTGATCGAGATCACGTTGGTCGGAACGAAGGCCGACACGTCGCCTGCCTGGGTTTCGATGATCGGCAGCGCGGTCAGCGAGCCGGTCTTGCCCTTGACGGCGCCGTTGGTGAACTTCTCGACGTACTCTTCGTTCACGCGGGCAGCGCGTTCCAGCAGGCGCGAGTGCAGGTAGAACACGTCGCCCGGGTAGGCTTCGCGGCCCGGCGGACGACGCAGCAGCAGCGACACTTGGCGATAGGCCCAGGCTTGCTTGGTCAGGTCGTCATAAACGATCAGGGCGTCTTCGCCGCGGTCGCGGAAGTATTCGCCCATCGTGCAGCCGGCGTAGGCGGCCAGGTACTGCATGGCGGCCGAGTCGGAGGCCGAAGCGGCCACGACGATGGTGTATTCCATCGCGCCGTGCTCTTCCAGCTTGCGCACCACGTTGTTGATCGTCGAAGCCTTCTGGCCGATAGCGACGTACACGCAGGTGACGCCCTTGCCCTTCTGGCTGATGATCGTGTCGACAGCGACGGCGGTCTTGCCGGTCTGGCGGTCGCCAATGATCAGTTCGCGCTGGCCGCGGCCGATCGGCACCATCGAGTCGATAGCCTTGATGCCGGTTTGCAGCGGCTGCGACACCGAGCGGCGGGCGATAACGCCAGGCGCCACTTTTTCGATGATGTCGGTGGCCTTGGCGTTGACCGGGCCCTTGCCGTCGATCGGCTCGCCCAGCGTGTTGACCACGCGGCCTTTCAGTTCGGGACCGACCGGAACTTCCAGAATGCGGCCGGTCGTCTTGACCTGGTCGCCTTCGGAAACGCCGGTGTAGTCGCCGAGAATAACGGCGCCGACGGAATCACGCTCGAGGTTGAGCGCCAGACCGAAAACGTTGTTGGGGAATTCGAGCATTTCGCCCTGCATCACGTCGGACAAGCCGTGGATGCGGGTAATACCGTCGGTCACGGACACGACGGTGCCCTGAGTACGGACATCAGCCGAAGCGCCCAGGCCCTCGATGCGGCTCTTGAGCAGTTCGCTGATCTCGGAGGGATTGAGTTGCATATTGACTCCTGGAATCCTGTTAGTTGCCTTAAGCGGCGAGCTGATCGCGCATGCGGGCCAATTGGGCTTGTACGGAAGTATCGAGCACCTGGTCACCGACGGCCACGCGCACGCCGCCGATCAGCGACGGATCAACGGTGACGCTGGGCTTGAGCTTGAGGCCGAATTTTTGTTCGAGCGCGCTGACCAGCTCTTTGACCTGGGCATCGCTCATTTCGAACGCGCTGGTAATTTCCGCCTGCGCCGTGCCGTCGTGACGATTCCGCAGCACCGCGAATTGCGCGGCGATGTCGGGCAGCAGCAGCAGCCGGTCGTTTTCGACCAGCAGCTCGATGAAATTGCGGGCGGCTTGAGGCAGTTCGGCCTTTACCAGGCCGGAGAACAGCTCGACGCGCTGCTTGTCGCCCAGACGCGGGTCGGCCATGGCCTCGCGCACGTCGGGGTTGGAGGCGACCTGAGCCAGTTCGCTGACCAGATCGGACCAGGCCGGCAAGCCGGCCTTGTCGTCGCGCGCCGCGCTGAAGAGCGCTTCAGCGTAGGGCCGGGCAACAGTGGAAAGTTCAGCCATGACGGTCCCGGATTAAAGCTGCGCGCGGAGCTGGTTGAGCAGCTCGGCGTGTGCGCGGGCGTCAACCTCGCGCTTGAGGATCTGTTCAGCACCCTTGACGGCCAGCGCAGCGACGTCGTCGCGCAGCAGGTCGCGGGCGCGCTGGACTTCCTGCGCGGCATCCTGGGCAGCCTGCGCCACGATGCGGGCGCGTTCGGCTTCCGCTTCACGGCGGGCCTGCTCGATCAGGGAGGCGGCTTGCTTCTCGGCCTCGATGATGCGGGCGTGGTTTTCGGACTTGGCAGAAGCCTCGATCAGACTGACGCGCGCCTGGGCTTGAGCCAAATCGGCTTTGCCCTTCTCGGCGGCGGCCAGGCCGTCGGCGATTTTCTGGCGGCGCTCGTCCATCGCCTTCGTCAGGGGAGGCCACACGAATTTCATCGTGAACCAGCCAAGAACGAAGAACACGAGCATCTGGAAAATGATCGTCGCGTTCAGATTCACGGTCGTTCCTTTAACACCTTGCGGCTCCGACCGCACCCGGAAAGGGGCGTCACGGAGCACTCGATACTTTGCTGGGCGGCGACGGAGCTTGCACCCGCACCGCCGCCAGCGTCATGACCCGCCTTTTCGCCGGCGGGCGGTGCCTTAGCCGACGAACGGGTTGGCGAAGGCGAACAGCATGGCGATACCCACGCCGATCAGGAATGCCGCGTCGATCAGGCCAGCCAGCAGGAACATCTTCGTTTGCAGAGCGTTCATCAGTTCAGGCTGACGAGCCGAGGCTTCCAGATACTTGCCGCCCATCAGTGCGATGCCGATGCAAGCGCCGATAGCGCCCAGACCGATGATAAGACCGCAAGCGAGGGCAACGAAAGCGACGTTGGTCATGACAACTCCTTGGTTAGAAATCTGAAGTCAAAAATTGAAAAATAAGGGGTACTGCTCAATGCAAGATAATCTTGCTATCCCGTGCTGGCCGGATGGCCAGCACGGGAAATTCGGGGGATCAGTGGCCTTCGTGAGCCTGGCCGAGATACACCAGCGTCAGCATCATGAAAATGAAGGCCTGCAGCAGAACGATCAGGATGTGGAAGATCGCCCAGATGGAGCCGGCCAGGATGTGGCCGATGCCCAAGCCGATGCTGGCGCCGTTGAAGCCAGTCCAGGCGCCGCCCAGCAGGGCGATCAGCATGAAAATCAGTTCGCCGGCGAACATGTTGCCGAACAACCGCATGCCCAGCGACACGGACTTGGCGGCGTATTCGATCAGGTTCAGCAGCAGGTTGAACGGGGCCAGCACGATGGCGCCGATGCCATGCGCGTGGAACGGCGCGGTGAACAGTTCTTTGACGAAGCCGCCCGGGTGCTTGATCTTGATGCCGTAGTAGAACATCAGCAGCAGCACGCCCAGCGACATGCCCATCGGCACGTTCAGGTCGGCGGTCGGCAGAATGCGGTGGTAGTAGAGCGGATCGCCGTGCTCAGCGCCCAGGCCGGTCAGGCGCCAGATGGAGGGCAGCAGGTCGACGGGCAGCAAGTCCAGCGCGTTCATCAGGATGATCCAGAGGAACACGGTCAGTGCCAGCGGGGCGATGAAAAGACGGCTCTTGGCGTTGTGGACGATGCCCTTGGCCTGATCGTCGACCATGTCGACGATCATTTCCACGAAGGCCTGGAAACGGCCCGGCACGCCACTGGTGGCGCGGCGCGCAGCGCGCCACAGGAAGAAAATGACGATCAGACCCATCAGGCCGGACCAGAACAACGAGTCGTAATTGATGATGTCGAACTGAGCGATAGCGCTCTGTTTCTCACCGGTATTGTTCAGATGCACCAGGTGGTGCTGAATATACGCGGACTGAGGCGACACGTCGCTGGCAGCAGCCATTTGAATCCTACCCTATTTGCTGTGCCCGGCCCTTGCGAACCGGACGATTCCACGATTTCGTTTGCCGCAAACCTGCTCGGCGCTATGACAACTTGCGGAACATCAAGAGCAGGAGATAGCCCTTCAATGTGAGTATCAGACCGAGCAACGCGGCAGGCCATACGAGGCTATCCTGCGCCACACGCGAAAGCAGCCACAACAGCAGCGCCGTTGCGAACAACTTGATCAACTCACCAGAGAGAAAGGTAAAGGGACTGGACTTACCGGCCCGTACGCTGACAGCCAGGCGCAATGCGAACAACGCATTGGGAATGAAATACGCTCCCGCCCCCGCCAGCGCCGACCAACCTGCCGCCGCCCCTCCGACAACCCCCGCAATTACTGCTGCTGCGAGCCCCATGGCACCTTGCGCTGCCAATGCCAACAGGAGCCCGCGACTGGCTTGAGCATTCAGCGCCGCGCGATCCGCGTCACTGAGAACCAGAACTTTATCCGCCATGTCGTGGTCAAACATTGCTTGCTGCTGACCCTGACCGTCAACCGGACCCTGCCGCACTTCATGCTGCATGGAGTTCTGTTGCATCAAACTTCCTCGCTTTGCTTCTTTGCCCCTATCAGAACCGGCGCGTCTCGCTGCCCGTAGCTGCCTCCCATAGCCGGCGCCAAGTCGTTGATTTCAAAAGGCTCATCAACGCCGTGCCCGCTACTTGTCAGCCGCTACGTGTTCTTATCCCGCAAGCGTCAAACCCGCAGAGTATAGCGTGATTCTTTTTACCCTAGCAAATGAACTTTCGGCCGTTTGTAAGGCGCAAACAACGCCTGGATCGGCCGAAATTAGGGACGCGAATCACCCCTCGCAGCATGCTGAGCAAACCCTGCTCAATGAAGCGCGGCCTCCGTCACGGAGGCCGCGCTTTATACCATCAAAACAGGATCAATCCTCCTTGACCGGCGGCGGCGCCCACAGTCCGTCCAGCGCCGTATCCTGCGGCGCGTACAAACGCATGCTGAGCAGGAACGGCGCATCGGCGGCCGGCGTGGCGATCCAGTTCGAGCGCTTGCGCTCGCCGGGGTCGCGGCGCTGGATGTAGATGTCCAGCGAACCGTCGGCGTTGTACTTCAGGCCGTCGGTGCTGCGCAGCACATAGCGGTTGGCCGGATTGTCGGCGAAACCGTGCTTGTCGTCGTAGACGTGCAGCGACCAGTAGGCGTTGACCGGCGGCAGCTGGCCCTTGTCGAAGTGCAGCACGTAGTCTTCATTGGAATTCAGCGCGCGGCCTTTGGAGTCGGACACCGTGACCGGGTACAGCACGTCTTCCGGGGTCGGCGCGCCCAGGCCCGCATAGGCGATGGCGGCGCGGCGCGTGTAGTCGGTGCCATAGGTGCCGATGCCGGACAGCACGGTGCTCCAGCCGTTCATGGGCGTACCCAGGCGCGATACGCCGTCGGCGATGCGCCGGCCCGCCAGCGGCTGGGCCTGCGCCAGCGCCTGCTGCACGGCGGGACTCAGGCGACCATACGAGAACGGCTGACGGCTGTCCAAACCGATGCGGCGCATGCGATCCAGAATGGGCGTGTCGTTGGCATGCGGCGGGTTGTTGCGCATCACGTCGAAGAACAGCGTGAAGAACGAGGCCGCGTCCATGCCGGCGGCCTGTTCGGCCGGCGTGCCGTCGGGCACGGTCACGGGCATGGGCGGCGGCAGGTCGCTGCCGATCGGCGCCGACCCCACGCCGGCCCCGGTCTGCGGATAGGCGCTGCGGGAACCGCGGCTGGCTGCGGGCCTGGCGGTGACGGGAGCGGCCATCGGGCTGGCGGTCATGCCGGCCTGGATCTGATTGACGGCGGCATAGTCCTGCGGACCGCCCGCCTGGGTCCAGCCGATCAGCCAGCCGGTAGCCGTAGGACTGTGGATCACGTCCATGCCGGGGGGCACGCTGCCCTGCCAGCCAGGGCCGACGATGGCGAAGGACTGGGCGCCGCTACCGTTGGTGCGCGTGCCGCGCGAGGCGAATACGTCGCTCCACATGTCCAGCGCCGACAACACCATATAGCGGTCGCCGGTCGCGGGCAGGTTCACGATCAGCGGGGCGCGCGACACGTCGAACCACAGGCTCGAATAGAGCGCATCGGCGCTGGGCCAGGGCACGTCGCCCGCGCGCGGATCGGGGAAGGCGGCCTTGTGCCCGAACTGGTTCACCGGCGCCTTGCCGTCCAGCGGCGTCTGCACGGCCGTGGCCTTACGCCGGGCCAATTCCATCAGCACCATCGGATAGGCATAGACATAGGCGTCGATGGCGATGTCGCGCAGCTCTTGCTCGCTCATCTGCGCCGCGGGCGCGGAGGCGGCCGGATACGGCGTCTCGGACACCAGGCGCAACGAGGGGCGCGGCGATTGCGCCTGGGTGGCGGTAACGAAGCAGGCGCTGAGCGCGCCGGCAAGGACCGCGGCGGACCAGCGGCGGGTAGCGATGGATGTACGCATGCAAGGCTCCTTATTGATTTTTTCTGCAAGCGAGCCGCCGCGCCGGACTTGCCAGTTCGGGCAAGCCTCTCTGGCGCGGCACCTCGCGGTGACGCTTTTTCAGGATAGGGCCGAACTCTGCAACAAGGTGCTGCCGAACCGTTTCAAGGCGCAACGCCCCTCATGCGCTTGAAGGCATGCAAAAAAAACGCGCCCTGGGAGGGCGCGCGGGGCGGATCCTGGCGTACCCGGGCTGGCCGCCCGGGCGTAACAAGGATTAACGGTGTTTGAAATCCGGTTTGCGCTTTTCGGTGAACGCGGCCATGCCTTCCTTCTGGTCTTCCGTGGCGAACAGCGAATGGAACACGCGGCGCTCGAACAGCAGGCCTTCGTTGAGCGAGCCTTCGAAGGCGCGGTTGACGCACTCCTTGGCCATCATGACCGACGGCAAGGACATGGAGGCGATGACGGTGGCCGCGTCCATGGCTTCTTCCATGAGCTTGTCGGCCGGCACCACGCGCGACACCAGGCCGGCGCGTTCCGCTTCTTCAGCGCCCATCATGCGGGCGGTCAGCGCCAGGTCCATGGCCTTGGCCTTGCCCACCGCGCGCGGCAGGCGCTGGGTGCCGCCGGCGCCCGGGATCACGCCCAGCTTGATTTCGGGCTGGCCGAACTTGGCGGTGTCGGCGGCGATGATGATGTCGCACATCATGGCCAGTTCGCAGCCGCCGCCCAGGGCGTAACCGGCCACGGCGGCGATCACGGGTTTGCGGATGCGCTTGAGCGTTTCCCAGTTGCGCGTGATGTATTCGCTGCCATACACGTCCATGTATGACCAGTCTTTCATGGCGCCGATGTCGGCGCCGGCGGCGAAGGCCTTTTCGCTGCCGGTGATGACCACGGCGCCGATATCGGCGTCCGCTTCGAACGCCAGCAGGGCCGCGCCGAGCTCATCCATCAGTTGATCGTTCAAGGCGTTCAGGGCCTTGGGGCGGTTCAGCGTCAGCAGGCCGACGCGACCCCGGGTTTCGACCAGCACAAACGACTCGCTCATTGATGTCTCCGAATAAGTATGAAAGTAAGATATGGCCATGGAAAAAGACTACGCTTTGCCGCTACTTTACCGCCTCGCGCCCCATGATCCGGCCGGACACCGCTACCGGATAACCCTAAGCATCGCAGCGCCCTCCCCCGACGGCCAGCGCCTGTCGCTGCCGGCCTGGATTCCGGGCAGCTATCTGATCCGCGATTTCTCGCGCCAGATCGAATCGCTGACGGCCCATTCGGGCACGCGGCGCGTGCCTGTCGAGAAGATCGACAACCATACCTGGCAGGCTGCGCCCTGCGAGGGTCCGCTGCGGGTGGAGTACGAGGTCTATGCCTGGGATCTGTCGGTGCGCGGCGCGCACCTGGACGAGACCCACGGCTTTTTCAACGGCACCAGCGTGTTCCTGCGGGTGCATGGCCAGGACCACCTGCCCTGCCTGGTGGACCTGGCGCCACCGCGCTCGATTCCGGGCTGGAAGGTCTACACCAGTCTGCCGGAAGCGCGCGGCCACAAGGGCGCCGCGCGCCGCCATGGTTTCGGGCTGTATTTGGCGCCGGACTATGACGCGCTGATCGATCATCCGGTGGAAATGGGCACGCCGCAGGTATCGAGCTTCACGGCGCATGGCGCCGAACATGAACTGGTGTTCACCGGGGTTACGCCCAACCTGGACCTGGCACGGATCACGGAAGACGTGCGCAAGATCTGCGAAACGCAGATTGCGTTCTTCGAGCCGCGCAGCAAGCGCGCGCCTTTCCTGGACAGCTCGGACCGCTACGTGTTCATGACCATGGTCACGGGCGACGGCTATGGCGGGCTGGAGCATCGCGCCAGCACGGCGCTGATGACGGCGCGCAAGGATCTGCCGGTGATGGGCCAGCAGGGCCAGGGCGAAGGCTATCGCGGCTTTCTGGGCCTGGTGAGCCATGAGTATTTCCATACCTGGAACGTCAAGCGGATCAAGCCGGACGCCTTTGTTCCCTATGATCTCTCGCAGCCCGACCTGACGCGCCTGCTGTGGGTGTTCGAGGGCTTCACGTCCTATTACGACGATCTGCTGCTGTTGCGTTCGGGCGCGATCACGCAACCTGACTATCTGCGGCTGCTGGCCAAGACCATCACCAGCGTGGCGCGTACGCCAGGGCGGTTGAAGCAGTCGGTGGCGGAGAGTTCGTTCGATGCCTGGACGCGCTATTACAAGCAGGATGAAAATTCGCCGAATGCGCTGGTCAGCTATTACACCAAGGGTGCGTTGGTGGCGCTGGGACTGGATCTGCTGATCCGCCGGGAAACGGACGGTGCGCACTCGCTGGACGATGTGATGCGTCTGCTGTGGAGCCGCTATGGGCGCGATTTCTATCAGGGCAAGCCGCAAGGGTTGCCGGAGGATGGGCTGCCGGCGCTGATCCTCGAAGCCACGGGCGTGGATACACGGCGCTTCATCGCGCGCCATGCCTATGGGACGGCGGATGTGCCATTGGCGGAGCTGCTGGAGCCGCAGGGCATCACGCTGCAATGGAAGACGGCGGCCAACATTCCTTCGCTGGATGTGCGTACGCGCAAGCAGGGGGAATCGCTGGTGCTGGCGACGGTACTGGAGGGCGGCGCGGGGCATAAGGGCGGGTTGTCGGCGGGGGATGTGCTGGTGGCGGTGGACGGCTTGCGGGTGGATGCGCCGGCGGGGCTGGAACTGCTATTGGCGCAGTACCGGGCGGGGGATCGCGTGACCGTGCATGTATTCCGGCGGGATGAGTTGAGAGCGTTCCGGGTGCGGTTGGGTGCGCCGGAGGCTTTGGATTGCGTGTTGACGGGCTGAGTTGTTTTGCTTTGCTTGGTTTTCTTGGGGCCGTCTTTTTGTGAGACGGTCCCTTGTTTTTGGGGCCGGTCTTTGTGTTCTTAAGACGCCTGGCACGGCGGCCCGGCCGGTGGCGCGGGGCAACGATTGCGGTCCGGAGCGTTCGCTCCGGACTGCCCCTGCGTCATCCTCGTCACCGCCTGCGGCGGTTCCTTCGGATTCCCTTGGGCTTATCGACGCCCCGCGCCACCGGCCGGGCCGCCGCGCCAGGCTGTGCTGTTTGAATCTTCGCGGGCGCTGGGGCGAGTTGTTTGCTTGGGGTTCTCGCCTCGGTCTGGGTGGGTGGCGAGATCTTGCGGGGTTCGCCCCAGGGCGGCCGCGCGGGCGGCCTGCTGGGGCTTATGCGGTGTCTTGCGATTGGTGATGGCGCTGCGCGCTGGTTGATGCTGCTTCTGAGTTTGGCGGGTCTCGCGACGCGTCGAATGACCGCGTGGTGTGCGTCATTCCTCCTTCATCTGTGCGGCGGTCTGTAGGAACGTATCCAGTGCGCGCCTGCGCCCTTGCCGGCGGGTGACGGCGTAGACCATGGCGCGCGCGATGTCGGCGGGCAACGTGCAAACAGCAATGCGGTCGGTGGCGTGGCGGCAGGCGGAACGCGGCACCAAGGCCACGCCCAGGCCCGCGGCGACCAGCGCCAGTTGGGCGGGGACTTCGGCGACGGTTTGGGCGGCTGACAGCGGCAGGCCGGCGCGGGCGCAGGTTTCGGCCAGGGTGCGGGCGAAGGCGGAGGTGTCCTGGCGCAGCATGACGAAGGCTTCGCCGGCGAGGTCGCCGAGTGCCAGCCGCTTGCGGGCGGACAGCGGGTGGCCCTTGGGAAGCACGGCCACGACGGGATCGGGCCATAGGGGCATGGACTGCAGTTCCTCGTCGTCGACGGCGGTACGCGAGATGCTGACGTCGATGCGGTGTCCGCGCAGCGCGTCCAGCTGCGCGGCGGGGTTCATTTCGTTGAGCAGGACCGAGACCTGGGGATGGGACGCCTTGTAGCGGGCGATCAGCGCCGGCACGGGGCCCATGAAGTGCGAGCCGGACAGGCCGACCTCGATGCGGCCCGCCAGGCCCTGGTCCACGGCGCGGGCGCGGACGGTGGCGTCCTTCAGGCTGGCGAGGAGCGCGCGCACGTCGTTGAGGAAGGCTTCGCCGGCCTCGGTCAGCGTCACGCGGCGGTTGTTGCGGTCGAACAGCTTGACCTCGAGTTCGCGCTCCAGCTGGGCGATCTGCAGGCTGAGCGGCGGTTGCGAGATGTGCAGGCGCGCCGCGGCCCGGGTGAAGTTCAGCTCTTCGGCCAGCACGGCGAAATAACGGAGTTGGCGGATTTCCATGGCGGCCAGTTATTTGGGAAAGATATCAAACCAGATAAAAACTATATTGGAAAATATCGTTCCCGGCGACCAGAATAAGTCCTGCCGATAGAGCACACGACAAACATCCGGGGACCTGCCATGAGACCAGCGCTCGCCGCCGCAGGCACCGCCACCGGCTGACATCCGCATTCCGCATTGCCGAGTTCCCGCGCGCCGCAGCGGGCCGGCCCTCTCACGCCTTTCGAGGAGCATCGCCATGACCACATCCCCCCGCGCCCTGCGCATCGGCCAGATCGTCCCCAGTTCCAACACCACCATGGAAACGGAGATCCCGGCCATGCTGCGCCTGCGCGAGACCATCGCGCCGGAGCGCTTCACCTTCCATTCCAGCCGCATGCGCATGAAGCAGGTGACGGCGGCGGAACTGGCGTCGATGGACCGGGAGTCGGACCGTTGCGCGCAGGAGCTGTCCGATGCGCGCGTGGACGTGCTGGGCTATGCCTGCCTGGTGGCGATCATGAGCCAGGGGCTGGGCTATCACCGCGTCTCGCAGGAGCGCCTGCACCAGGCCACGATGGACAACGGCGCGCCGGCGCCGGTGATTTCCAGCGCGGGCGCGCTGGTGGAAGGCCTGCACGCCATCGGCGCCCGCAAGGTCGCGATCCTGACGCCCTACATGAAGCCGCTGACCAAGCTGGTGGTGGACTACATCGAGAACGAAGGCATCGAGGTGCAGGACAGCCTGTCGCTGGAGATTCCCGACAACCTGAAGGTTGGCGCGCAGGATCCGATGGCGCCGGCCAGCCATGTGGATCGCCTGAACACGCGCGGCGTGGACGCGGTGGTGCTGTCCGCCTGCGTGCAGATGCCGTCCCTGGCGTCGATCCAGCCGGTGCAGGACCGCCTGGGTCTGCCGGTGGTGACAGCGGCCGCAGCCACCGTCTACCGCATGCTGAAGGTGCTGGACCTGGAAGCGCGCGTGCCCAATGCGGGTGAACTGCTGACGGGCAAGTACTGAGGCTGCGCGGCGCGTCCTACTTGCCCAGCGACAGGATTTCGTTGGCGTTGACGATGGCGCCGGCGATCTCTTCGGTGGTGACGCGCTTGTTCATGGCCTGCTCGCGGATCAGGTCGTAGGCCTGGTCCTCGGTGACGTTGCGCGTGCGCATGAGGATGCTCTTGGCTTCCGCGATGCGGCGCACGCCCAGCAGTTTTCCCTCCAGCTTGCGCAGGCGCCGGGCATGCGACTTGATGTCGTCGTAGACCTGGCGCGCCACCACCAATGACGACAACAGGCCGAACGAGCGCACGGGCGAAGGCAGCACCGCTTTCGCGCCGATGCGCAGCACCGCCTCGACGATGGTTGGATTCTCGTAGGTGACGATGGCGATGACCATGGGCGCGTCTTCACTCTTGGCCCACTCGAAACCCAGGTCGATCACGTCCGGACGCACGGCCAGGAACACCGCATCCAGCCCTTCGGGCAAGGTGGGCGCCGGAGGCCAGAAGGTCTGCACCTGGCAGCCGATCCGTTGCAGCTGCTGCGTCAATTGGCGGCCATCGGCATCGTCGGGGTGATAGACGGCGATCCGCAGCGTGCGCAGGTCCTTGAGCAGGGATGGCGTCGCGCGCTCCGCGCGCTGGCGGCTGGCGGTATCGCCCATCAGATATCCAGCGAACTCAGGGTGGCCGTCCAGTCGCCCAGCGAATGGGTGACCAGGTACGGATCGGGATGCACGGACCGCGTGGCCTCGCGCACGATGGTGAATTGGCCCTTGGCGTTGACCCTGCCGACACGCGGATACAGGCAGGTGTGGTGGTTGGTGGGGTCGATGCGCACACGGCCCTGCGGCGCCTGGAATTCGCTTTGCAGCACGCGCGGAAGGATCTGCGCGATCTCGTCGGTGCCGGTGTCGCGAAAGGCGTTGGCGAAGATGTGCATCTGGAAGTACGCCGCTTCCCAGCAGAGGTTGGGCACGCAGTCATGGCCGAAGCGCCGCCGCAATCGTTCCAGGCAGCGCCGGTTGATATCGGAATCGATGGATTGGAAATACGGCGCCGAAGTGAAGTGGCCGGCCGCCACCTCGGGCTCCATCTGCGAGATCTCCGCTTCAGACGTCGTCAGGCTGGCGATGGGCATGGTCTTCGGATCGAAGCCCGCATCCGCATAGGCGCGGTACAGGCAGGCCGTGGAATTGCCCACCACGGTGGAGAAGATGAAGTCCGGCCGCTTGTTGCGGATGTCGTCCAGGATCTCCCGGTAGTCGCGCTCCGTCGCGGTCAAGGGCACGTAGCGTTCGCCCAGTTTGGCGCTGTCCTGCCGCTGCAGCACCAGTTCGCCCATGATGCGGTTGGACTCGTAGGGATAGATGTAGTCCGAACCGATCAGGTAGACCCGCGCGCCGAAGTTTGCGGTCATGAATTCCGCCAGCTGCACGCTGTTCTGGTTGGGCGCGGCGCCGGTGTAGATGATGTTGTTCGAAAACTCGAACCCTTCGTACAGCGTCGGATAGAACAGCAGGCGGTTCCATTTCTCGACCACCGGCAGCACCGCCTTGCGGCTGCTGGACATGTAGCAGCCGAATATGACGTTGACGCGGTCTTGCGTGATGAGTCTTTCGGCCAGCACGCTATAGGTGGCGGGGTCGGACCTCGGGTCGTAGCGCACCGGCACGATCTCGCGGCCATCCACCCCGCCCGCCTCGTTGATCTCGTCGATGGCCAGCAAGGTGCCATGCAGCTGGGACCGGCCTATGGTCGATGTGGCACCTGTTTCGGAAAACAACACGCCTACGCGGATAGGATCTTTGTTTGCCATGATCGGGAGGCCCGCTGGCGCGGACATCCATCCTTTGTCGAGTTCATCAGTTTCAGCACAGCCGCAGCCGCCGTCAACACGTGGATTCCTGGGGTGGTCATGCCGCCGTCCTGGCATAGGCGCGGATCAGCGCCTGCGGCAATGCCGCCGGGCTTGTCACGATCCGGTAACCGCGAAAACCGAACATCGCGCGCAGCTGCGGTTCGGCCTGCGCGTCCAACGCGACGCAATGCACGCTAACGCCTCGCCCGCGCAGTTCCAGCACCGCCTCGCGGGCATCGTCCACCAGATAGCGCGGGTCGTGCACGTCGATATCGGAGGGTTCGCCATCGGTCACGACGATGATGGCGCGCCGCTCTCCCGGCACCTGCAGCGCCAGCGCGCCGGCATGCCGCAACGCCGCGCCCAGGCGCGTGGAATAACGGGCCTGGGCCCCGCCTATGCGGCCCAACACGGCCGCGATCGGGGCGCCGGCCTCCAGCAGGCGGTAGTAGTACACCGCCGCCCGCGTGTCCGAGCAAAAGCCGTGCACGGCAATCCGGTCGCCGTCGCCTGAGGTGGCCTGCGCCAGCAGCATTGCCGCGCGCTTCTCCAGGTCCAGCACCGCCGCCCCTGCGTCGGACGCCAGGTCGTTGGCCGACGCCGACAGGTCCAGCAGCACCAGCGTGCTGCTGGCGCAGGGCTGGCTGCCGGGCCGCATGAAGAAGCGGGCGTCGGGGGCCAGGTCCAGGCGCCGGTCGATCAAGACCTCGATCGCGGCGTTCAGGTCGATGTCATCGCCCTCCCATTGGCGCCTCAAACGGCGCGCGCGGCTCAGGCGGCGCGACTGCGGCAGGGCCAGGCGCTGCGCAGGCCCGGCGGGCGCGGGCGGCGGCGTGCCGGTCCAACCCGGCAGCTTCTCGATCACGGTGCACCAGTCCGGCCGGCTGCGGCCCAGCTTGTAGTCCCATTCGGGATATCGGTAGCGTCCCAGCTCCGTTTCGCCGGCGGTTGGCGCCGGCTCGTCCTGGCCTTGCGGCGCGGCGTCGCGCCGCTCGGGCGCCACACCCTGCGATCCCAGGGTCAGCTCAGGCGGCGGCTCTGCCGCGTCGCCGTAGTCCCACAGATAGGCGTTGTCGTCACGATAGGGCACGGGCACGGCGTACTGCTGCGGGTTGAAGCGCACCCGCATCTGGCCCAGGTCGTTGGCCAGCACCGACGCCAGGCGGCGAAAGGCCGCCGTGTCGCGCAGGTCGGCGGCCTGCGCCTCGAACAGCGCCCGCGCCTTGTTCACCCAATGGTTGTCGTCGTGCAGCGACGGATCCATCAATAGCCGGCTCATGCGCTGGATCAGCGCCGCGAATCCCAGGTCCGCCGGATCGGGCGGCGGCGGCACGAAGGGCCGGAACCAGCGGCGCACGCCGGGATAGTCGGCCGCCAGCAGCCGCTCCACCCGCGCATCCTCGATAGCCGACACCACTGCGACGCCCATGGGCTTGAGGCTCAGTACCGGCTGCGCGGCCGGCGAGTAGCGCAGATGGGCCGCTGCATGCGCCACGGCCGCGCGGTACAACGCCCGGCGGTCGGCGCCGTCCAGCACGGTATAGCTGTCCGGCACCAGCAAATGCGAAGGCGCGAGGATGGGGCGCGACGGCGGCCCGTCCAGCGTCGGACGCCGCAAGGCCTCGACCGCCATCGCCCTGCCAGCGAGGCCGCACAAAAGCCACGACAGCCCCGCCTGCGCGGCTTCCAGCTCCTGCGCGCCCGCTTCGCTGTTCAAGGCCTCGCGGGCATAGGCATCGCGCAGCTGGAAATACGCGCGCAGCGGACCGGGCTGGCGCTCGTAGCGCCGCAGGCCGGCCAGCATCCAGCGCCCCAGCCCGCCGGCCGTCAGCTTCGCCATCAACTGGTCGAAGCGCTCCGCCACCGCGGCGGCGCAATCGGGGTCTTCGCGGTGCAGCGCTTCGATCCAGCGCCGCGCTTGAACCGCCTGGTCCTCGCCGCCGCGCGCGGCCAGCCGGCGCAGCTTGTCGTCCAGCGTGCCGGCCAGGCGTGCGCCAGCGCCGGCCCCTTCATCCGCGGACAGGACGGCTCGCATGTTCATTCCAGGTTCGCGTCGACCAGCGACCGCAGCGCCGCCGCCATGTCGGGATCGTCGGTCAGCGCGCGCGTCATGGTCATGTCGCAACTTTCGGCGGGACTGACGCCGTCGCGGATGAGGATGCCGGCGTAGATCAGCATGCGGGTGGACACGCCCTCGTCCAAGCCGTGACGCTTGAGCTCGCGCGAACTGTGCGCGATGCGCACCAGCCGCTCTGCCAAGCCGGTGTCTATGCCGGCCTCATGCGCCACGATCTCGGCTTCGCGCCCGGGCTCCGGATAGTCGAAATCCAGCGCCACGAAGCGTTGCCGGGTAGAGGGCTTGAGATCCTTGGCGCTGCTCTGGTAGCCGGGGTTGTAGGACACCACCAGTTGGAAGTCCGGATGGGCCCGCACCACCTCGCCCTTCTTGTCCAAAGGCAGTATGCGTCTGGCATCGGTCAGCGGATGGATGACCACCGTGGTGTCCTGGCGCGCTTCGACGATCTCGTCCAGGTAGCAGATGCCGCCATGGCGCACGGCCAGCGTCAGCGGGCCGTCGTGCCAGGCGGTGCCGTCGGCATCCAGCAGGTAGCGGCCCACCAGGTCGGAGGCAGTCATGTCCTCGTTGCAGGCCAGCGTGACCAGCGGGCGTCCCAGCTTCCAGGCCATGTACTCCACGAAGCGCGTCTTGCCGCAGCCGGTTGGCCCCTTGAGGATCATGGGCAGCCGGTGCGCGTACGCATGCTCGTATAACGCGGTTTCCCGTCCCGTGGGACGGTAGAAGGGTTCTTGCGCAATCCGGTAGGTTTCGAGCGGAGACGGCACGGTTCATGTCCTCGGAAGGCGTCCGTCCGGCGCGGCGGGCCGGACGGACCGGATGGTCGGCAGGCATGCCTAGCGGTGCTTGGCGTCCTCGTTGGGGATGCCTTCCATGGGGCACTCCGGCGTGCCCACGGTGGACCGGGTAAAGGACTCGACCATCTTGCGCGTGCCCTCCGGATCGTTGATCCAGTTGGCGTAGAAGTTGTACGGGCAGGCCGCGACGCCCGTGGCCTCTTCGCCGGAATTGATCTTGCCGGTGTAGCCGCGGTGCACCAGCTTGAACAGGTGGTTCTGCGACTGCATGTTCTTGCGCGCGTCGCGGATCAGGCTGGTGGACAACTCGGCGTATTGCACACCCATGTCTTCTTCACCGCATTCGCCCAGCGTGCGGCCGTCGAAGCCGATGATGGCCGAATGGCCGAAATAGGAATACACGCCGTCAAAGCCCGCGGCATTGGCCACCGCCACATAGACGTTGTTCATCCACGCCATGGCCTTGGACACCATGACCTGCTGGTCCTTGGCCGGATACATATAGCCCTGGCAGCGCACGATCAGCTCGGCGCCGCGCATGGCGCAATCGCGCCAGATCTCGGGGTAATTGCCGTCGTCGCAGATGATGAGGCTGATCTTCAAGCCCTTGGGGCCTTCCGACACATAGGTGCAATCGCCCGGATACCAGCCTTCGATCGGCACCCAGGGCATGATCTTGCGGTACTTCTGCACGATCTCGCCCTTGTTGTTCATCAGGATGAGGGTGTTGTACGGCGCCTTGTTCGGATGCTCTTCGTGGCGCTCGCCCGTCAGCGAGAACACGCCCCATACGTTGGCCTTGCGGCAGGCTTCGGCGAACACCGCGGTCTCTTCACCCGGGATGGCCGAAGCGGTTTCATACATCTCCTTGGCGTCGTACATGATGCCGTGGGTGGAGTACTCGGGGAAGATGACCAGGTCCATGCCGGGCAGGCCGCGCTTCATGCCCACGACCATGTCGGCGATCTTGCGGGCGTTCTCCATCACCTCCGCGCGGGTATGCAGCCGCGGCATCTTGTAGTTCACGACGGCCACGCCCACGCAATCGTTGCTGCTGGAGATATCTCCGTGTCTCATGACAATGCTCCTCGGTGGTTGACGGTCATACCGTCAGGAAAGATCTGACTTTGTCTTGGTCCAGGCTCTCGCGGCAGGCTTCGTGCACGATGCGGCCCCGGTCTATCACCAGGAAGCGGTCCGCGAGGTCCAGCGCGAAGCTCAGCATCTGTTCCGACACGACGATGGCGAAGCCGCGTTCCTCGCGCAGCGCGTTCAGGACCCGTGCAATGTCCTTGATGATGGAAGGCTGGATGCCCTCGGTGGGTTCGTCCAGGATCAGCACGCGCGGATCGGAAATCAGCGCGCGGGCGATCGCCAGTTGCTGCTGCTGCCCGCCGGACAGGTTGCCGCCCTTGCGCCGGCGCATCTCGTGCAGCACCGGGAAAAAGCGGTACAGGTATTCCGGCACGGCCTTCAGGCCGCTGCGCTCCGCGCCGGTCAGGATGTTCTGCTCCACGGTCAGGAAGGGAAAGATCATCCTGCCCTGCGGCACGAAGGCCAGCCCGCTGCGCACGCGCTGATAGCTCTCCATGCCGGCCAGCTCCACGCCATCCAGCCGGATGCTGCCCGAACCCGACCGCAGCATGCCGATCAGCGCCTTGAGCAAGGTGGTCTTGCCCATGCCGTTGCGGCCCATGATGGCCACGGATTCCCGTGGCGCCACGTCGAAGCACACGTCGTGGACGACGTGCGATTCGCCGTAGCTCACGTTCAACTTGTCGATCTGGAACATGGCGCGCCCTCCTCTCAATGGCCCAGGTACACGTCCAGCACGCGCGGATCGGCCTGCACCTCGGCCACCGTGCCTTCGCTCAGCAAGCGGCCCTGATGCAACACGGTGACCTTGTGCGCGATGCGCTTGACGAAATCCATGTCGTGCTCGATGACCACCATAGACTTGCCGCGCGAGATGCGCGCCAGGAGCTCGGCCGTCTGTTCGCGTTCGCGCGGACTCATGCCGGCCACGGGTTCATCCAGCAACAGCAACTGCGGGTTCTGCATCAGCAGCATGCCGATCTCCAGCCATTGCTTCTGGCCGTGGCTCAGGCGGCCCGCCTTCTCCGCCAGGCGGTCCTGCAGGAACACCTGCCCCGCCATGTCCTGGATGCGTTCGCGGATTTCGGCCGTGCGCCGGAATCGCAGCGAGCGCACCACCCCGTGCGCGTTCGGCAGCGAGATCTCGAAGTTCTCCAGCACGGTCAGGTCTTCATAGACCGACGGCGTCTGGAATTTGCGGCCGACGCCGGCCCGCACGATGTCGAATTCCGCCATGCGCACCAGGTCGCGCCCCTGGAACATCACGCGGCCCGCTGAAGGCCGGGTCTTGCCGCAGATGATGTCCAGCAGCGTGGTCTTGCCCGCGCCGTTCGGACCGATGATGACGCGCAGCTCATCCTGCGCCACGCGCAGGCTCAAGCCGTCCACGGCGCGAAAGCCGTCGAACGAGACCGTCAGGTCCTCGACGCTCAGGATGGCGCCGGGCGCCGGGCGGTCGCTGCTCATTTCCATGCTGGCGGGCTCCTGCAGGTCCAGGGTGGCACTCATCGCGCGCTCCCCGCGGCGCGGCGCGCCTGAATCTGGCCGAACACGCCGGCCAGGCCGTTGGGCATGACCACGACGACCGCAATAAAAATGGCCCCCAGGAAATACAGCCAGACTTCCGGGAACGTCTCTGACAGATAGGACTTGAGAAAGCCGATCAGCAAGGCCCCGACCACGGCCCCGGGAATCGAAAGCCGGCCGCCGACCGCCGCATAGATCACCATCTCGATCGACGCGACCACGCCGATCGCGCCCGGAGAGATCAGGCCCACCTGCAGCGTGAAGAAGGCGCCGCCGATGGAGGACAGGATCGCCGCCACGCAAAAGATGCAGGCCTTTACGTGCGCGGTGTCGTAGCCCGAGAACCGCACGCGGTCCTCGCGGTCGCGGATGGCGATCAGGATCTTGCCCAGCCGGCTGCGCACAATCGCCAGCGCCGCCAGCATCGCCACGACCAGCGCGCCGGCTTCGATGAAGTACAACGCCTGCTTGCCTTCATCGCCGACGATGTCCCAGCCCAGCAGCGTGCGGAAGTCGGTAATGCCGTTGGCGCCGCCCGTGTCTCCCTGCTGGCCGATGATGAGCACGGTCAGCGTCATTGCCAGGGCCAGCGTGACGATGGCGAAATACACGCCGCTGACCCGCTTGCGGAAGATCGCCAACGAAAACAGATAGGCCGCCAGTCCCGGCAGGACCACGATCAGCAGCAGCGTCAACGTCAGCGAATGGAATGGCTGCCACCAGACCGGCAGGCTCTCCACGCTGCTCCAAACCATGAAGTCGGGCAGCTCTGGCGCGGACGCCTCCAGCTTCAGGAACATGGCCATCATGTACCCGCCCAGTCCAAAGAAAATTCCTTGGCCCAGGCTCAGCACGCCGCTGTAGCCCCAGGTCAGCACGATGCCTATCGCCACGAAGGCAAACGCCATGTACTTGCCGACCAGGTTCAGCCGGAACGGATCCAGCGACAGGGGCAGGACGGCCAGGATCAGCGCCGCGACCAGCAGGATCGCGATCTCTTCGGTTTTCCGGTGCAGGGCCTTCATCGCATCACCCCCGAGTCTTGTTGGCGAACAGCCCGTTCGGGCAGAAATAGAGGACCAGGATCACCAGGACCAGGATCGTGACCTTGGCCATCGAGCCGCTCATCAGGTATTCCAGCGTGGTCTGCGACTGTGCGATCGCAAGGCCGGAGAACGCCGTTCCCAGCAGGCTCTGGACGCCGCCGAATACCACCACGATGAATGAATCGACGATGTAGAGCTGGCCCGTGCCGGGGTTGGTCGACCCGATCATGGTGAAGACGCAGCCGGCGATGCCCGCCAGGCCGGAGCCCAGCGCGAAGGTCAGCGCGTCCACGCGCCGCGTGTTGATGCCGACGGCGCCCGCCATCGCGCGGTTCTGGGTGACGGCGCGCACGCGCAGTCCCCACGCGCTGCGGTAAAGCAGCAGATACACGCCCACCGCCACCAGCAGCGTCAGGCCCAGGATGAAGATGCGGTTCAGCGGGAACTGCAGGTCGGGCGTGGGCTCCCACGCGCCGCTGAGCCAGGAGGCCAGCGGCACGCTGACCTCCTGCGCGCCGAACAGCGAACGGTAGGCCTGTTGCAGGATCAGGCTCAGGCCCCAGGTCGCCAGCAGCGTGTCCAGCGGGCGGTTGTAGAACCAGCGGATGAAGCCGCGCTCCAGCACATAGCCGAAGGCGAAGGTGACCAGGAACGCCAGCGGAATGGCCGCGAACAGGTAGACGTCCATCCAGCCGGGGGCCCAATGCTGAAACGCGACCGCGACCAGGTAGGTGGTGTAGGCGCCCATGGCCATCAGCTCGCCGTGCGCCATGTTGATGACGCCCATCAGGCCGAACACGACGGCCAGGCCGATCGCCATCAGCAGGAGGATGCTGAACAGGCTGATCCCGTTGAACAGCTGCATTGCCGCGATGTCGATATTCATGGTCACGTTCCTGGCTGCGCCGGCGGCAAGGCCGCCGGCCAAGGGCTTGCGCACATCCGCAAGCGCGGGCTACAGCTTCGGGAAGGGATTGGGCTCGATCAGGTCGGCCGATTCCCAGACGATGTCGAACTGCCCGTCCGGCCGCGCCCGGCCCACCCGCACTTTCTTCCAGACGTGATGGTTGGTCTCGTGCACACGCACGGTGCCCTCCGGCGCCTGCAGTGTCAGCCCGGCGGAGGCCGCGATCACCTTGTCGGGATCGAACGAACCGGCCTTCTCCACGCCGAGCTTCCACAGGTACACGCTGTTGTAGGCAACCTCCATCGGGTCGCCGATGACGCGGTCCTGGCCGTACTTGGCCTTGAAGGCCTTGACGAATTTTTCGTTGGCCGGATTCTGCAGGCTCTGGAAGTAACCCATGCAGGCGTAGTAGCCCGCCGCGTTGTCCTTGCCGATGCCTTCGATCTCGTTCTCGGACACCACGGTGGACAGCAGCACCACGCGCGTGCCGTCCAGGCCGGCGGCGCGCAGCTGCTTGTAGAACGCCACGTTGGAGCCGCCCACCACGGTGCTGTAGATGCACTCGGGCTTGGCCGCCTTGATCTTGTTGATGATGGAAGAGAACTCGGTATGGCCCAACGGCGCGTACTCTTCGCCCACCACCTTGGCATTCATGCGGGCAATGGCCGGTTTGGCGATCTTGTTGCAGGTGCGCGGATAGATATAGTCGGAACCGACCAGGAAAAAGGTCTTGCCCTTTTCACGCGCCATCCACTCCACCGCCGCAATCACGGACTGCGTGGCTTCCTGCGATGGATAGAACACCCGCGCGTCCTGCTCCTGGCCCTCGTAGTAGGTGGGGTAGTACAGCAGGCCCTTGCTGCGCGCGAGCACCGGCAGCAGCGCCTTGCGCGAAGCCGAGGTATAGCAGCCCACGATGGCGGCGACCTTGTCGCGGTCGAGCAGCTTGCGCGCTTTCTCGGCGAACACGGCGTTCTCGCTCGCGCCGTCTTCGACTACGGGTTCGATCTTGCGCCCCATCACGCCGCCCGAGGCGTTGATCTCTTCGATCGCCAGCTTCTCCGCGTCCACCAGCGACGCCTCGGCGATGGCGATGGTGCCGGACAGCGAATGCAGCAAGCCCAGTTTGACTGTGTCTTGGGCGTAAGCCTGGCGGGGCAAGGCTGCCATCCCCGACGCGGCGCTCAGTAGGACCATGGAGCCGCTGTGCTGCAGAAAGCGGCGGCGGTTGTATACGCTCATCGTTGCGCTCCTGTGCGTTTCTGAAGGCAAGCCTCCGGCTAGGGCTTGCACGCAAGCCCTGAACTGCCCGGGATTGGGCAGGCGCCTTTGCCCACCACATCACGACGACTGCCGTCCGCCCGCTGCCTGCCACGTTTCTTCAGGCAAAGCTGCGCCCACGGCGCAGCGAAACGCCATTCGAAGAAAAGCGATGGACAAACGGAAAACGAAAAGGCCCGAGCCGGAAATTCCGGCTCGGGCCTTTTTGCCCTACGCCTGACTGGCAACACTGGCAGTCGGCGAAAATTTGAAGACGAACTTGCGTCTGGAAGGCATTCTGAAGAAGCGTGTGGCGCTATGCCATGCGTATTTTCCCTTAGCGGCCGCGGCTCGCTGCCAAGGCGCGGCGCAAGGCTGGCGCGGCATTCTGCAAGTAGTGCCACAAGCGGTTCGAGACCGGACCTTGCGCGCAGTCCGTGCGGCGCGCGGCGACCAGCTCTTCGACACTGCCCGGCAGATGGCGGTTGGCGATCGAGATCAGACGTCCGTCGCGCAGTTCGTCTTCGACGAGAAAACGCGGCATGTGACCCCAGCCCATGCCTTGCAGGATGATTTCCTTCTTCATCAGCTGGTCCGCCACCGTGCACTGGCGCGCGCCTTCCACGGTGAAGTAATCCTGCGGCGGCATGTGCCTGGCGGTGTCGCGCATGACGCATTGCGTGTAGTCGCGCATCAGCGCGGGCTTGATCGCGCGCGGCACGGGTTCACGCAGAAAGCCCGGCGCCACCACGGGTACGAAAGGCACCTTGGCCAGGTCGACCCATTCGATGCGGGCGTCGTTCTTGGCGACGCGATGCAGGATGAGGTCGGCCTCGCCGTCGTAGAGGCGTTCCTGCGGCCCGGACACGGCCTCGAAGTGCAGGTCCAGGCGCGTGGCCGGACAGTCCGCGAAAAAGCGGCTCAGCAAGCCCAGCACGTAGGGGCGCGGACAGAAGTCGCCGATCACGATGCGCAGCTCGGTTTCCTCGCCCATGGCCAGTTGTTCGGCGTGCGCGCGCAAGGCGGTCAGCTCGCGCAGCAGCGCTTGCGCGCGCGCATGGAAGGACTGCCCCGCGGCTGTCAGGCTCACGCGGTAGCCGCTGCGGTCCAGCAAGGCCAGATCCAACTGCCGTTCCAGCTTGGCCACGGCGGCGAATACCGCCGGATGCGAACGGTGCAGCGTTGCCGCGGCCGCCTGAAAGCCGCCGGCGCGCGCCACCGCGTCGAAGCATTGGAGATCGTGCAGCGTGAATTCGCTCATGTCTGTTTTTCCGACAATGATTGTGCAAACTTTGTAATTTTTTCTCTAACGGCGCGCAACTACGATTTGCCTCACACCAACCACCGCGAGGCCAAGCATCATGCAAGACATCTCCTACTACACCGCCGGCGACGGCGCGCGCATCGCCTACCGTTACGATGGCCGCGCGGATCTGCCCACGCTGGTGCTGGCGAACTCCATCGGCACCACGCTGCACATGTGGGACGCACAGATTCCCGCGCTGACTCGCCACTTCCGCGTGCTGCGCTATGACTACCGCGGCCATGGCGCGTCCAGCGTGCCGCAAGGTCCTTACTCGCTTGACCGCCTGGGCCGCGACGTGCTGGAGCTGATGGACGGGTTGGGCATCGAGCGCGCGCATTTCCTGGGGCTGTCGCTGGGCGGCATCGTCGGTCTATGGCTGGGCGTGCATGCGCCACAGCGCATCCATCGTCTGGTCCTGAGCAATACCTCGGCCTATCTGGGACCCGTGCCGCAATGGGACGAACGCATCGCCGCCACGCTGCGGGCAGAGAACATGTCGGAAACGGCCGAGACCTTCCTGAAGAACTGGTTTCCCGCGTCCTGGCTGCAGCAGAGCAATCCCGCCGTCGAACCGTTCCGCACCATGCTGCTGAACACCGACAAGCATGGCCTGGCGGGCGCATTCGCCGCCGTGCGGGACTTCGACCTGCGTCGCACCATGGCGCTGATCCCGAATCCGACGCTGGTCATCGCGGGCCAGCACGACACGGTCACCGCAGCCAGCCACGGCGAGCAGATCGCCGCCGCCATCCCTGGCGCCAGGCTGCTGACGCTGCCGGCCGTGCACTTGGCGAACATCGAATTGCCCGAGGCGTTCGAGGCCGCGGTGCTGGAATTCCTGCTCACGGCCTGAAGCCCGCGTCCCTACTCCGCGCCGCGCTCCCAGCGGCGCTGGATGGCCTTGGCCGCGACCACGCCGTCGGCCATGGAGGTGACCACGCAGGGATGCATGCGGTGCGCCACCTCGCCCACAGCGTAGATGTCGGGCACGCTGGTTTCGGCGGTGGCGAAGTCCGTGCGGATGTAGCCGCGCTCGTCGCGGGCCAGGTGCAGGCTGTCGGCAAAGCCGGCCTGGGGCTCCCAGCCGTAGAAGACCAGGATCAGGTCGTACTGCTTGCCGTCCACGCTGCGGGTGGCGGGGTCGACCTTGTACGGTCCGATATGCACGCCTTCGCGGCCGGCGCGCGTCACCCATTGCTGTTGGGCGCGGACGCTGCGGGCATAGAGATGCACGCTGCGGGCGCCGCGGTTACGCACGTAGACGTAGTTTTCGAAGGCGTTGTCGCCGCCGCCCAGCACCGCCACCGACAGGCCCGAATAGTCCTGCGCCACGATGGGCGAGCCCGGGCCGATCAGCACGCCGGGCCAGGATGCGCCCGGCGGATGGTCCGGCAGCCCCTTGGCGCGCACGCCCGAGGCGATCACCAGGGTGCGTCCGCGCACCAGGGATTCGGCGCCGTCGGCGCCTGCCAGCGTGGCCTCGATGCCGCCCTTGCAGGGACGCACCCCGGTTACGCGGGTTTCCAGCCGCAGCGGCACGCCGGCCGCGCGCACGCTGGCGTCGATATTGGCGGCCACCTGCTGCCCGGTCACGCCGGGCAGCACGGCGATCCAGTCGTCGGCGAAGGGATTGTCATTGCCCAGCCCGCCCAGCCGGGGGCCAGCCTCGACCAATAGCGGGGACAGGCCCAGGCGCGCCAACCACAGGGCGCAGGAGGCGCCGGCGGGGCCGCCGCCTACAATGACCGAATCGTGCATCTGTTGCATTTCACCCCTTATTGACTGCGCCGGCGCCTCGCGGACGCCCGGACATGGCCGGATTGTAGCCAGCGCGCCGCCCCCGTTCCGCTGTCGCCTTACAATTCCGGGCTACCCCACCCAGGTTTTCATCATGCCTACACGCCGCATCATTCTTTCCGGGCTCGCGCTCGACGCCCGCATCGGCATCCTCGAACACGAGCGCCGCGCCACCCAGCCCCTGCATGTCGACGCCGACTTCGACGTCGACATCCAGCGCTCGGTCGACGACCATGACATCCACAGCGTGCTGGACTACCGCCGGCTGCGCGAGGCCATCGTGGAAGAATGCACGCAGGCGCACGTGAACCTGATCGAAACCCTGTCGGAACAGGTCGCGGCGCGCCTGCTGGCCGACTTCCAGGAAATCCGCGCGCTGCGCCTGCGCATCAGCAAGCCCATGGCCTTTTCCGACTGCGCGGCGGTGGGCGTGGAAATCCAGATCACTCGCTGACCATGAACGACATAGCTACCCCCGAGGTGCGCTTTCGCACCGAGGCCGAAGAAAAGGCTCGCCACGAAGGCAACAAGCTGACCAAGCGCCTGGCCCGCGAAACCACGCGCGCCCTGTCCGACTACAACATGATTGGAGAAGGCGACCGCGTCATGGTCTGCCTGTCGGGCGGCAAGGACTCCTACGCGCTCCTGGACATCCTGCTGCAGCTGCAGAAGCGCGCGCCCTTCAAGTTCGAGCTGATCGCGGTCAACCTGGACCAGAAGCAGCCGGGCTTTCCCGACCACATCCTGCCCCAGTACCTGACGGAACTGGGCGTGCCCTTCCACATCGAGACGCAGGACACGTATTCCATCGTCACGCGCGTGCTGGAAGAGGGCAAGACCATGTGCTCGCTCTGTTCGCGCCTGCGCCGCGGCATCCTGTACCGCGTCGCCTCCGAACTGGGCGCGACCAAGATCGCGCTGGGCCATCACCGCGACGACATCCTGGGCACGTTCTTCCTGAACCTGTTCTACGGCGGCAAGGCCAAGGGCATGCCGCCCAAGCTGGTGTCCGACGACGGCCGCCACACAGTGATCCGCCCCCTGGCCTATGTGCCGGAAACCGATCTGATCGCCTACGCCGAACTCAAGCAGTTCCCCATCATTCCCTGCAATCTCTGCGGTTCGCAAGAGAACCTGAAGCGCAAGGAAGTGGGCCGCATGATCAAGGAATGGGACAAGCAGCATCCGGGCCGCTCGTGGAACGTGTTCAACGCGCTGTCGCGCGTGGTGCCTTCGCACTTGATGGACCGCGACCTGTTCGACTTCGTGGGCCTGAAGCCCACCGGTCTGCCTGACGCCAATGGCGACACGGCGTTCGATGCCGAAGACCCGCAGGAAGATGCCGGCGAAGCCTGTGGCGATACGCCGCAAACGCTGGAGCCCGGCGCCATCGTCGAGAAGAAGGTGACGTTCACGCGCGGCTGAAAACGGCGCGCGGGAATTGAAAAAGGCTGCCCAGGGCAGCCTTTTTCATTTGCAGGCGCTACGCCTACGCATTCAGCACGCGAATCGGCTGGCCCGACTTCCACGCCTTCACCGCCTCCAGCGCGTTTTGGTAGAAGGCTTCGAAGTTCTCGCGGCTGACGTAGCCCAGGTGCGGCGTCAGGATCACGTTGTCCAGGTCGCGCACGGAATCCGTGGGCGACAGCGGTTCCTCGGGATAGACGTCCAGGCCGGCGCCGGCGATGCGGAACTTCACCAGCGCGTCCATCAAGGCTTCCTGATCCACCAGGCCGGCGCGCGAGGTGTTGACCAGGTAGGCGGTCGGCTTCATCGCGGCCAGGGCTGCCGCGTCGACCACATGGCGGCTGCGTTCGGACAGGATCAGATGCAGGCTGACGACGTCGGACGTGGCGAAGAGCTCGTGCTTGTCCACCCGCTTCACGCCCGCCGCCTCGGCGCGCTCGTCGGTCAGGTTGGGACTCCAGGCCACCACGTCCATGCCGAAGGCCAGCCCCACCTTGGCCACCGCCGCGCCCAGCTTGCCCAGACCCAGCACGCCCAGGCGCTTACCCGCCAGCGGCTCGGGCATGCCCGTCTGCCACATGCCGCGGCGCATGGCGGCGTCTTCGGTGGGCAGATGCTTGAACAGGCCGAGGATGTGCGCCCAGGCCAATTCAGCCGTGGCGGTGTTGGCCTCGGCGCTGCCGGGCGCGCCGCACACGACGATGCCCTGCTCGGCGCAAGCCTGCATGTCGATGGCGTTGTTGCGCATGCCGGTAGTGACCAAGAGGCGCAGGTTCGGCAGCGCGCGGATCCGTTCCGCAGGGAATGGTGTGCGCTCGCGCATCGCGACGATCACCTCGAAGGGTTCGAGCGTGGGCTCGACCTGCCCCTCGGGAATGAAGTTGTTGAAGATCCGCACCTCGGCGTTGCCGCCCAGCGAGGTCCAATCCGCATAGCGCTTGGCTACGTCGTGGTAATCGTCGAGTATTGCGATTTTCAAGAGCTGTCTCCGGGGGCTTGGCGCCTGTGGCGCCAGCCTCCCGGCCGGCGCCGCGCGCCGGTCAGTTCAAGCGGGCTTTGAATTGCTCCAGCGGCAAGGCGCCGCTGACGCGCGAGCCGTCTGCAAAGAACGTGGTCGGCGTGCCGCGCACCATCAGCTTCTGGCCCAGGGCCAGCAGCTTGTCCTCGGGTGCGTCGCAATTCGCGGTGGCGGGCTTCTTGCCGCGCAGCATCCAGTCGTCCCAGGTCGCGCCCGGGTCCTTCGAGCACCACACGTCGCGCACCTTGTCCTTGGAATCGGGCGACAAGATGGGATAGAGGAAGGTGTAGACGGTGATGTTGTCGACGTTTTCCAGCGTCTTGCGCAATTGCTTGCAGTAGCCGCAATTGGGGTCTTCGAAGATCGCGACCTTGCGCGAACCGTCGCCCTTGACCTGCTTGATGGCGAGGTCCAGCGGCAGCTGGTCGAACGACACGGCGCTCAGGCGCTCCTGCGTTTCGCGGGTGACGTCGCGGCGCGTCATGGCGTCGATCAACGGACCTTCCATGACCCAGGTCACCTTTTCATCCGTATAGATCAGGTCCATGCCCAGCTGCACTTCGAACAGCCCGTAGGGCGTGCGGCGCACGGCCGTGACATCCATGCCGTCGAAACGCTGGCGGAAGCGGTCCTTGACCGCGTCCGCCACGGGATCGGCCGGCGCCACCTGGGTGGTGGAGTAGCTCTTGTCGCCCTTGCCGGGCTGGCCCACGGACTGGGTGGAGACGGACTTGTCGCCCTGGGCCGCCGCGCCGGCGGACATGCCCAGGCCCGCGGCCAGGAAACAAGCGGCCAAGGTGGCGGATATGCGGAAATTCATCGGTACTCCTGTACTTATCTATCGTGTTCTTGTGCGGAAAGGGTAACCGATCCGCGCCTGGGCGAATCCGGCCTACACGGGCAGGCGCCCCCTATGAGTCAGACAATCCGCCCGCGGGCGAGGTTCCACGGGACGGATCCGGCCCTAGTTGGCCGAAGCGCCGGTGATCAGGCGGCGCTTGATCAGAGGCGCCCGCTCTACCCAGTGCATGCCGGCATTGCGCAGCCAGACCAGCGGCGTCGCCCGCGACGCGAACAGCTTGTGCAGGCCGTCGGTGGCCAGGCGCATGGCCAGCACCGGCTCGGCGCGCGCGCGCTGGTAGCGGTGCAGCACGCGCAGGTCGCCCGCCGCACGGTAGGCTTCGCGGCCGGCGACGACGCGGGCCAGGGCCTCGACGTCGCCCAGGCCCAGGTTCAGCCCCTGGCCTGCCAGCGGGTGCAGGCGGTGCGCCGCGTCGCCCGCCAGCGCGATGCCGGGCGCAACCATCTGGGCGCGCTCCAGCGTCAAGGGGAATCCATGCAGCTTGCTGCGGACCTTCAGCGCGCCCAGGCGGCCTTCGGCGGCGTCGGCCAGCAGGGTTTCCAGGCGGGCAGCCTGCTCCTCGGGCGGCAAGGCCAGCAGCGCCTGGGCCAGTTCGGTGCGCATGGACCAGACCATGGAAACCTGCGCACCGGCGGAGGTATCGGGCAGCGGCAGCAGAGCCAGTACGCCGTCGTCGCGGAACCACTGGAAGGCGGCGCCCTGATGTGAACGCTCGGCGTCCAGATGCACCACCAGACCCGTGTCGTCATAGGACACGGATTCATGCTTCAGGCCGGCGGCCTCGCGCAGCGGCGACGCCGCGCCATCGGCGCCCACGAACAGCTCGGCCTCGATGCGCGTGCCGCTTTCGGTGTCGATGGCGCCGTCGCGGTAACCCGTGCAGCGGTCCTCCAGCCAGGGAATGCCGAACATGCGGACGGCCTGGATCAGCACGCGCTCGATTTCGCCGGACTCGACGATCCAGGCCAGTTGCGGCAGCGCCGCCTGCCAGGCGCTCAGATTCACCTGGCCGTCGGCGTCGCCGTGGATTTCCATGGCGTTGACCGGCGTCAGCCGGGACGCGGGCATGGCGTCCCACACGCCGAGTTCGGCCAGAAAGCGCTGGCTGGCGGGCGAAATGGCGTAGACGCGCGGATGGTAGCGGTCGGGATCGGCCGGCGGCACGCTGGCGCGCGGCGCCAGCACGGCCACGCGTTGGCCGCGGCGGGCCAGCGCCAGGGCAGTGGACAGGCCGACGATGCCGGCCCCGCAAACGACGATCTGATGGCTCATCTTGCGCTCGGCTCCCCGGCCTGTTTCGGCCACAGCACCCACATCTGGCCGCGCTGCTTCATGCGGCCGGCTTGCTGGCCGGCGTCGTCGCCGTAGCCCCAGTAGAAGTCGGCGCGCGCGGCACCGCGGATGGCCGTGCCCGTGTCCTGGGCCAGCACCAGGCGCTGCAGCGGCCGGTCGGACGCGGGATAGGTCGTGGCCAGGAATACCGGCGTGCCCAGCGGCACGAAGCCCGCGTCGACCGCGATCGAACGCATGGGGGCCAGCGGCACGGCGTAGGCGCCCTTGGGGCCTTGCTCCGGGTCGATCACCGCCTCTTCACGGAAGAACACCACCGCCGGGTTGGCGTTGAGCATTTCCGGCACGCGCTTGGGATTGCGCTGGGCCCAGGCGCGGATGTTCTGCATGGAGGCCTGGTCGGCCGACAGCTCGCCCCGGTCGATCAGCCAGCGGCCAATCGAGGCATAAGGCTGGCCGTTATGGTCGGCGTAGGCCACGCGGATGGTCTTGCCGGAATCGGGGCCGTCGGTCAGCTGCACACGACCCGAGCCCTGCACCTGCAGGAAGAAGTTGTCGACGGGGTCGTCCACCCACACCAGCACGGGCGGACGGCGGCCTGACGATTCGATGGCGGCGCGCGAGTCATAGGGCACCACCCGCTTGCCGTCCAGCTTGCCGCGCACGCGCTTGCCCGCCAGTTCCGGATAGATCGAACCCAGGTCGATGGTCAGCAGGTCCGCCGGCACGGTGTACAGCGGCCATTGATGGCTGCCGCCCTGGCGGCGCGAGCCGCGCACCAGGGGCTCGTAATAGCCCGTCACGGTATTGGCGGCCGGCTTGCCGTCGGCCGCGTTCAGGCGCCAGGGCTGCAGATAGGTCTGGAGGAAGCGGCGCACGCCCTCGCCATCGCCCGCGGCAGGCGCGCGGGACGGATCCGCGGCGGCGGCGCAGACCGGCTGCCAAGCCCGCGGCGTGGCGCGCGCCGGCGCGGCCAGGTTGCCGCTGGTCGGCCGCATCAGGCCGCGGCAATTGCGCAGGAACAGAGGCCAGAAGCGCGACAGGTCATCGTTGGTCCAGCCGGGCATCTCGGCCCAGTTCGCCGCCTTGTACTTGCCCGCCAGCGCGCGCGGCGGGGTATCGGGCAAGGACGCCAGCGACGGCACCACCAGCGGGCCGTCGGCTGCGGGCGCGGACGGGCCGGGGATACCGGTCGAACCGGAGTCGGGAGGGATATCGGAGGGGGTGGAACATGCCGCCAGCAAGACGGACAGCACGGACAGACTGAGAATGCGCTTCATGAGCAAATGAAAAAACGTGCGACGGATAGCCGGGCCATTCAATGCAGGGTACGCGGCATGGCCAGGACGAATTCGGAGATCGGCACTTCGAACGGAATGCCGTTCTCGCCGACGCAGCGGTAAGTGCCGCGCATCGTGCCCACCGGCGTGGGCAGGGGACAGCCGCTGGTGTACTCGAAGGTTTCACCGGGCGCGAGCAAGGGCTGCTGCCCGACGATGCCCAGCCCGCGCACTTCCTGCACGCGCTGGTTGCCGTCGGTGATGATCCAATGGCGGCTGATCACCTGGGCGGGATGCTCGCCGGTATTGGTGATGCGGACGGTATAGGCGAACACGAACTGCTGTTCGCCAGGATCGGACTGTTCAGGCACGAAGCGCGGAGAGACAGAGACGCTCAGGTCGTAAGGTTTCACAGTCCTTCCCTGTGTGGTGCTGGCGGGCGGCCGTGGTACGGCGCCTGACGCTGGAAAAGACACGGTTCCCGGACCCGCCGGGCCGGGCCATTCCCGGTACCGCGCCTCAAACTGCAATAATGGCACATTATGCCCTCCCCGATCCCGAACATCATGTCTACCCAACAGGCTTCCACCCGCATCACCCCCAGCATCCTGTCGGCCGACTTCGCCCGCCTGGGCGAGGAAGTCCGCAACGTCGTCGCCGCCGGCGCCGACTGGATCCACGTGGACGTGATGGACAACCACTATGTCCCCAATCTGACCATCGGCCCGATGGTGTGCGCGGCCATCCGCCCCCATGTCCAGGTGCCGATCGACGTGCATCTCATGGTGGAACCGGTGGACGACCTGGTGCCGATGTTCGCCAAGGCCGGCGCCGACTACATCAGCTTCCACCCGGACGCCAGCCGCCACGTGGACCGCACGCTGTCGCTGATCCGTGAAAACGGCTGTAAGGCCGGCCTGGTGTTCAATCCCGCCACCCCGCTGTCCTACCTGGACTACGTGATGGACAAGATCGACCTGATCCTGATCATGTCGGTGAATCCGGGCTTCGGCGGCCAGAGCTTCATCCCGGGTGCGTTGACCAAGCTGCGCGAGGCGCGCGCCCGCATCGACGCCTGGACGCAGGCCGGCGGCCAGGAAATCGTGCTGCAGGTCGACGGCGGCGTGAAGATCGACAACATCGCTGAAATCCGCCGCGCCGGCGCCGACACCTTCGTGGCCGGCTCCGCCATCTTCGGCAAGCCGGACTATGCCGGCATCATCAAGTCCATGCGCGAACAGATCGCCATCGGCGAAACCACCGCCATCTGAGCCGGGGAACCGACATGACCGCTTTTCGCGCCGCGCTGCTGGACCTGGACGGCACCCTGCTGGATTCGATTCCCGACCTGGCCTTCGCCGCCAATGCCATGCGCGTGGAACTGGGCATGTCGCCGCTGCGCGAAGACGTGGTGGCCACCTTCGTGGGCAAGGGCGTGGACAACCTGGTGCGCCGCAGCCTGGCCGGCAGCCTGGATGCAGCCGACCCCTCGGCCGCCGAGTTCGACGTGGCCCGCGCCGCCTTCTATCGCCATTACCACCTGTCCAATGGCGAAAAGGCGCAGATCTATCCCGGCGTCATCGACGGCCTGAAGCTCATGCGCGAGCAAGGGCTGAAGCTGGCCGTCGTCACCAACAAGCCCACCGAATTCACCCTGCCGCTGCTGCAGCGCACGGGCCTGGCGGGCTTTTTCGACGCCGTGGTCTGCGGCGACACCTGCGAGCGCCGCAAGCCCGATCCGGATCAGGTGGTGCATGCCTGCGACCTGCTCGGCGTCGCCATGCACGAAGCCGTGACCATCGGCGATTCGGTCAATGACGCCCAGGCCGGCCGCAGCGCCGGCACCCAGGTCCTGGTCGTGCCTTATGGTTACAACGAAGGCCGGGACGTGCGCGAGCTGGATGTCGATGGTATAGTTGACACGCTAGTCGCCGCCGCCCAGTGGGTCGCGCTCTGGAATCAAAACCAGAACGCGGCAAGAACAGGCTCCTGAACACCCGGCGGCGCACCGCGAATTCAATACTGAACAAAGCTCAATGAACGTTTCCATCCAGAACCAAATGCTCGGCGCCTCGTGGCGCTGGTGGCGTTTGTCTTCCGGGTGGCGATGATCCCTCCCGGCCCTGGACGCGTATGCCGCCTAGTGCCGTAGCTGTGTAAATAATCACAGAGCCAAGCCCGGAACCAGTAACCTGGACCGGGCTTTTTTGTTGCGCGCCTGGTCCGATAGCAGATAAATCGCTCACGAGACCCGACATGACCGAAATCGAATTCAAGGCCCTCGCCGCACAAGGCTACAACCGCATCCCGCTGGTCGCGGAAACCTATGCCGACCTGGACACCCCGCTTGGCATCTACCTGAAGCTCGCGCACGCCGGCCCCCAGGGCGGGCGCATGACCTGCCTGATGGAATCGGTGGTGGGCGGCGAACGCTTCGGCCGCTACTCCTTCATCGGCCTGCCGGCCCGCACGGTGATCCGCGCCAGCGGCACCCGCACCGAGGTGCTGCACGACGGCAAGGTCGCCGAGACCCATGACGGCGATCCGCTGGCCTTCATCGAGCAATACCAGAGCCGCTTCAAGGTCGCCCTGCGTCCTGGCATGCCGCGCTTCTGCGGCGGCCTGGCCGGCTACTTCGGTTACGACACGGTGCGCCACATCGAGCCCTGCCTGGGCCCGGCGGTCAAGCCGTTTCCCGCCGGCATGGAAGGCGGCACGCCCGACCTGATGCTGATGCACGTGGACGAGCTGGTCATCGTCGACAACCTGGCCGGCCGGATCTACCTGATGGTCTACGCGGACCCGGGCCAGCCCGAAGCCTACAGCCGCGCCCAGCAGCGCCTGCACGACTTGCGCGCCCGACTGCGACGCCCGGTGGAAATTCCCTACAGCCACGCCAGCATGCAGACCGAAGAGCGGCGCGACTTCAAGAAGGAAGACTATCTGGCCGCGGTGCACCGCGCCAAGGAACACATCGCCGCCGGCGACCTGATGCAGGTGCAGATCGGCCAGGTCATCGCCAAGCCCTTCCGCGATTCCCCTCTCTCCCTCTACCGCGCCCTGCGGTCGCTCAATCCCTCCCCCTACATGTACTTCTGGAACTTCGGCGACTTCCAGGTGGTCGGCGCGTCACCGGAAATCCTGGTGCGCCAGGAGCGCGTGGTGGAAAACGGCGAGCCCAAGTCGCAGATTACGATCCGTCCCCTGGCCGGCACCCGCAAGCGCGGCGGCACGCCCGAGGAAGACGCCGCCCTGGCCGCCGAACTGAAGGCCGATCCCAAGGAAGTGGCCGAGCACGTGATGCTGATCGACCTGGCGCGCAACGACGTGGGCCGCGTGGCCCAGGTGGGCTCGGTCAAGGTCAGCGACACCATGGTGATCGAACGCTACTCGCACGTGATGCATCTGGTGTCCAACGTCACCGGCACGCTGAACCCCGGCATGAGCAGCATGGACGTGCTGCGCGCGTCCTTCCCCGCAGGCACCCTGACCGGCGCACCCAAGGTCGAGGCCATGAAGATCATCGACGAGCTGGAGCCCGTGCGCCGCGGCATCTACGGCGGCGCGGCTGGCTACCTGAGCTACGGCGGCGAAATGGACGTGGCCATCGCCATCCGCACCGGCGTCATCAAGGACGGCACGCTGTACGTGCAGGCCGCCGCCGGCATCGTGGCCGACTCCAACCCCGAAGCCGAATGGGCCGAAACCGAAGCCAAGGCCCGCGCGGTGCTGCGCGCCGCGGAACAGGTGCAGCACGGCCTGGACGAACCCATCTGAGGCCCCGCCCCCACCGGACATATCCGGGCCGCCGGGCGGCCCCACAGGAGAATTAAATGCTGTTGATGATCGACAACTACGACTCTTTCACCTACAACCTGGTGCAGTACTTCGGTGAACTGGGCGAAGACGTGCGCGTGGCGCGCAACGACCAGATCACGCTGGAAGAGATCGCCGCCATGAATCCGGACCGCATCTGCGTGTCGCCCGGCCCCTGCTCGCCGGCCGAGGCAGGCATCTCGGTGCCCGTGATCCAGACCTTTGCCGGCAAGAAGCCCATCCTGGGCGTGTGTCTGGGCCATCAGGCCATCGGCGCGGCCTACGGCGGCGACATCGTGCGCGCGCAGCAGATCATGCACGGCAAGACCGTGCGGATCTCGCACACGGGCACGGACATCTTCACCGGTCTTCCCACCCCGTACACCGTGATCCGTTACAACTCGCTGACCATCGACCCCGCCACCCTGCCCGACTGCCTGGCCGTGACCGCGACCGCGCCGGACGGCGACATCATGGGCGTGCGCCACAAGACCTTGCCGCTATACGGAGTACAGTTCCATCCCGAGTCGGTGCTCAGCGAGCACGGCCATGCCCTGCTCCGCAATTTCCTGAACCTCGCCTAAGAAGGACGCATCGTGACTATTTCCCCCGCCGAAGCGCTGACGCGCTGCATTGAACACCGCGAAATCTTCCACGACGAAATGCTGCATCTCATGCGCATGCTGATGCGCGGCGAAATGTCGCCGCAGATCGCAAGCGCCTTGCTGATGGGCCTGCGCGTGAAGAAAGAGACCATCGGCGAGATCACCGCGGCCGCGCAGGTCATGCGCGAATTCGCCACGCCCGTGGTCACGCCCAACCCCGCCGACCTGCTGGACATGTGCGGCACCGGCGGCGACGGCAGCCACACCTTCAACATTTCCACCACTGCCATGTTCGTGGCGGCGGCGGCCGGCGTGCCGATCGCCAAGCACGGCAACCGCAGCGCCTCGTCCTCCAGCGGCAGCGCCGACGTGCTGGAAGCCCTGGGCGCCAACCTGGTGCTGACGCCCGAACAGGTGGCCGAGTGCATCCAGGCCACCGGCATCGGCTTCATGTTCGCGCCCGCCCACCATGGCGCCATGAAGAACGTGGCCGCCGTGCGCAAGGAACTGGCCGTGCGCACCATCTTCAACATCCTGGGTCCGCTGACCAACCCGGCCGGAGCCGCCAACCAGCTGATGGGCGTGTTCCACCCCGACCTGGTCGGCATCCAGGTGCGCGTGCTGGAACGCCTGGGGTCGCGCCACGTGCTGGTGGTGCACGGCAAGGACGGCATGGACGAGGCCTCGCTGGGCGGCGCCACCCTGGTCGGGGAACTCAAGGACGGGAAAGTCCTCGAATATGAGATCCACCCCGAGGACTACGGGCTATCCATGATGTCCAACCGGAGCATCAAGGTGTCCAATCGCGAACAATCGCGTGAGCTTGTCATCGAGGCGCTCGAAAATGTCGAAGGCACCGCCCGCGACATCGTCGCGCTCAATGCGGGACTCGCCATCTATGCTGGCAATAAGGCCGATTCCATTCCCGAGGCATTGGCTCTAGCATTTGAACTTATCTCCACCGGCGCGGCGCGAGCCAAGCTGGAAGAATTCTGCGCATATACCCGGAAATTCCTGAAATGAACGATATTCTCGCGAAGATCCTCGCCGTCAAGGCCGAGGAAGTCGCCGCCGCTCGCCAGATGCGCAGCGAAGCCGAAGTCCTGCGCGAAGCGCAGGCGCGGCAGGACGTGCGTGGCTTTGCCCAAGCCATCGAAGACAAGATCTCGCAAGGCAAGCCCGGCGTCATCGCCGAAATCAAGAAGGCCTCGCCGTCCAAGGGCGTGCTGCGCGACCCTTTCAATCCCCCGGAAATCGCCGCCACCTATGCGGTGCACGGCGCGGCCTGCCTGTCGGTGCTGACCGATGTGCAGTTCTTCCAGGGTTCCCACGACCACCTGCGCCAGGCGCGCGCGGCCTGCTCGCTGCCGGTGCTGCGCAAGGACTTCGTGATCGACCCCTACCAGATCATCGTCGCGCGCGCCATGGGCGCGGACTGCGTGCTGCTGATCGTGGCCGCGCTCAGCCCCGCGCAACTGCGCGACTATGAAACGCTGGCAATGGAACTGGGCATGGACGTGCTGGTGGAAGTGCACGACGCCCAGGAACTGGACGTCGCGCTGACCATGAAGACGCCGCTGCTCGGCATCAACAACCGCAACCTGCGCACCTTCGAGACCAGCCTGTCGAACACCCTGGACCTGCTGCCCCGGATCCCCGCCGGCAAGCGCGTCGTGACCGAAAGCGGCATTCTCAAACCGGAAGACGTGCAGCTGATGCGCCAGCACAAGGTCGACGCCTTCCTGGTGGGCGAAGCCTTCATGCGCGCCAAGGATCCGGGCGCGGAACTTGCGCGCCTGATGGGCTGACCGCAGGTCCGGGAGCCCATGGACACTACTTTCCTGCTCAATTTCATCCAAGTCATCGAGCAGGGTTCGATCGCCGAGGTCGCGCGCAAGAACGGCCTGACGCCGGCGGCGGTCAATCAACGCATCAAGAAGGTCGAGGACGAACTGGGTTTCAAGCTGGTGGTGCGTTCCGGCCGCACCGTCAAACCCACGGTCGAAGGCGCGCAGATCCTGGCGCAGGCCAAGCACGTCATGGAAGAGGTACGCAACCTGAAGGCGGCCTCCCAGGGGCCTGTGGTGTTCGGCCACCTCACCCTGGGCGCGTTCGATTCGGCCATGACCACGCTGATGCCCACGCTGCTGGCGCGCCTCATCGACCGGCATCCCAACCTGGAAGTCAGCCTGGTCAAGGGCTATTCCGTCAATCTCTACAGCAAGATATGCGACGGCGAAATGGACGCGGCGCTGATATTGCAGCCGCAGTTCCAGATGCCCAAGAACCTGGAATGGCGGCGGGTGCGCGACGAACCGCTGGTGGTGCTGGCGCCGGCCTCGCTGACGGAAACAGACCCGCACCAATTGCTGCGCGCCAATCCGCTGATCTGCTACGACCGCAAGCTGTGGGGCGGGCAGCTCGCCGCCAACTACTTCCGCCAGCACAGCATACGTCCCAAGATACGCATCGAAACGGCGTCCATCGAGGTGATCGCGCTGCTGGTGGGCCAGGGACTGGGCGTGTCCCTGGTGCCGGACGGCGCCGGCGAACTGCGCCCGGACTCCGGATTGCGCAAGATCCCCCTGCCGGGCGACGAGCATTTCCGCAGCGTCGGCCTGCTGTGGAACCGGCAATCGGTCCGCGCCGCCCTGATCGAGGAAATCTACGAGATCGCGCGGGCCGCTTGAGGCGGCCCTCAGCAGGTCCCTTCGGCGCCCAGGATGACCGTGGACTGGCTGGACAGCGTGCCGCCGTTGCCATGCGCCAGCGCCAGGCGGGCATCCCGGACCTGGCGCTCGCCCGCCTGGCCGCGCAGCTGGCGCACCGCCTCGATCACCAGGAACACCCCGTACATGCCCGGGTGGACGCAAGACAGCCCGCCCCCGTTCGTGTTCACCGGCAGCCTGCCGCCGGGCGCAATGCCGCCGTCGCGCACGAAGGCCCCACCCTCGCCCTTGGCGCAGAATCCCAGGTCTTCCAGGAACAGGATGGTGTTGATGGTGAAGGCGTCGTACAGCTGCGCCACATCGACGTCCGCCGGGCGATACCCGGCCATCTCGAACGCCAGCGCGCCCGACTGTCGCGCTGCGGTGGTGGTCAGGTCCTCCATCGCGGATATCTGGCGGTTCCATACGGCGGTGGCGCTGCCCAGGATGTAGGCGGGCGGCTGCGGCAGATCCCGGGCGCGGTCGGCCCGCGTCATCACGAAGGCGCCGGCGCCATCCGTCACCAGGCAGCAATCGCGGACCGTCAGCGGATCCGATACCCTGCGAGCGCTCAATACCTCATCGATCGATAGCGGATCGCGCGAATACGCCTCGGGATTGAGCTGCGCCCAGCGGCGCGCCGCCACGGCGACTTCGGCCAGGTCCTCGCGGCGGGTGCCGAACTCGTGCATGTGGCGCCTGGCGGCCAGCGCATAGGCGCTGGGCGGGTTCAGGGGTTCATAAGGCATTTCGTAGGGCTGGGGATCCAGCGCCTTGCGCGTGGCCGCAATCGCCGAGCGGCCGACGGTCGCGGTCTTCTGCGCGCTGCCGTAGCAGACCAGCACGGCGTTGCACTGCCCCGAGTCCAGCGCATGGGCCGCCGCCAGGATGTAGGACATGAAGCTGGAACCGCCCAGGCAGGTTCCATCGATGTAGGTGGGGCGGATGCCCAGGGTCTCGATGACGGACATCGGCCACATGCTGGCCGCCACGCTGGAGGTGGCGATACCGTCGATGTCGCGCATCCGCAGGCCCGCGTCCCGCACCGCCGCATGGGCGGCCCGCACCAGCAGCTCCATGTCCGTATAGCCCGGCGCCTGGCCCAGGCCGAAGTGGCCGACGCCGGCGATGACCGTCTTGCCTCGCAGTTGCCGGTAGTTCATTGCCGCGCCTCCTCGAACAGCACGGCTGCCGCGCCGTCGCGCTCGCCGATCACGGCTCTTACCGTCATCCCGATGCGCACCTGGTCGGGCGGCATGCCCACGACGTTGGACATCATGCGCACGCCCTCCTCAAGATCGAGCAGCGAAACGTTGTAGTCGCCGCCGGCCTCGGGCTTGCGCGCGACGGTGGTGCAGCTGTAGACGATGGCCCGCCCCGCCGGCGCGACCCAGCCCAGCGCATCGCTGCCGCAATGCGGGCAGATCTCGCGCGGATGGAACACGTGGCGCGCGCAATCGGCGCAGCGCTGGATCAGAAAGCGGCCTTGCGCCAGATGGTCGAAGTACTGCTTCTGCGTGCCTGCATTGGCGGCTGCGCTGCTCATCGTGGTTCTCCCAGGCTTGCGGGCTGCTGCAGCGCCGCGATTTCGGTTTCGCTGCATCCGAGCCTGGCGCTCAGGACGCTCTGCGTATCGGCTCCCAGCAAGGGCGCCGCGTTGCGGTAGGCGACCGGGCTTTCCGAGAAGCGCATCGGACTGCGGACCTGCGGCACGCTGCCGCACACCGGATGCGGCAGCGAGAATTTCAGGCCGCGCGCGCGCACCTGCGGATTCTCATGGACCTGGGCGATGTCGTTGATCACGCCTACCGGCACGCCTGCGGCATCCAGCAGGCCGACCCATTCGTCGCGCCCCCGCGTGCGGAACAGACGCTCCAGTTCGGGAATGAGGGTGCCCTTGGCGAGCACGCGCCCGGTATTGGTCAGGTAGCGTTCATCCCCGGCCAGGTCGGGGCGTCCCGCGGCGGCGCAGAATTTCTGGAACTGGCCGTCGTTGCCGACGCCCAGCACCACATGCCCGTCGGCCGCCTCGAACACCTGATACGGTGCCAGGTTGACGTGGGCGTTGCCTTCGCGCCGCGGCACCTCGCCCGACAGGAAGTAGTTGAAGTTCTGCACGCCCAGCGCCGCCACCTGGCAGTCCAGCATCGAGATATCGATATGCTGGCCCAGGCCGCTGCGGCTGCGCTCGTGCAGCGCCGCGAGGATGGCGCTGGTGGCGTACATGCCCGCCATCAGGTCGGCGGCGGCATTGCCGGCCTTCTGCGGACCGCCGCCAGGCAGCGCGTCCTTTTCACCGGTGATGCTCATCAGTCCGCCCAACGCCTGGATCACGAAGTCATAGCCGGGCTTTTCCGCGTAAGGACCGTCCTGGCCGAAACCCGTGATGGAGCAATAGATGAGGCGCGGGTTCAGCTCCCGCAGGCTGGCGTAGTCCAGGCCGTACTTGCGCAGGCCGCCCACTTTGAAATTCTCGACGAAGATGTCGCATCCGGCTGCCAGCCGGCTCACCGCCTCCGCGCCGGCCTGAGTGGCGATGTCCAGAGCCAACGACTTCTTGTTGCGGTTGGCGGCCAGGTAGTACGCCGACTCCTGCGTGCGCCGGCCTTCGGCGTCCATCAGGTTGGGCGGCCCCCAGCCCCGGGTGTCGTCGCCTGACAGCGGACGTTCTATCTTCAGCACTTCGGCGCCCAGGTCGGCGAGGTTCTGCGTGCACCAGGGGCCCGCCATGATGCGGGTCATATCCAGCACGGTGATGCCGCTGAGCGGCGGTTCTCTGTTAGACATAGGATGTGTGTACGTGGATGAGGAAAGGAAGGACCTCAGCGGGCATAGAAGGCGCCGCCATCGCGCGCCTGGGCGAGCAGCAGCGGCGCGGGCGTCCAGTACTGCTCGCCCGCCAGGCTGGCGTAATGGCGGATGCGTTCGCAGATGCGAGCCGCGCCGATCCGGTCCGCATGGAACATCGGACCGCCGCGGAACCGCGGAAAGCCGTAGCCATTGAGCCAGATGGTGTCGATGTCCTCCGGCCGGCTGGCGATGCCTTCCTCCAGGATCAGCGCCCCTTCGTTGATCATGGCGTAGAGGCAGCGCTCCAGGATCTCTTCGTCGGAAATCTCGCGGCGCATGATGCTGCGCCGTTCCGCGTTGCGCACGATAAGTTCGGATATGGCCGGGTCCACCGATCGTTTGCGCTGCGCGTCATAGGTATAGAACCCCGCGCCGGTTTTCTGCCCCAGCCGTCCCGTCGCGACGATTTCGTCGAGGATGTTGCAGGCCACCTCGCGTGGGCTCAGCCGGTCCAGCCGGCTTTGGCGGTTGCGCCAGGCAACGTCCAGGCCCGCCAGGTCGTTCAGCTGAAACTGCCCCATCGGAAAGCCGAACTCGCACAGCACGCGGTCGACCTGCTCGGGCAGCGCGCCTTCCTCCAGCATGAAGTAGCACTCTCGGGTGCGTCGCGCCAACATGCGGTTGCCGACGAAGCCGTCGGACACTCCCACCATCACCGCCACCTTGCCCAGACGCTTGCCCAAGGCCTGCGTGGTAGCCAGCGCGCGCGGCGAACTGCGCGCGCCGCGCACGTTCTCCAGCAGTTTCATGATGTGGGCGGGGCTGAAGAAGTGCATGCCGACGACGTTCTCCGGACGGCGCAGGCCCGCTGCCAATGCATCGATGTCCAGGAACGAGGTATTGGTGGCGATCAGCGCATCCGGCCGCAGGTTTTCTTCGATGCTGGCCAGCACCTGCCGTTTGACGTCCATGTCCTCGAAGACGGCCTCGACCACGAGGTCGCAGTCGCGCAGCGGCTCGTACTGCAGCGTCGGCGTCAGCGCGTCGCTGCGCGCGCGCAGCGTGGCTTCGGTGATGCGTCCCTTCGCCATGTCGTTGCGGTAGGTCTTGCCTATGGTTTCGACGCTGGACGCCAGCACCTTTTCGTTCTGCTCGACCAGCACGACGGGGATACCCGCGTTCAGGAAACACATGGCGATCCCCGTGCCCATCGTGCCGGCGCCCACCACGCCCGCCTTGCGCACCGGCGCCGCTTCCTCGGCCGGCAGGCCGGCGGGCTTGGTCGCGACACGTTCGGCGAAGAAGGCGTGGCGCAAGGCTTGCGCCTGGGGCGACGCCACCAGTTCCCGGAAACGCTCGCGGCCATAGGCCACGCCGTCTTCGAAACTCGAGGCGGCGCTGCGCACCGCCACGTCAACGCAAGCCTGCGGCGCCACCTGGCCGCGATGGCTGGCCTGGAACCTGGCGCGCGCGGTCTCGAACAACTGAAGCCCGCAGGTCGGCGCCGGCAATTCCCGCGTGCGCCGCGCCCCCTGGCCCTCAGCCAACAGGCGCTGGGCGAACGCAATGGCGGCAGCCCGGACATCCTCCTGCGCCAACGCGTCCGCCACGCCGGCTTGCAGCGCCTCGGCCGCGCCTATTGGTTTGCCGCCCGCGGCCATGTCCAGCGCCTTCTCGACGCCCGCCAGGCGTAGCAGCCGGGGAATGCCGCCAGCTCCGGGGATGATGCCCAGTGTGGACTCGGGCAGGCCCAGGCGGGCTTGCGCATCCACCACCCGGTAGTGGCAGCCCAGGGCCAGCTCCAGCCCGCCGCCCAGCGCCGAACCGTGGATCGCCGCGACCACCGGCTTGGCGCTGGATTCGATGGCGTGGATCACCTCCGACAGGTGCGGATCCAGCGGCGGCTTGCCGAACTCCTTGATGTCGGCGCCGGCCACGAAGGTGGCGCCGGCGCAGGCGATGACGATGGCATGGGTATCGTCATCGCCCGCCGCCTGCTCAATGGCGTGCAGCAGGCCGGCGCGCACCGCCTGGGAGGTGGCGTTGACCGGAGGATTGTCGATGACGATGACGCGGATGTTTCCGCTAAGCGTGGAAGTTACGGCTTGCATGGTTGTCCTGGAGTGATGGCGGCCTCGCCGCCGGCGTTCAGCGCGATTCCTGCAGCGGCACCTTGGCCGTCTTGATAACCTGGGCCCACTTGGCCTTTTCCTGGCCGATGTAGCGCCCGAAGCCCTCGGGCGTATCGGTCTGCGGCTCCATGCCCTGTTGCCGCAGCCATTGCGTGAAGTCGGGCTTGCCCACCATCTCGCGCAGCGCGGCGTTGAGCTGCGCCACGATGGGCTGCGGCGTGCCGGCGGGCGCGAGCAGCCCGTACCAGCCCGCCGCCTGGAATCCCGGATAGCCGGATTCAGCCACGGTTGGCACCTGCGGCAGCGACTGGATGCGCTGCGCGGTTTCCACCGCCAGCGGCACCAACTTCCCCGACTGGATCAGCGGCACCAGCGTGATTGCGTTGTCGCTGACCGCGGAGATCAAGCCCGACTGCACGTCGACCAGCGCGGCCGAACTGCCCTTGTAAGGCACGTGCAGCATGTCGACGCCCGCGGTCGACTTGAGCAGCTCCATGGACAGATGCTGCGTCGATCCGGTGCCGGCCGACCCGAAAGTCAGCTTGCCGGGATCCTTCTTCGCCAGGGCCAGGAATTCGCCCAGCGACTTCGGCCCGAGCTCGGGACTGACGGCAATGACCAGCGGCGATACCGCCACGATGGTGATGGGCGCGAAGTCCTCCACCGGGTCGTAGGGCAACTGCTGGTACAGCGAAGGATTGATGGACATGGCCCCCGAGAAGGTCATGCCCAGGGTGTAGCCGTCGGCGGGCGCCTTGGCGATGGCGGTCATGCCCACGATGGCGGCTGCGCCAGGCTTGTTCTCGATGACCACGGGCTGGCCGAATTTCTCCGTCAGCCCACGGCCTATCATGCGCGCCAGCGTATCGGCGGCGCCGCCGGCCGCAGCCGGCACGATCATGCGAATGGGCTTGTCAGGGTACGGCGCGGCTAGCGCGACCGTCGCGCTCAAGACCCCGCAGGAAAGGACCAGGCTTTGCAAGATACGTTTCAAGATTGTCTCCCTATGCTTGTTTTTGTATTGCGGCCGACCTCAGCCGCGGCGGTGGGTGATGGTTCCCACCTGCACCTTCTTTCCATCAGGCAGCGCGCAGGCATACGCCAGCTCCAGCCATCCGGGTTCGCTGCGGGTCACTTCGAGCTCCACGTCCACCTGGTCTCCCGGCCGCGTGAACGCCACGAATTTCGCCTCGATTTCACCGCCATCGAGCCACGCGCCGCCAAGCAGATCGGCGGCCATGTCGAGAACTGGCGCCATCACCAACGCCCCCTGCACGATGACGCCGCCGAAAACGCTGTTGCGCGCATATTCGGGATCGGTGTGCGTCCTGCCGGTGGTGCCGTGCAGCGCGCCGAAGCGGTTGATGTCTTCCTGTTCCGCGCCGCGCGCGGCACTGCGGAACTTGTCGCCTACCTTGAATTCCATGCGGGCCTCCTCAATTGGGCCAAACCAGGCTGCGCTCCGCCACCAGAGCGACGCGCGCGTTTTCCAGCTTGCGGACGGTGATCTCCAGCACCACGAAGCGCTTGTCGTTCTTGAGGTACTTGTCCTTCACCAGCACGCTGGCCTCCAGTTCCTCTCCCGGATACACGAGCGCCAGCAGACGGACTTTCTCGCGGGCGTGCAGCACGCCAGTCGGCCAGGCAAAGGCCGCGTGCTGCGGCTGGAAACTGCCAACCAGGACTGGGTGCACGCTGCGCACGGGCGCGCCGCCGCCCTGCCGCGACACGGCGCGGCCGTTGCCGTCGAGGACCGGGGAATGTTCGAAGGTGCCGATGAACGCGTCGCTGTCCGCGGCGCCGATGCTGTAGCGGGTCGGAGGAAAGGGACGGCCTATTTCGAAGTCGTCGTAGAACAGCTCGTTGCTTGCCATGTCATCACCTGGGTTGAAGGGGATGAAGGCATCGTAAGCAGTTCTTGCCGTGTGCTGGGATAGTTAACCTATCTTCAAAAGATAGTTTTTGTGCACGCCCTGCGCGTGCATGGCAAGCGCCTGCGCGCCATGGCAGCGTCGCGCGCAGGGAGCAGAGAATGCCGCTAGGCCGGACGCGGCAAGCGGCGATAAAGCGTGCTGCGGTGCACGCCCAGCGCGCGCGCAGCGCGGCTGACATTGCCGCCATGGGCGGCCAGGGCATTGTGGATCGCGGCGTCCGTCATGGCTTGCAGATTCGCAGGATCAACGTCTGTGCCTGCGGCTTGCGGCGCAGACGCCGCGCCGCGGATGTCGGCGGGCAGCATGTCGGCCTCGACGACGCCGGCAGGTCCCGCCAGCACGTGCAATGTGCGCAGCACGGCCGCCAGTTGCCGGTAGTTTCCGGGCCATGAATAGGCGGCCAGGATGGCTTCGATCTCGGCCGGCAGCACAGGGCCTGCGCCTTGCGCCGCCCACAGGCCACGCAGCAGCTCCAGGCGGTCGGCGCGTGCACGCAACGGTTCCAGCGTGACGGTGTATTCGGCGATGCGGAAATACAGGTCCGGGCGCACCGGCGCGTCGGGCCCCTCGTGCGCCAGCGGCCGGTGTGTCGCGCACACCAGCGCGAAGTCCACGGACACAGGTCTGGCCGCGCCCAGCGGCGAGACTTCACGCGTCTGCAGCACGCGCAGCAAGCGCGATTGCAGCATCAGCGGCATGTCGCCGATCTCGTCCAGGAACAGCACGCCGCCGTGCGCCTGGCGCAGCAGTCCCTTGCTGCCCTGGCGCCTCGCGCCAGTGAAGGCGCCGTCTTCATAGCCGAACAGCTCGGATTCGATCAGGCTTTCCGGCAACGCCGCGCAGTTCACCGCCACGAACGGCCCGCAGGCGCGCTTGCTGCGCGCATGCAGCTGGCGCGCGAACACTTCCTTGCCCACGCCGGTTTCGCCTTGCAGCAGAATCGACACGCCCGCATCCGACAGGTGCACGGCGCGTGCCAGCGCGCCCAGGGTTGCGGCATCGAAACTCGGTTCGGCGGGGCGCGGGCCGGCCGCGGGCGGCAGCGCTGGCCGCGCCGGCGCCTGTGGCGCGCGC